>JBGPNN010000021.1:0-23578 GCA_041487495.1 bacterium
AACTGAATGGCCTGGAGGTCGGCAATGGGTTTCCCATACGCCGTACGCTGCCTGGCATAGGTGAGGCTCGCGTCGAGCGCCGCCCGTCCAATGCCCACGGCCATGGCCGCGATGCCGACGCGGCCGCGTTCGAGCACGCGCATCGCCTGCCGGTAACCGTCGCCCAGGTCACCCAAGCGGTTCTCGTCCGCCACCTCGCAGTCGTTGAACACGACCTCGGACGTGTCGCTGCTGCGCACGCCGAGCTTATCCTCTTTGCGCCCGATCTCGAGCCCGGGCGTCTGGCGCTCTACGATGAAGGCGCTGATGCCGGCCCGCCCCTTGCCCGGGTCGCTTACCGCCATCACCACGTAGATGCCCCCGACGCTCCCCTGTGTGATGAAGGTCTTCCTCCCGTTGAGGATCCACCGGTCGCCGCGGCGCTCTGCGCGCGTCTGGATCGCGGCCGCATCGCTGCCCGCGCCGGGCTCGGTCAGGCACCACGCGCCCAGGGCCTCACCGTCGGCCAGGCGGGGGAGATAGCGGCGCTTCTGCGCGTCGCTGGCGAATGCGGCAATATGCCCGGTACAGAGAGAGTTATGAGACGCCACGGCGAGGGCCACGCCGCCATCGCCCCAGGCGAGCGCTTCCACGGCTGTGGCGATGGACTTCATGTCGAGCCCCGAACCACCGTACTCGACCGGCACCGTCATGCCAAGCAGCCCCAGCGAGGCGAGCCGCGGGACCAGCTCCTTGGGGAACCGGCTTTCGCGATCCCACTCGGCCGCGTTCGGACGCAACTCGTCGCGGGCGAATTCACGGATCGTGTGGTGGATGAGTCGCTGTTCCTCGGTCGCCAGCACAATCACGCCGGTCCTCCTCGGTCCCTCAGGGTCGACAAAAAGGGCCCCCGGCAGCGCCGTGGGGCCCGGTCGACCGTCCGTGCTGCTGCGCTTAGTAGGGCACGGCCTCCACGGCGCGGATCTCCGGGATCTCTTGCTTCAACATGCGTTCGATCCCGGCCTGCAGCGTCATCATGGAGTACATGCAGCCCACACAGGCTCCGGCCAGACGGATCTGCACGATGCCGTCGGCGACGTCGACCAGTTCAATGTCGCCGCCATCCCCCTGGACAGACGGACGGATCGTCTCGAGCACGCGCTCAACACGCGCCCGCATGCCCTGGTCTTGCTCCTGCACCTGCATCTGCTGGGTCATCGAAGCCTCCGGTTAGTTCTGCGTTCCCTCGTCACAGGGATCGGGATCGCCGGCATCGTCGGCCGTCCTGAACGAGTGGCCGCACCCGCAGGTCTCCACGGCGTTGGGATTACGCACGGCAAACCCTTCTTGGCCGGTGATCGACCGCACGTAGTCGATCTGCGCGCCCGACATCACCCGGGAGGTCAGCGGATCCACCAGGACCTCCACGCCGTCTTGCGCGACGATCTCATCGCCTTCGCGGCGCTCCCGGTCGAACGCCATACCATAGCTGAACCCATGGCAGCCGCCCTTGGTGACAAAGAGGCGGAGCCGCGTCTCGGGGTCCTCCTGCTGCTTCACGAGTTCCGAGAGCTTCTCTGCGGCCTGTGTGCTGATTGTGATCATGCGGCCCTCCACGGCACCCGACTTGGCATCGTCAAGAAGCATTGTAATGCGGTCCCAGGAGACGCGCAAGCGTTTGCGGCGCTGCCCGAGGTTCTCCTCATGGGCGAACCACCACTTTCATCGCGGGCCCTGTGGCCCGGATCAGGTCGTATCCCTCCGCCGCGCGCTCCAGCGGCAGCCGGTGGGTGATCAACGACTCCACGGGCATTCCCGCTGCCAGAAGGCGCAGCGCCTCGCGCGTGTCGTCGGGCCCAGCCGAATAACTCGGCACGATGCTGGTTTCCTTGAAGAAGACATCGTGCACCGGTAGCGGCCAGCGGGCATCCGGCGGCGTAGGTGTGAAGATAACCAGCGTACCGCCGGGCGCCACGGCCTGGAGACCAGCGTCGAGCGCGTCTACGGTCCCCGGCCCCACGATGACGACCTCGGCGCCCTCCCCCCCGGTCACATCGGCGACCGCGGCGGCGAGCGGCCGGTGCGAGACATCGACGAGCGCATCGGCGATGCCGGCGGCGCGAGCCAGCCGGTCGGGCAGACGGTCCGCGGCCAGCAGCAGTGACGGCCGAACGTTCGCGCGCACGACGAGGAGATGCAGCATCCCCATGACGCCCAACCCGACCACGAGCACCCGGTCACCCTCGCGTACGCGGGCTCGGCGCACCGACTTCACGACACAGGCGACCGGCTCGATGAACGTCGCGGCGTCGTCGGAGAGTCCGTCGGGGATATGCAGCATGTCCGTCTGCACCGCCGCCGCCTGAACCACCGCGTGGGACGCCAGCCCGCCGGGGATCAACCGCCGCAGCCGCCAGGTGGCGCACTGCACGAAGTCGCCGCGGCGGCACTGGCGGCAGTTCAGACACGGCGCGTGGTGGTGAACGAAGACGCGCTCGCCAATCGCGAACCCCGCACCCTCCCCGGCCTCAACGACTTCGCCCACCGGCTCGTGCCCGAGCGGCACCGGCGCCTTGCGGGCCAGGTACCAGTCCATGACTTCGCCGGGACACAAGCCACACGCCGTAATCCGCACCACGACCTCGCCACGTCCGGGCGCGGGCAGCGGCACGTCTTCCAACCGCAGGTCGCGGGGCCCGCGGTAGATGAGCGCCCTGGTTGTGGCGGGCCGCCCTACTGCCATGCCGTCCCCTCGGGGAGCACGGCGTACTTGAGTCCCACGCCGCGGTCGAGATCGGCGAAGATCTGCTGGATCTCGTCGAGAGGCCTCACGCCGCCAATCATCGCCGCGGGTGTGACCGTGCCGGACGCCAACAGGTTCAGCGAATCGATGACGTCTACGGCGCAGTAGTGAAAGGCGCTGACCAGGTCCACCTCGCCGTAGTGCAGACGCCCGGCGTCGAAGGTCGGTTCGCTGCCGCCTGGCAGTCCGCCGAACAGCAGGACGCGGCCGCCGGCCGCGGCCCACGACGGCGCGATCCGCCAGATCTCCATCGCTCCGGTGCACTCCACCACGATATCGGGACCGCCGCCATGGAGTGCGCGAAGCCCCTCCCCCGGATCGACCTCCCGCACGTTGATCGTGTGCGCCGCGCCGAAGCGCCTGGCCAGATCGAGCCCGGCCGCGCGGCGTCCCACCGCGACAACTTCCAGCCCCCGTCGCGCCGCCTCCCGAACGTGCAGCAGACCGATGGCGCCCGTGCCGATGACGGCGACGCGGCTCCCGTCGACCGGGCCGAGACGCCGCCACCCGTGGACGACGCACGCGAGTGGCTCCAGGAACGCGGCCTCAACGTAGGACAGACCCTCCGGACGGGAAAACAGATGCCGGCGGACGATGCGTGCGGGAATACGGACCATGTCCCCGTACGTGCCAACCGCCATGTCGTCGAAGAGTGTCGGGCAGAGATTCTCGCGGCCGGCCCGGCAGGGCCCGCAGACTCCACAGCCCGCGGTCGGAGTAAAGACGACGGGTTCGCCCACGCGCACGCCGGTGACGCCCGCGCCGACAGCCGCGACATCGCCTGATCCCTCATGACCAAACGGCCCGTAGCGCAGGCGGGGATGACCGCGGCGGTAGGTTTTCAGGTCCGTCCCGCATGTGAGCGCAGCCCGGATCCGGACGACGACCTCGCCGGGACCGGGCTGCGGGACTGCGACGCGTTCGAGATCAAGGATACGAGGGCCGCGAAGGACGGCCTGCCGCACGGCGACGGCGTTCACCTGGGGCTTACCGCCGGCCGTCTCCGCTCTCGACCGGGAACTGGTTCGCCCACGCGACGATCCCACCGGCCAGGTTGTAGGCCTTTGCGTAACCGGCCTGCCGCAGCATCTGCGTGACCTTGGCGCTGCGCGCGCCGGTCGCGCACTGTACCACAATCGACCGGCTGGGATCGAGCTCTGACGTGCGCTGCGGCACCTGGCCCATCGGGATGAGCGTGGCGCCGGGGATGTGTGACATAGCCCATTCCCACGGCTCGCGGACGTCGATCAACTGCCCGCCCTCGGCAATGAGCCGGTGAGCCTCATCCGCGTCCACAGCGGGGACGGTGTCCTCGGGGGTGACCGGCGCGTGCGAGCGTCCGGGCAGGCCGCAGAACTCCTCATAGTCGATCAATTGCGTGATCGTCGGCTGGTCGCCGCACACCGGGCAGCGAGGGTTGCGGCTCCAGCGCAGCGTGCGCACCTCACCCTGCAGGGCATCGAAAAGCAGCAGTCGGTTGGCCAGTGTCTCGCCGACGCCGAGCAGGATCTTGACCGCCTCCGTGGCCTGCAGCGACCCCATAAAGCCGGCCACGGCGCCGATGATGCCGCCTTCGGCGCACGACGGGACCGAACCGGGCGGCGGCGGGCTCGGAAAGAGGCACCGATAGCATCCCTGCCCCGGCAGGAAGACCGTCGCTTGACCCTCCCACTTGAGGATGCTCGCATCGATCAGGGGCTTGGCCAAGAACACACACGTGTCGTTGAGCAGATAGCGCGTGGGGAAGTTGTCGCTCCCGTTGACGACCAGATCGTACCCCGCTACGATGTCCATCGCATTTTCGGATGTCAGCGTCGTCTGGTACGGCACGATCTTGACGTCGGGGTTGACGGCGCCGAGTGTGCGCTGCGCCGTTTCGGTCTTGGGCCGGCCGACATCCTGGGTATAGTGGATGACCTGCCGGTGCAGGTTCGACAAATCCACCCGGTCGCCGTCCACGATCCCCAGCGTGCCGATACCGGCTGCCGTCAGGTAGAGCGAGACCGGGGAGCCCAGACCACCGGCGCCGACGACCAGCACCCTGCTGTCCAGCAGACGCCGCTGGCCGACCACCCCCATCTCCTCCAGGATAATCTGCCGCGAGTAGCGGGACAGTTGCTCTTTGGTGAGAAGCGGCGCGACGCCGCGCTGGGTCCCAATGGCCATGGTGAATCCCCCCTACCGTTAATCCTAACACTGCCATGGGGCGGAAATGGTGTCAAGAAATGGGTACAATGTTACCATGGAAAAGATGCACGACCTCATGATCATCGGCGGCGGCCCCGTCGGGCTGTTCGCCGCGTACTACGCGGGTTTCCGGGGCCTCAAGACGATGATCATCGACAGCCAACCCGATCTGGGCGGCCAGGTGACGGCCCTGTATCCCGACAAGAACATCTACGACGTCGCCGGGTTCCCCAAGATCCTGGGCAAGGAACTGGTGGCGAACCTGGTCGAGCAGGCCGCCCAATACAACCCCACGATCCTGCTGAACGAGGAAGTCCGCACCCTGGAGCATCTGCCCGACCGCACCATCCGTGTGGGTACCACTCAGGGGGTGCACCTGACCCGCGTCCTGCTGATCACCGCGGGGATCGGCGCCTTCACCCCCAAGACATACAAGCGGCCCGAGCTTGACAAGTACATGGGTCATGGCCTGCACTATGCCGTACGGCAGAAGGAAGACTTCCGGGACCGCGACGTGCTCGTCATCGGTGGTGGCGATTCAGCGCTGGACTGGGCGCTCAACCTGGTCCCCTACGCCCGGTCGATCACCCTGATCCACCGGCGCGACGGCTTCCGCGCCCACGCCGACTCCGTCAAGAAACTCTTCGACTCACCGATTGCGGTGAAGCTCTTCTACGAGCTGCGCGCGCTCCGCGGCGACCCCGACGTGGAAGACGTGGTCGTGTTCCAGAACAAGACCGGGCAGGAAGAGATCCTGAAGGTCGATGCAGTCCTGGCCTTCTTGGGTCTGGTCAGTAATCTGGGCCCGATTACGACCTGGGGTCTCATACTGGAGGACGATTCGATCGTTGTGAATACCCGCATGGAGTCGAACGTCGCAGGCGTGTATGCTGCCGGCGACATCGTCACCTTCCCCGGGAAACTCAAGCTCATCGCGACCGGCTTCGGCGAAGCAGCGACCGCAGTCAACAACGCGGCCCGCTATATCAACCCCGACGCCTCGGTCTTCCCCGGCCATTCGTCGACGATCATGGACAAAGCCGAGAAGGAAGTCGCCCGCCAGACCCGGTAGTGTACTCTAATAGTGCGCCGGTGGCCCCAGCCAGGGGCCTAACATGTCCTCATGCGTCCGTGGAGGTGACCTAGGTGCTCAGAATGATCGTCGTGCTCCTTGCCGTCGTGTGTGCCGTTGGTTTCGCAGGAATGGCTCCGGCCATCGCAGCCGATCCGCCCGCGTACAAGGGGCTCGGCCTGTCAACGCCTTATCCATCGCAGACTATTCGCGCCGGCGACCCGGTCACGCTGACCATGACCGTTAGGAACTACGGGTTGGCCCCGCAGATCGTGGCACTGCGGGTCGTCGAAGCGGCCCCACGGTGGCGGGCGAGTTTCCTGGCCGCGGGCCGCACCGTCAGCGCGGTCGCTGTCGGACCCGATCAAGACGTGACCATAAGCCTCAGGCTGGAGCCCCCGGCGGGCACACGCGTCGGCACGTTCCGGTTCCGCCTGGCCGCCGAGGGCCAAAGCGGCAGAGCCGATCTGCCCCTGACGCTGACGATGGGTGAGGTCCTGCCGTCGCGCCTGGCGCTTGACGTCGAACTGCCGACGCTGCGCGGCGCGGCAACCTCGGCCTTCCGCTACCGGATGACGCTACGCAACGACAGCGACCGCGATCTGCTGGTCAACATCGACGCCACGGTGCCCAAGGGGGCGCAGGTGACGTTTACCGCGGTCGGGCAGCAGGTGACCAGTTTCCCAGTGAAGGCGGGCGAATCGCGCGACGTCGACGTTGAGGTCAGCCTGGCGCAGGGCACCGCGTCGGGTGACTACGAGGTCGTGGTGCGGGCCCGCTCCGGTGACGCGCTGGCCGAGAAGAAGTTGACGCTTACGGTCACAGGCCGCGCGGACTTGTCGCTCACCGGCGCCGAAGGCAGCCGGCTCTCCGGCCGCGCAACCGCCGGACAGTCGACGCCGCTGAAGATCGTGGTCAGGAACCGAGGCTCCTCCCCGGCGCGCAACGTGGAACTGTCGTCGTCGGAGCCTTCGGGTTGGGAGATCAAGTTCGACCCACAGCGCGTCGCCGAGATCGCGCCGAACGGGGAGGCGCAGGCCACCGCGAACCTCAAGCCGCTCGCCAAGGCGATCGCCGGCGACTACATGGTGACGCTGCGGGCCAACGCGGGCGACGCCTCGGGGTCGGCTGACTTCCGGATCACGGTCCAGACCTCCACATACTGGGGCATCCTGGGCATCCTGGTCGTGATCGCCGCGCTCGCGGTCGTGTTCCAGGCCGTGTCCAGGTACGGACGGCGATGACCCCGGTCATCGAGACCACCAACCTCACGAAGCGGTACGGCGAGGTGGTGGCCGTCGACAACCTGAACCTTCGCCTCAACCAGGGCGAGGTCTTCGGGCTGCTCGGACCTAATGGCTCAGGAAAGACCACGACCATTCTGATGCTGCTGGGGCTGGCGGAGCCGACCTCGGGCGAAGCGCGGGTGCTGGGCTTTGATCCGGCCCGTCAGCCGCTCGAGGTCAAGCGGCGCGTGGGCTACCTGCCCGACTCGGTCGGCTTCTACGACGACCTGACGGCGCGAGAGAACCTAGCGTATATCGCGCGGCTCAACGGACTGCCGCGCCAGGAGGCCGACGGCCGTATCAACGACGTGCTGCGGCGAATGGGTCTGGCTCAGCGGGCCGATACGAATGTCGGCACCTTCTCGCGGGGCATGCGGCAGCGTCTCGGCCTCGCCGACGTCTTGGTGAAGCAGCCACTGGTGGCGATCCTCGACGAGCCCACCCTCGGCCTCGACCCCGAGGCCGCGCACGAGTTCCTGCACCTGATCCTGGATCTCAAGAAGGACGGCATGGTGGTGATGCTGGCCTCGCACCTGCTCTACCAGGTGCAGGCCGTCTGCGATCGGGTCGGATTGTTCTTCCAGGGCAAGATGGTGCTCGAAGGTACAGTTGAGACGCTCGCCGACCGCATCCTGGGTGGCGCGTATTGCATCAAAGTCGAGGTGAGCGGTGATGGGCTCGACGACATGCTCGCGTCCACACCCGGCGTGGCGAAGGTGAGTCAAGAGCATCCCGGTCTCTATCGTCTGGAAGCCAAAACCGATTGCCGCGCGGAAGTCGCGCGACGGGTCGTCGGTAGAGGCGCGCAACTGCTCAGCCTCTCACTGGAGCGGCCCAGCCTCGACGAAGTGTACACCAGTTACTTCCACGGAGGACAGGTATGACACGCGAAGGATCCCCCTGGACCGGAGTCGGGGCGGTCTTCTTCAAGGAACTGGCCGACAACCTGTCCAGCGTTCGAATCTTCATTCTCGAAATCTTGATGTTCGTCTCAGCACTCGCCGCGGTCTTCACCGCAACCCAGACGCTGACACAGACCGTCGGCGAAGACCCGTTCGTCTTCCTCAAGCTGTTCACCACGGTGCAGGAAGGCAGTCAGTTGCCGTCGTTCGCCGGGTTCCTGGGGTTCCTGATCCCGCTGACCGCGATCGCGCTCACGTTCGACTCGGTCAACGGGGAGCACAACCGGCGGACGCTCAGCCGCGTGCTGGCGCAGCCCATCTACCGCGACGCGCTGCTGATGGGAAAGTTCCTGGCCGGTTTGGCCACGATGGCGATCATCCAGGCCGCGCTGTGGCTGCTGCTCACGGGCATGGGCATCCTCCGGCTGGGCGTACTCCCCAGCGGTGAGGAAGTCGCGCGCGGTTTCCTGTTCCTGCTGGCAACCCTCGCGTACTCGGGGGTTTGGTTGGGTCTGGCGCTGCTCTTTTCGGTGGTCTACCGGCAGCCGTCGACGTCGGCGCTCGCGGCCCTGGCGGTGTGGCTCTTCTTCGCGGTCTTCTGGACCTTCATCCCCGACATCATCGCGCGGACGGTGCGGCCGATCGAGTACGGGGTGCAGCAGGAAGAGGTCGCTCAGTTGCAGTTGCGCCTGGTGCTCGATCGGCTGTCGCCCAACGTGCTGTATGGCGAGGTTCTCCGCGCGATCCTCAACCCCGGGACACGCTCGCTCGGCATCGTCTTTATCTCGCAACTGGAGGGCGCAGTACTGGGGCCGCTGCCGGTGGGTCAGAGCCTGCTGTTGGTCTGGCCGCACGTCACGGGTCTGATCGCGGTCGTGCTGTTGCTGTTCGCGGCAGCGTACGTGAACTTCCAGCGTCAGGAGGTTAGGGCCTAGCGCCGAAACGGGCCCGGTGTGCCCGAACGGCCTGGGCCTGAATGTCGGCCCGGTATGACGACCGCACCAGTGGTCCCGACTCTACATACTGGAACCCCCGTTGCAGGCCCTCTTCGCGCAGCATCGCGAACTCTTCGGGCGTGACATACCGGTCGATCGGGTGATAGTCGGGACCCGGCCGCAGGTACTGGCCGAGCGTCAGGACGTCGACGTCGACGGCCCGCAGGTCGTCCATCGTCTCGAGGATCTCTTCAATGGTCTCACCCATCCCCAGGATGATGCTACTCTTCGTGAACGAGGTGTACCCCCACTCCTTCGCGCGGCGCAGCAGCTCGATTGATGTGTCGTAGTGCCCCCCGCTCCGCACGATCTTGAAGATGCGGCGGGGCGCTTCGATGTTATGGCCGAGGATCTCGGGATTGGCCTCCAGCACGGTGCGCAGCGCGTCAGGATCGCGCTTGAAGTCGGGGATAAGCACCTCGACGGTGCACGATGGTAGCCGGCCGTGGATCTGGCGGATCGTCTCCGCATAGATCGCCGCGCCGCCGTCGCCGAGCTCGTCGCGGTTGACGGAGGTGATCACGGCGTGGCGCAATCCCATCGCAACCACTGATTCGGCCAGACGCGCCGGCTCCGCGAGGTCGAGCTCGGTCGGCAGGCCGTGCGCCACGGCGCAGTAGGCGCAGTTCCGCGTGCAGACGTTCCCCAGGATCAGGAACGTGGCGGTGCGCCGGCCCCAGCACTCACCGATGTTCGGGCAGCGCGCTTCCTCGCAGACGGTGTGCATCTGCTGGGTACGCATGATGCCTACAAGATCGGCGTAGTTCTCGCCCCCGGGCAGGCGGACCTTGATCCAGTCCGGGCGCCTCGTCTCAACGGCCACCGCGATACCCCTCGAAAGCGGTCTTCAGGTGATTGAGAAACTGCATCGAGGTCGCGCCGTCGAAGATGCGGTGATCGAACGCCAGACCCAGGTGCATGACCGGCCGGATGGCGATCGCATCGTCGCGCACGACGGCCCGCTTGACGATGGCGTCGGTCGCGAGGATTGCCGCCTGTCCGGGCACGACGATCGGCATTGACCAGATCGACCCGAAGACGCCTGGGTTGGTGATGGTGAACGTGCCCCCTTCGATATCCTGCAGGCCCAGCTTGCCGGCGCGGGCGCGGCGGGCCAGGTCGTCGAGCGCGCGCGCGATCCCCCCCAGACTCAACTGGTCGGCGTTGTGGATGACCGGCACGATCAAGCCCTCGTCGATGGCTATCCCGACGCCGATGTTCACCGCCTTGCGCAGGACGATGCCCTCATCGCTCCACGAGGCGTTGACGATGGGCAGCGCCCGCAGCGCGTCGGCCGCCGCCTGCACGAAGAACGCGGTGTAGGTCAGGGGTACGCTGTCGCGGCGCCAGGCCTCCTTGTTGGCCTCGCGCCACGCGACCACCGGGCTCATGTCGACCTCGATGACGCCGTAGGCGTGGGGGATCTCCCGCTTGCTCTGCGCCATCCGCTGCGCGATGGCGCGACGGATGGGGGACAGCTTCATCAGCTGATCGCCGGCACGACCGGTGACCGCCGTCGTGTCTGGTGCCGGACCCGCCGGGCGGGTGGCGGCCGCCAGGGGTGCACCGGCTGCGTGCTCGGTCACGTATCTGAGCACGTCTTCCTTGGTGACGCGTCCGCCGGCGCCCGAGCCGGTGAGCGTCTCGAGCGCGGCCAGCGGGACCTGGTGCTCTTCGGCCAGTCGCAACACCAAGGGTGATAGGCGCGCGCCTTTCGGCTTCGCGGCGGCAGGCATGCGCATTGGCGATTCATCCGACCCCGCGGGACCCGGGACGGTATGGGCAGGTGACGCCACGGCGGCGGGGGCCACCTCAGCCGCCGTCTCGATCAACGCGATCGGCGACCCGACCGGACGGGTCTCCCCCTCCGCCACCAGCAGGGTCGTGATCACGCCCTCGTACGGCGACGGCATCTCGATGTTGACCTTGTCGGTCGTGATCTCGACGAGCGATTCGTACTTCTCCACGCGGTCTCCGGGCTGTTTCAGCCACCTGGCGATCGTGCCCTCGTGGATGCTTTCCCCGAGCTGCGGGAGCTTGATCTCGACCGCCATCGCCACCCCTCGACTCAGTATGCCGCCAGCCGCCGCATGGCGTCAGCGATCTTGCCGGCGGTCGGGATGAACGCGGCCGCCAGGGGATCCGAATACGGCACCGCCGGTGTATCCAGACCCGCGACCCGCACGATCGGCCCATCGAGCGATTCGAACGCCTCCTCGGCGATCACAGCGGACACCTCGGCGCCAAAGCCCATGAAGCGATTGTCCTCGTAGACGATCATGGCCTTGCTGGTCTTCCGGACCGATGCCAGGATCGTCTCGGTATCCAGGGGCCGAAGCGTGCGCAGGTCCACGACCTCGGCGTCGACACCGTCGCCGGCGACCTGTTGCGCGGCCTGCAGCGTTTCGTGCAGCATCTGCCCATACGCGAACACGGACAGCGTCGTGCCCTGCCGGCGAACCGCCGCCGGGCCGATCGGCAGCACGTAGTCCTCCTCGGGCACCTCGCCGCGGATCGCGCGGTACAGGCGCTTGTGCTCGAGGAAGATCACCGGGTCGGGATCGCGGATCGCCGCCTTCAACAACCCCTTGGCGTCGTACGGGGTGTAGGGGGCGATGACTTTGAGGCCAGGCACGTGGGTGAAGAACGCTTCGATGCTCTGAGAATGGTACAACCCGCCGTGGACCTCCACCCCGCCGCCGTACGGCGCGCGGATCACGATCGGGCAGCCGAACGCGCCGTTGCTGCGATAGCGCATCCTGGCAGCTTCGCTGACGATCTGGTTGAACGCCGGGTAAATGAAGTCCGAGAACTGGATCTCGGCGATGGGGATCAACCCGTTGACCGCCATGCCGATCGCCGCACCCACGATCAGCGATTCAGCCAGCGGCGTGTCGAGTACGCGCGCCTCACCGAACTCCGCGTAGAATCCATCGGTGGCCCCGAAGACGCCGCCCTTCACCCCGACATCCTCGCCCAGCACCATGACGCGCGGATCGCGCTGCATCTCTTCGTACATCGCCAGGCGAATCGCGTCAAGCAATCTCATCTCCGCCATGAGATGTCCCTCTAACCCTCGAAGTACAGGTGCCGGGTCACGGAGCCCGGTTCGGGCCAGGGCGCCTTCTCTGCGTACTCGGTGGCGTCGTTGACCACAGTCTTGATCCGGCCGTACATCTCCGTGTACCGGGTCTCATCCATGAGGCCGACTTGCTCGAGGTAGTGCTTGAACACCACCAGGGCATCTTTGCTGCGGCCGGCTTCGATGTCACTGGTCGGCCGGTACTTCTCCTGCCGGTCTTCCGAGGAGTGGGCGGTCAGGCGCTCAACCTTGGCCTCAATAAGTGTCGGCCCCTCGCCCGCGCGGGCGCGACGCACGGCCTCCTTCGAAGCAGCGTAGCAGGCCAGGACGTCGGAACCGTCGACGACGACACCGGGGAAACCGTAACCTTCGGCCCGCACCGCGACGTCGTGGACGGCCATCTGCAGCCGCACCGGTACCGAGATCGCGTACCGGTTGTTTTCGACCATGAAGATGACGGGCAATTTGTGGACGCCGGCGAAGTTCATGGCCTCGTGCCAGTCCCCCTGGCTGGTCCCGCCCTCGCCGATGGACGTGACGCAGACGTCTCCGGTACCGCGCGCCTTCGCCGCATACGCGATGCCGGCCGCGTGCGGGTACTGTGTCCCGACGGGGCTGCTGGTCGACAGGATCCTGTGCTGTGGATGGGCCCAGTGGGCCGGCATCTGCCGGCCGCCGCTCGAGGGATCGCCTTGGCGTGCGAACAGGCCGAGCATCAGGTCGCGGGCGCTCATCCCCTTGGTCAGGCACGCCGCCAGCGACCGGTAGAAGGGGATCAGCCAGTCGCGCTCTCGGTCGACGGCCCACATGACGCCGACCTGCGCGCCTTCGTGTCCCTGACCGGAGATCACGAACGGGACCATCCCGGCGCGCTGCAGCACCCACATCCGCTCGTCGATGGCCCGCGCCAACGCGACAGTATAGTACATCTCGAGCACCGTGTCCGTGTTCAGACCCAGCGCGTCGTGTCTTGTTTGCGCGGCTGTGGCCCTGGTGTCGCTGGTTGCCATACGCTCCCTGCCCCCTAGACGTGCAGCGCCTTCCCCAGCGCGTCCAGCGCTGCCTCCTTCATCGCCTCGGCCAGCGTGGGGTGCGAGTGAACCGCGGCCCCAAGCTCCACGACCGTACCTTCAAGATACTTCGTCACGACGCCCTCCGCCAGCAGTTCCGTCACGGAGGGTCCCAGCATATGGATACCCAAGATCTCCCCGGTTCCGGCGTCCGTGACAATCTTCACGAACCCGTCGCGGGCGCCTTCGATCATCGCTTTGCTGTTTGGCTGGAATGCATACCGGCCGACCTTGACCTCACGGCCCTGCTCTTTGGCCTGCTGCTCGGAGAGTCCGACCGTCGCCACCTGGGGGATCGAGAATGTCGGGCGTGGCACCGTCCCGTAGTCCAGCGCCCGCGGGGCCTGCCCCGCCATCGCCTCCACGGCATGAATGGCCTCGGCGGCGGCCACGTGCGCCAGGCGGAACGGTCCGCCGATCACATCCCCGGCCGCGTAAACCTCGGGGGCCGACGTCCGGTAGTCGCCATCGACTGTGATCGCGCCGTTCTTGGCGGCCACACCCGCGGCTTCGAGCCCGAGCCCGGCGGTCAGCGGGCCCCGGCCCACGGCGACCAGCAGGTAGTCGGCCTCGACCGCCTCGGTTTCCTGGCCCCGCGCCAGCGTGACGGTGAGCCGATTGCCGCTGGGCGTCACCGTCTTGGCTGTCGCCCCCGTGCGCACTTTGATGCCCCGGCGGGTAAAGATCCGTTCTAGCGCGCGGCCGATCTCTTCGTCCTCCAGGGGAAGCACCATGGGGAGGAGTTCCACGAGCGTCACGTCGCTCCCGAGCGCCGCGAACAGGCTGGCAAACTCGACGCCGACCGCGCCAGAGCCGAGGATCACAATGGACTTCGGAACCTCCCCGAGGGCCAACGCGCCGGTGCTGTCCAGGATCCGCTGGTTGTCGATCGTCACGCCGGGAATGCTGCGTGGCGCCGACCCCGTCACGATCAGCGTCTGCTTCGCGTCCAGTTCCGTTTCCGAGCCGTCGTTCAGTGCCACACCGACCTTAGTGCGCGAGAGGAATCGTGCGCTGCCGAAGAACACGTCGATCTTGTGTTTGCGCATCTGGTACTGGACGCCCTTGTGAATGCGGTCCACGATGGCCGTCTTGCGCTCCTGCATCTTGCCGAAGTTGACGGTCAGCTGGCCGATCTCGACGCCGAGCGCCGCCGCGTCCTTGAGCTGCTCGACCACTTCGGCGGAGTGCAAGAGAGCTTTCGTCGGGATACACCCGAGATGCACGCACACACCGCCGAGCTTGTCGCGCTCGATGATGGCGGCGCGCAGTCCAAACTGGGCAGCGCGAATGGCGGCGTCGACACCGCCCTGGCCGCCACCGATAATGACGAGATCATAGGGTGCAGGCACGTCGGCCTCCCCGCGGGGTGCCGCGACGCGGCGCGGCAGTCGGAGCGCGCGTCACCGGCAAGGTTGCTCTCATGGACTCAAGATTCTTCAGGGGATCGTGCGTGATACAGGTCGTGCTCCTCCGCTCACGTCAGGGAGTCAGGGATCATGGACACCGCCTTGCGCCCCCCGTAGCCTTCGGCCGGCCCGTGCCAGAATGCGACCTCGGGCTCGTCACTCTTCCAGCACAGGAAGATCGAAACACCCCCGACCCTGGCCGGAAAGTCGACCAGACCCAGATCAAGATCACGCAGGATGACCCCGAGATGGTCGATCTCGTCCGCCACGCGGGAAAACTCCTCAGCCTGCGCGTCGAGCACTCGTTGCCGCTCCGCGATAGCCGAGAGCACCGGCTCGTCGGCGTCCAGCCGCCGCCAGAGCATTTCCAGCAGCCCCTTGGTCCGCCGCGCCTCGTCACGCAGCCACCGCAGGCGCTCGATCCGCGGCGTCAGCTGCGCGCGCGCCGCGTTAGCCTCGGCCAGCGTATAGCACCGCGACGGCGGCTCCTCGCTCACGGTCGCTTGACGCGCACGCGCACCGTGTGATAGCCGCTGGCGCCGTCGGGCAGTGTGGGTGCCTCCTGGGCCATCTGGATGACGCCCTTACCGTCCTTCGCCCGCGCCTTCAGCGTGTACTCACCAGGACCGGTAGGCTTCCACAAGGCCGCCCACAACACCCAGGTGTATTGCCCCAGCGGCTTCTTCAGGTCGGCTTTGATCCAGGTCTTGCCGCCGTCGGGACTGTACTCGACGTCCTGGATGCCACGATCGCCGGCGTACGCGAGCCCGCCCACCTCGACCTCGCCGGTCGGCCCGATCGTCGCCCCTTTGTCGGGCGTCCGGACCATCGCGGTGGTCTTCACCACGGGTTCATCGCTCCAGCCCGACGCCTCCCAATAGCCACTGAAGTTGGTCGAGACGGCCTCGATTTTCGTGACCCACTTCGGATTTTTCATCCCAAAGTAGCCCGGGATCAGCATGCGCACGGGGAAACCATGTCCGAACGGGAGCTTGTCACCGTTAATCTCGTAGGCCATCAACGTATCGGGGTGCATGGCCTCCATGACGGGGACGCCCTCGGTGTACCCGTCCGCGCAGCGGAAGGCGAACCGGATCGCTTTGGCATTCACCCCGCCCGCCTGCGCGATCACATCGCGGAACCGGACGCCCTTCCACATGGCATTGCCGATCAGGTCGCCGCCGACCTCGTTGCTGATGCACTCCAGCGTGTGATGCCGGCTGACGGCGGGCAGCGCACGGATCTGATCGTATGTGAGCTTGACGGGCGCGCCGACCAGCCCCGTGATCTCCAGGCTCCACTTGGCCACGTCGACTTTGGGGTCCAGACCCACCGGGTTCTTGCTCACCACGTAGAACTTGTCGGTCGGCGTCACCTCAGGAGGAAGACGGCCCGCCAGGCGGTCGAAGAGCGATTGCGCCGCGGCACCCGCCGCGGCGCCTGCGTGTGCCGCGGTCGCGCCGATCCACTGCGCCAGCGCACCCAGGCCGGTAACGGCGCCGCCCACCACGAGCGAGTGCGCGAGAAACTCGCGGCGGCTGACGCCGGTCGCGGCGGGCGACCTCCGCGGCTCGACCGCCGCCTTCCGCCGCCGGTCGAGCAGCCACAACGCCGCACCGAACACCAGACCGGTCAGCGCCGCGTCACCGACGACGACAGACCTGACGGCCCGCATCGCGGCCACCGCGGCATCAGCATCGCTCATCCCCTGCGCGCCGTAGAGCGAGGTCAAGTAGTTCATCGTTGGCGCGGCGCCCGCAAGCCACAGCACAAGCCCGACCGCTACCGCCGCGGTCAGGGCCACCGCCCAGAGCCGCCGCGGGCGCCGGCCGGCCCACAGACCGCCGATCACCGCGGAAATCGCGACAATGGAGCCCATCGTGATCCAGAAGCCGAGGGGTTTCGCGGCGAACTTAAAGCGCACGATAAAGTAGCCCAACACGTGCAGCGGGAGCATGGCGCGGGCGCGCTCGGCCAGCGCCCCGGCCAGGACCGGCGTCCCTCCGGTCAGCAAGCCGGCAACCAGTGCCCAGACCAACGCGGCGCCCGCGACGACCCCAGCGCCGACGCCACGCCACGCGAACCACTGCCGCATCGCCCCCACCCCCGCACTAGCATACCAACGGTTCTGCTTCCACGGTAGCAACACTTCATAAAGAATACATCAATTCCCGGGAAGCACACGGGCCCCGGGAGTAGTCTCCTCCGAGGCCCGCCTGTTACAACCTCAGCGCGCCGTTATGTCCGTTCACCAAGCCCCAGTCCCTCGATCTCGCGCTGGCGCTGGGTAGCCAGGTCGACCAGCCACCGCGGCTCTTCGTAGACATAGTCCTTGCGCAGTGGATGACCGCTCCAGTCCTCGGTCATCATGATCCGGCGGAGATCGGGGTGGCCCTCAAAGACAATTCCAAAGAGGTCATAGGCCTCACGTTCATGCCAGTTCGCCCCCGACCAGATGCCGGTGACGCTGGGCACACGCGGGGTCTCCCGCGGCACCCTAATCTTGAGGAGCAGTTCGTGCCGCGCCGTCACCGAGTACAGATGGTAGACGACCTCGAACCGGTTATCCTTTGGCCAGTCGACCGCTGAGACAAACGAGCAGTAATCCAGACGGAACGGCGCTTCATCGCGGACCACCCGGCAGATCTCCAGCAATTGCTCCGCGCTCACCCAGGCCCCCGGCACGTGATACGTCGGGCCCTTGGCCTCTGCGTGCCCGCGAGCGGGGCGGACGGGCGCCGAAGCGGCAGGCTCCGTGCCCTCGGTGGGTGCCTCGGGTGCCGGTTCGTACGCCGGCTCGTGGCCCTCCGCGCGTGGGAATGGTTCGATGCCGGGGAAACGCGTCTTCAGTTGTTCAACCAGATCCCAGCCCATCAGGGGTTTCGCATCCGGATGATGCCGTGCGCGATCGGCTCTTTCGGTGCCGAGCGGCGCAGGTCATCAAGATCGTACAGGAGATTCGCCCGATTGTACGTGCTGGCCTCATAGTGCGGCACGAAGACAATCGCCTCGGTCGGGCAGACTTCCACGCAGAGGCCACAGTAGCAGCACTTATCCATCTCGATATCAAACCGCGTCAGGATCCGCTCCTTGCCGCGGCCCGTCGCCTCGATGTGGATGCAACGGTCGGGACAGACGCGTTCGCACTGGAAACAGATGATGCACTTGTCGCTCCCGATCTCGGGGTCGATCGGCAGCGCCAGGAGGCCATGCCACCGGGGTGACACATCGACCTTCTGGATCGGGTACATCACTGTGTTCTTCGGGCGGACCATCGCTTGGATCGTGACACGCAGCCCGGTGGCCAGACCGCTCACTGCGGGTCCGATGACCACCCACAGCCGCCACGCGGCGAACCCGACGACCACCAGCGCGACCGCCAGCATGACGACAATCACCACCAGTTCCACGCCTGCCTCCTACCCGATCGGTCCGTGCCGACCCGGCGACAAAGGTCGCCGCGTCATCGGTCGACGTCCGACAGGACGATGTCGACGCTGCCCAGGATGGCGATCACATCCGCCACTTTCCATCCCCGCATCATCTCGATCATCGCAAAGAGATTGGAAAACGACGGCGCCCGGATTTTTACCCGGTAGGGCATATCGTCGCCGTTGCTCACCATGTAGACGCCCAGGTCACCGCGCGGTGACTCGGTGCGTGCGTAGACCTCACCCTTGGGGATCTTGACGTTGACCTGCACCTTGCTGCGGATCTCCCCCGCGGGCAACTTCTGGATCGCCTGGCGGATGATCCGGATCGACTGGCGCATCTCCTCCATGCGCACCAGGTAGCGCGCGAAGCAGTCCCCCGCCTCCTCCACCGGCACGTCGAAGTCGACCTCGGCATACGCCTCGTACGGGAAGAGCTTGCGGACGTCGAAGTTGAGCCCCGAGGCCCGCGCCACCGGCCCGGACGCGCCCAGGTTGATGGCGACCTCTCGCGGCAGGATGCCCACGCCCTGCGTTCGGGCGAGGAAGATCGGGTTGCCGGTCAGCAGGTCGCTGTATTCTCGCAGGTGCGTGGGGAACTCGTCGCAGAAGGCGAGGGCCCGTTCGGTCCATCCCTGCGGGAGATCCTCGTAGACGCCGCCGGGTCTGAAGTACACGTGGTGCAGCCGGCCCCCGGTCACCTGCTCGAACAGATCCAGGATTGTCTCACGCTCGCGGAAGCAGTACAGGAAGACGGTCGTCGCGCCCAGATCGATCCCCCAGGTCCCTAACCACACCAGGTGGCTGGAGATCCTCTGGAATTCGAGCATGATCGTGCGCAGCCACTTCGCCCGCGCCGGGACCTCGATGTGCCCGAGCTGCTCGACGGCCAGCAGGTAGCCTTCTTCATTGGCCATCGCGGTCAGGTAGTCCATGCCGCGGTCGGCCAGCGCGACGTTTTGGAGATACGTGCGGTACTCCATCATTTTCTCGACGGACGAGTGCAGGTAGCCGATATCCGGCTGGATGTCGACGATGTTCTCGCCGTCCAGCGTGACCACCAGACGCAGCACCCCGTGCGTGCTGGGGTGCTGTGGCCCCATGTTCAGCATCAGTTCTTCGGTTCGAAGCGCCACGCGCAGGTTCTCCTCGCGGCTAGGTGCTGGCCGTCGCCACTCTACGCCGGAGAGACGGCTCAAGCATGATCTTCTCCTGAAGCTTGAGGATGCCTTCGATCAGCGCCTCGGGTCGCGGCGGGCAGCCGGGCACGTAGACGTCAACCGGGACGACCTGGTCGATGCCCTTCAGGATCGAGTAGTTATCGTAATAGAAGGGCCCGCCACACGTCGCACACGAGCCCATCGAGAGGACGTACTTGGGCTCGGGCATCTGCTCCCACAGCCGGCGCACAATGGGGGCCATCTTGATCGTACACCGCCCCGCCACGATCATGAGGTCGGCCTGCCGAGGCGTCGCCCGCGGGATCACACCCATGCGGTCCAGGTCGAAGCGTCCGGCGAAGGCGGCCATCATCTCGATCGCGCAGCACGCCAGCCCGAACGTCAGCGGCCACAGGCTGGCCGCACGGCCCCAGTTCAGCAGGTGTTCGACTTTGGACAGGATGACGTTCCCGCCCGGGAGTTCGCCCAGGATGTCAATGGCCTTCTCGATCGGCGCGACCATGGAGGGGGTCGGCTGCTGCGGGGTTTGCGACGCCATTACTACCTCCTCGAGACACCGTACTCTGTGGGAACCTACGACACGTCGAGCGCGACGTCCTCTCCGTCGATCACAACGGGAAACGCACGGACCGGGCGTACGGGCGGCGGGCCAAGAACGTGTCCGGTCTGGATGTCGAACTGCCCGCCGTGCAAGGGACAGGTCACACTGAACCCTTCGACATCGCCCTCGGCCAGCGGCCCACCCTTGTGGGTACAGCGGCCCTCGATCGCGAACCACCCTTCGGGCCGGTGGAACAGCGCGACGGTGAGGGCGCCGACGCTCACGGCTTTCGCGCCTCCGATCGGGATGTCAGATACGCGAGCCACCGTCACTCTGGCCATGCGTCCTCCGGACAGCGTATTAGACCGTATGTTATGGTAACACCGGGAAAAATCGGCGTCAAAACGTTCATGCTGACCATCCGTCGCGCATGGCTCCTGTGGGGACTCGCGGCCGCCGTCTGCTACATGGCGTCGGTCTGGACCGTCGTGCGTCCAGTCCCCGTGCGGATTCTCTACGAAGGCATGGCGCCGCTCCCGCGGTACCGATGGGTCACGCCCCCGGCGGACCTGGCCGCGGGCAACGAGCCGCCCAAGGGCTGGAGCGCCTCGATCCCCTTCTTGCCCAGAGGACTGCAGCCTGGATCGTTTGCGACCGGCGACGGCCAGGTGATTGCCGTCATTCGCCAGGGCGCGATCCTGCGACACCCGGGCGAGGCGTCGGTGCGTGTGACGCTGACACCGCTCGACGCCGCCGCGCTGGCCCCGCCGCCGGCCGGGATGCGGTTCGATGGCAACGCGTACCGCGTCGAGGCTGTGTACGACGCCAGCGGCGACCCCGCGACGATTCGAATTCCGGCGACCATCGTCCTGCGATACGCTCGCCACGCCGAGGAGTTGCTGCGGCTCGACGGATCGACGTGGACCGGGTTGATCGCGACCACGGTGCCGGAGAGCATGCAGATCTTCGCCACGACAGACCGGCTTGGCGTCTTCGTGACCGCGGGGCCGCCGTGGGGTGGACGGGCCGGGCCCTGGTGGGCATACGCGGCGTCGATCGTGGTTTTGCTGCTGGCCAGCGTAGCATTCCTCAGGGGCCGGCGCAGGGCTGGAAGGCCCTAAGGGATCAGCAGCACCTTGCCGGTCGTCTGGCGGCCCTCAAGCGCCCGATGCGCTTCTGCGGCGTCGGCAAGCGGGAACCGGTGCCCGATCCGCACGTGCAGTTCGCCCGATTGAATCCACCTGAAGACCTCACCGGTTCGCCACAATAACTCGTCGCGCGTCGCCAGATAGTGCCCCCCGGTCGGCCGCGTCAGGAACAGTGACCCCTTGGTATTCAGCATCTGGGGGTCGACGGGCGGCACCGGACCACTGGATTGACCGTACAGCACCATATAGCCCCGCGGTGCAAGGACGTTCACACTCTTGTCGAAGGTTGTCTTGCCCACCGAATCATACACCACCTGCACACCGCGGCCGCCAGTGATCCGCTTCGTCTCGGCCTCGAAGTCCTGCTGCGTGTAGATGATCACGTGCTCCGCGCCGGCCTCGCGGGCGAGCCGCGCCTTGTCCTCGGTGCCGACGGTAGCGATGACATGGGCGCCCAACCGTCTGGCCATCTGCACGAGCAGCAGCCCGACACCACCGGCGGCGGCGTGGACCAACGCCCACTCGCCGGTCTTCAGGGGGTATGTGGAGTGCACCAGGAAGTGTGCGGTGGTGCCCTGCAGCATGGCCGCCGCGGCGATGGTTGCATCGACCCCGGCTGGGATCTTTACCAGTTGACGCGCCGGCACGGCGATCTGCTCCGCGTAGGATCCCCCCACGCCGGAAAACGTCACCCGATCACCGGCCGCGAATTCGGTGACGCCCGGTCCGACAGCCGCGACCGCGCCCGCCCCCTCCATGCCCGGCGTGAAGGGGTACGTGCGCGGGTACAGCCCGGCGCGGTGATAGACGTCGATGAAGTTGACCCCGATGGCTTCCTGGCGGACCACTACCTGATCGGGCCCTGGTGTGGGATCCGGCAGTGGTTCGAAGCGCAGGACCTCCGGACCACCCGGGGCATGCACGCGAACGCCTTTCATGCGTCCCTCAAGACTCGCCGTCCGCCCCGCCGTCGGGCGGGCCGCCTGTTGCCGTCGCCGGGGAGATGTGTGGCGGCGCCTGCCGTGTGCGAGAGGCCTGAGCGTAGCCCGGCGCCCCCGTGGTGCGCACCGTGCCGGCCACGCGGGTACCCCACTCACGCCCCAAGGCCAGCTTTGGCGCTTTCACATACGTCGGCGGCGGTGGGTCGGCGAGCGCATCCGCGACCCGGAGAAACCCCCACGACGCCGCGACCACGAACGCCGCGGGAAACGCCAGCAGCCACCAGTCTCCACGGTGGAGCGCCTCGCGCCCGCGCCACAGCAACGTGCCCCACGTCGGGATCGTCGGCGTGACGCTGAACCCGAAGAATCCCATCGTCGCTTCCAGGATCAACAGACCAGGCACCAGACCGAATGCCAGGCTCAGCAAGGGCCGGACCAGGTGCGGCAGCAGGTGTCGCTCGCCGATCCACGCAGGCGAGGCGCCGGCGGCGAGCCCCGCGTCGATGAACGACCATGACTTCACCCCGGCCACCAGCCCCTGGGCCCGGCTTCCGATTTCGGCGAGTCCAAACAACGCGAACATGATGCCGATCACCAGGGGAGCCCGGCCGGCCACACTGATCACCGAGAGCGCCAGCGCGAACCCCGGTGTGGCCAGCAAGGTCCGCGATGTGCCCGCGGTCACATCACCCCAGGCCGATGTCCGCCAGACGGCCAGCCCGCCCAGCGCCGCGGCGGCGGCGACCGCGGCCAGCGCCGGGATCACCGTGAGTGCCAGTGTCACCCTCCCGGCGAAGAGCAACCGGCTGAACAGGTCTCGGCCCGACGCGTCGGTCCCCATCCAGTGGCGCACCGATGGGCCCATCTGGATCTCTTCGAGCAAGACCTGGTCCGGCGGGAAACGGGCCAGCAGTGGTGCCGCGACGGCGGCGACGATCAGCGCCGCGCCGACGCCCAGCGCGATCCGGGCGCCGAGGTCGAGACCCGGCACCGGCCGCGGAGGCTGCGTGGTGCCCGCGGGCCGCGGCGCCGGCGTGCTTACCGGGATCAGGACGTCGCGGCGGTCAACGGCCAGTCGCAAGAGCAGTTCGGTGGCAATCACCAACGCGGCCAGAAGGAGCAGCGAGGCCTGGATGACCGTGATGTCGCGCTGCACGATCGCCCGCATGAAGACGCGCGCGATGCCCGGCCAGCCAAAGAGGTCCTCGACGATGATGGCCCCGCCGAACAAGACGCTGAGCAGCGGCAGCGGCCGTGCGAGGAAGGGCCGCATGGCCGCGCCCAAGGCGTGCCGCCAAACGACGCGTCGCTCGGTCAGCCCCTTCGCCCGCGCGGCGGTCATGTGATTCGCCTCGAAGTGCACGTGTAACGCGCGCGCGAGTTCCCGGGCCACGAGCGCGGCGATCGGAACCGCCAGGCTGATCGCAGGCAGCAGCATCGACCGCCACAGATAGGCGTCCAGCAGGTTGAGCTCAAAGGGCGGCAGGATCGGGATCCAGGTGAGTCGCACCGCGAAGATGTACACAAGCACGCTGGCGAGCAGGAAGCCCG
>JBGPNN010000022.1:0-23227 GCA_041487495.1 bacterium
ATCTCGATCCGGCGATGACCCACGCACTCGACGATGCCGCCCGCGCGCTAGAGGCCGCAGGCATCCCGGTGCGTCCGGTGCATCTGAAGACCGTCGAGGAGGGTCAAACCGCCCAGATTACCGTGTTGCTCGCAGAGGCCGCCGCCTTCCATCGAGCGAGATTCCCGGGGCGCGATGCCGAATACGGGCCCGACGTGCGCCGGTTGCTGGACGAGGGAGGGCGCACGAGCCCCGAAGCCGTCGAGCGCGCGCGGGCCGCACTTGATCATGTCAAGGCCGAAGTGGCGGAGGTCCTGAAAGACAGCCCGGTCCTGCTGGGTCCCGCGCTACCCATCGGCGCGCCGCACATCGCCGACGTCAATCCGCATGAGGAGCGCTGGCTGCTGGTCCGCCGAATGCTTGGACGCTTCTCACGGCTGTACAATACGACCGGTCTGCCCTCGATCGCGCTGCCCGCCGCGCTCACCGCCGGCGGCCTGCCGGTGGCCCTGCAGATGGCGGTCGCACCGTGGCAGGAGGGGCTCCTGCTGGCGGTCGCGCATCAACTGGAGCGCGCGATCGGGTGGAATATCCCCAAGCTGCCCCGGGTGTGATGAGATCAGTGGGCGCGGGTGAGGGAATCGCTATCGACCAGCATTACTCGAATTCCCAGTCTGTACCTCACCTTGTTCTGCTGTCCATCGCCACCTTCGGATTCTACGTCTTCTACTGGTTCCATCGGAACTGGCGGTTGCTCAACAGGCATGGGTATACGCGGGCACACGCCGGATGGCGCACAGTCGTGTTCCTGCTTCCCATCGTAAACATCATCGTCGTCTACGATCTGTTCAAGACGATTCACGACGTGGCGAAGGGAAAGGGCATTCCGACGTTTTCGACACCGGGCTGGCTGACGTTCGCGTCTGTCATCCTCGGCGGCCTGTCTATCGTCGCCGGGTTCGTTCCCGTGGTCCTGGCGATTACGGCCAGCCGGGCGCCGGCCATCCACACCGCCTTGTCCGCTCTGCCCCTGCCATCGTGGGGAATCCTTGGCGCCTTCGTCGGCGTCTTGCCGTCGGTGGTGATTCCCGCGGCCGCGCAGGGTACCCTCAACGCGCTCTGGCGGGGCGAGCAGGCGTCGTTACCCGAGCGACGGACGCTTTCCACGGTCGAAGGGGCTGTGATCGCTATCGGAGGAATCTTGTGGCTGTCCAGCCTCCTGTGATACCGTGGCGCCGATGCCGTGCGCGCACTACGTGGAGGAGAGGCGGTGACGTGTGAGCGTGATCGGCGTGCTCGTTGGGTTTGTAGCGATCGGCATCCTGAGCCCGCTCCCGGTGCTTGGGCCGATTCTCGGCGGATTTGTCGGAGGATTGATCGCCGGCGGTGGGGCGGGGCGAGGCGCGGTCA
Organism: bacterium; assembly: GCA_041487495.1. Classification (GTDB taxonomy): domain Bacteria; phylum Sysuimicrobiota; class Sysuimicrobiia; order Sysuimicrobiales; family Humicultoraceae; genus JBGPNN01. The sequence continues at coordinate 1,390 of JBGPNN010000022.1, forward strand.
CAGGCCTGGTGGCCGGGATCCTGGGTAGTATTGTGCTCTGGTTGCTCGTGACGCTCATTGGCGGCGCGCTGCTCGGGGTTCTCGGTGGGTTGATCGGGACCGTGATCGGCGCAGGCATCCTGATCCTGTCGCTCTACACGGGCGTGCTGGGGCTCGTTGGCGGGGCCATCGGCGGCGCGCTTCGAAGATAGGGAATGCCGCGCATTGATCGCCGCACTGATATGATTGAATGTAGAGGACAATGAATCCGGTTCGACGACTCTCGCTATGTACTAGCGCAGCGACGCTGGCACTGCTCGTCGTGGGATCCACCGTCACCGCGACCGGCGCCGGGCTCGCGTGTCCTGACTGGCCCTTGTGTCATGGTCAGCTGATCCCGCCCTTTGAGCCGCTCGTCCTCATCGAATACAGCCACCGCCTGCTCGCGTCGGTTGTGGGAGTGCTGATGCTCGCGCTCGCTGTGCGGGTCTGGCGCGACCAGGCCGCCCGCCGGCGCTTTGGCGGCACGATGATCACGCTCCTCGTCCTGCTGGCGGTACAGGTCGGGCTCGGCGGTGCGACCGTGCTTTCGCGCCTGGGGCCCGGCGTCGTGGGGACGCATCTGGCGACGGCGATGACGTTCCTGGTGCTCCTGGCGACGTTCGCGGCCCGCGCGCAGTGGGAGGGGGTTGCGCCGCCCGAGACCGCGCCGCGCGCCGTGCCCGGCGCGGATCTCCGCACGCTGCAGCGCATCGCTCACATTGCGTTGGGGTTCGTGTTCCTGCAGGTGGTGATCGGCGGGTTTACCAGGGCTCTGGGTGCCGGGCTGGCGTGCCCGGATCTCCCGCTCTGCAACGGACGGGTGATTCCCTCCGCCGAGGGCGCGGTGCTGCTGCACTACACCCACAGGCTGGTTGGGCTCATCGTCGTCGGCCTGGTCGCCGCGGTTGGTCTGCGCGCGCGGGCGTGCGGCGACCGGGTTGCGCGAACGGCGTCCATGATCGCCGCAGGCCTGGTGATTGTGCAGGCGACGCTTGGCGCGCTGAACGTCCTGACAGGGTTGAACACCGCGGTCCGTGTTGCGCACACGGGCGGGGCGGCCGCGCTGCTCGCGGTCTTGGCCGTGTTGACGGTGCGCCTGCGGGTGATCCAGGTGCCTGCGGAAGCGGGCAGCGCCGCCCGAGACGGCGCGCGGGTGATCGGCGACTACGTGGCGCTGACCAAGCCGCGGATCATCGTCCTGCTGCTTATCACGACCATCACGACGATGGTGGTCGCCGCCGGCGGACTCCACTTCAGCGTGGCGCTGGCGTTGCTCACCGTTCTTGGCGGCGCCCTGGCGGCCGGGGCCGCCAACGCGATCAACTGCTACTGGGACCGCGACATCGACGCCATGATGCACCGCACACGCCGGCGGCCGCTGCCGGCCGGCCGCGTGACGCCCCGACGTGCGCTGGGCTTCGGGCTCGTGCTGGCCGTGGTGTCGATCGTCGTGCTTGGGGCGGGCGTCAACTGGCTGAGCGCCGGGCTGGCGGCCTCGGGGATTCTCTTTTATGTCTTCGTCTACACGATGTGGCTGAAGCGCAGCACGCCGCAGAACATTGTGATCGGCGGCGCCGCGGGTGCGATCCCGCCGCTCGTCGGCTGGGCCGCGGTGACGAATCACGTCGGCGTCCCGGCGCTGCTGCTCTTCGCGATCGTCTTCCTGTGGACACCGCCGCACTTCTGGGCACTGGCGCTCAATCGCGAGGACGACTACCGGGCCGCCGGCATCCCGATGCTACCCATCGTGCGCGGGACGCCCGAGACGCTCCGGCAGATCGCCGCCTATACGCTCGCGCTCGTCGCCGCGACGCTCCTGCTCGGCGGGCTCGGGGTGCTGGGCCGCGTGTACCTGGTTTCGGCGGTCGTCCTCGCGGTGCCGCTGCTCGCGCTGGTGGCGCGCCTGATGCGCCAGGCGACACCCGGGAGAGCCTGGGCGGTCTTCGAGTACTCGATCCTCTATCTGGGTCTGCTGTTCGCGGCGATGGCCCTGGACCGGCTGATCGGTTAGGTCACTTCGGCGCTTCGATCGCGATAGGTGCGTTGAACGCCGACAGTTCGAGCGTCATGAAGTGGGACCGCGCGATCATCAGCAACGTCGTCAGGCGGCCGCTCGAGAGGCCGATCCATCCGGCAAAGGCCGCGGTCCCGTCCGCGCTCTCCCACAAGACCACCCGGCATGGCTCGTCAGCGCAACCCGCGGTCCGGCCCAGACGCGCGTGCTGCGCGTCGCGCAAGTACCCGAGGGCGCCGTCGAAGGATCCCGCCTGAGAGAACATTTCTTCCTGCCACCGTCCACTGGCGGTGCGGACATAGTGCACCGTGTCGATGATGACACCTTCCAGTCCGATCGACGTGTGATACCGAAGGCGGCGGGGCGGCTGGAACTCGCTCCCGGTCACGATCAGGTTGCCAAGCCCGTCGGACAACTGTTCGTCCTCGCGCCAGGATCGGAGGCCCCCGGCCGTGGTCCGGGCGCGCTGCAGCAGGCGCCCTGCCTCAGGATCCAGGGGCGATACGAGCAGCCTGCCGCGTCGAAATGGAAACGACGTCGTCACATCGGGGCGGTCCTTCTGCCGGACGATCACGTCCACTTGCCACCAGCCATCCAGCGATAACTCGCCTCCTTCGACCATGTGCCGGCCGCCGGGGTGCGGCGTCAGGGCGAATGCGACCGGTCGCAGGTCTTCATCCAATTTGGTCACGCGCAACCGGACGGACACGTCTGGTTGCGGGGGGCGTCCACCTGCATCGGCGGTAACCACCTCGAAGCGGTCGGCGCCTGGGCGGGACGGCGTGATCGTCATCCTGACGCTGACATCGCCGGCCATACCGGACAGGACCACGGGCTTTCGATCATCGGTCCGATAGGTGACGCGCGCCGGCGGCATTAAGGTGAGAGCGGCGACGGCCAGCAACACGCCGGCGCCAATGGCGACTTCGGCCGCGACGAATCTCGAGAAGCGATTGACGAGCCGCGCGGGAACGTCACCAGCTCGGACGATCGCCGGACGCAGGGCGAAGCGGTTGTATGCGCCCAGGCCGGCGATGCACGCCACCAACGTCAACTTCACCAGCAGCGTGCGCCCGTACGGCGTGACGAGGAGCGCAGGGTATGCGGGGATGTTGAGCCAAACGGCGTAGGCGCCGCTGGCCAGGATGACGAGCAATCCCAACCCCGAGGCCACCGACGTGCGAGGAACCAATGCACGCGCCAGACGGCCGCGCCGCAGCGAGGGCACAGACCGCAGACTGATCAGCAGCGATGCCAGGCCGCCGATCCACAGCGTCGCTGCTCCGAGGTGCAGCCAGTCGCCAAGTAGAGCCAGGACGCCGCCGCCGGCCGCGTGCGAGGCGAGCGAAATTCCCACCAGCACGCCCGCGCCGGCGACCACCGGTACGCCTGGCAGTTCAGGGATCCGGATGTCGGGAATCTGCGGCAAGATGGCAGCCATCCAGACGCCGAGCAGCGCGTAGACGGATGCCGCGAGCATCACCAGGCCGACGTGAGAACTGCCGATGACGGCTGCCGGACCACCCAGCACTGTCACGATCCCCGCGATAATCATGACCCAGAGGACCGCCGCGGCCTGCAGGATGCGCCCGCGCGCCGACCGCGGCACAAGGATCAACACGGCCATGCCGGTTTGAACCATGGCACTCCAGCCCGGGCGCGTGCCGAACAAGAAGGTCCAGAAGACCCCACGGGCGGCGCTGATCGGCCCCGCGACGAGATCGCCGACCTGCAAGCCGAGGTCCAGCACCTGACTGGCGATCAGCACGCCCACCGCCCACGCCGCGGCGTGCCCGAGGCCCAGCTCCGCCGATCGCGCCAGGAGCCCCGCGTCGTCACGGGGGACCGACCGCAGCGCCGGTCGGAGGACGAACAACTGAAACGCGAGGCCGCCGGCCAGGACGATCGCCGCCGCGTAGCCGCTCCACCGGACGGCGATCCGCAGGAGACTCGAAACGGTGGCGCCCGTTCCCTCGGTCGCCGAACCCGCGGGCAATGCCGTACCCACGCTGAAGATGTAAAAGCCGGTGGCGGTATGGCCATCTACCGCGGAGAGCACCCGCCACCGGACGGTGAAGACTCCTCGCGAGAGGCGTGTGAGCGGGACCACCAGGTTCAGACCGTCGGCGGATGTCGTCGCGGGACCCGAGAGGCTCTGGCCGGACTGATCCAGCACCGTCGCCGACGTGAACGCCGGATCCACCGGTTCACTGAACCAGAGTCGCAGGCGCTGTGGGGCGACCTCGAGTGAGGCGTTGGCGACCGGGTCGGAGCGCTCCACCACGCTGTGAGCAAACGCCGGCGGTACGGCCGTCAACCACACGGCCAGCAGGCACGCGAGCAGGAACCGATTCCGCACTGGGCTCATCATAAATTGGATTTCCTCTTATGCAAACGCAGGAGAGGCCCTGCGTGTTGCGGAAATAGATAGCCCGCGCGTTCACGCCCTGAGAGAAAGGAAGGCGTGGCATGGCCGCTGGTCCCGAAATCACCGACGGACGCCGAACCGGTCGTCTGTACGGCCTCGTCATCATGCTCTTGGTCGTCGTCGGCGGTGTCGGCTCGACGTTGTATGCGCGTGGGCGATGGTGGCTGCCGCCCGTAGCGTCCGCCCAGGGGCAGACCATCGACCGGCTCTTCTACAGCACCTTGTATGTCACCGGCGCCGTGTTCGTCCTGGTGCACGTGCTGTTGGCGCTCTTCCTCTGGCGGTACGGGGCGCACGGCGACCAGCCGGCGGCCTACTTCCACGAACACAAGTCGCTGGAACTGACGTACACGATTGTGCCCGCCGTCGTGATGGCCGTGATGGTCACGATGAGCGGCGTCGTCTGGTCGAAGATCCACAGCGCGCCGCCGGTGGACGCGCTCGTGGCGGAGATCCGCGGCGAGCAATTCGCCTGGATGATTCGCTATCCCGGACCCGATGGTCTCTTTGGGAAGATCGATCCCAAACAGATCAACCGGGACAATCCCATGGGGTTGGACAAGAACGATGCGGCGGCGGCGGACGATCTCCTGAGCCGAGACCTGCATCTGGTGGTCGACCGGCCGGTCCGGCTGCGCATCCGGTCGCGGGATGTGCTACATAGCTTCTACGTCCCGGCCTTCCGGATGAAGCAGGACGCGGTACCGGGGATGAACAACGAGATCTGGTTCACACCAACGAAGGTGGGCGACCTGGAGGTTGCCTGCGCCGAACTGTGCGGGGTCGGACACTACATCATGCGCGGGAAGGTCAAGGTCGAAACACAGGCGGACTTTGACGCCTGGGTCGCGCAACAAAAGAAGTAGCATGATGCGGAGACAGGGGAGCGACCGATGGCGGTGACGCACGCGCACGGTGAGGTCGGTACAGAGCATCACCTGAGCTTCGTGCAGAAATACATCTTTAGCCAGGACCACAAAATCATCGGCATCCAATACATGATCACGTCGCTGATCATGGCCGCCATCGGTGGTACCCTGGCGATGCTGATCCGTATGCAGCTGGGCTGGCCGGGCGTCCGGTGGGGTCTCGCGGCGACGCTGTTCCCCGGCGGGTTCCAGGGTGGCCAGATGAAGCCGGAGTTCTACCTGGCCGTCGTCACCATGCATGGGACGATTATGGTCTTCTTCGTCTTGACCACGATCCTCTCTGGGGGGTTCGGCAACTTCCTGATCCCGCTGCAGATCGGGGCGCGGGACATGGCGTTCCCGTGGCTCAACATGGTGTCGTACTGGCTCTACCCCCCGGCGATCATCGTGCTGCTGTCGTCGTTCCTGGTCACCGGCGGCGCCGCGGGGGGCGGGTGGACGTCCTACCCGCCGCTATCGGCGATCCCACAGGCGGCACCGGGTTCCGGTCTCGGCCAGACGCTGTGGCTCCTCGCCCTCGCCATCCTGATCCTGAGTTTTCTCTTTGGCGGTCTCAACTACATCACCACGATCTTGCAAATGCGCACCCGCGGCATGTCGCTCATGCGCATGCCACTGACAATCTGGGGTCTGTTTGTCACCGCCATACTGATGCTGCTATCGTTTCCGGTGTTGACCGCAGCCGCGATCATGCTCCTATTCGATCGACTGGGTGGGACGAGTTTCTTCGTGCCGTCGGGGCTCGTCGTGGGTGGTGAGCTCATCTCGCATACGGGCGGGAACCCGATCCTCTGGCAGCACCTGTTCTGGTTCCTGGGCCATCCCGAGGTCTATGTGTTGATCCTGCCCGCCATGGGCATGGTCTCCGACATCATGGCCTCGCAGGGCCGCAAGCCGATCTTTGGCTATCCATTCATGGTAGGCTCGATCTGCGCGATTGCGATCCTGAGTTTTCTCGTGTGGGGCCACCACATGTACACGAGCGGGATGCACCCGCTGATCGGCACGGCGTTCATGGCCACGACGCTGGCGATCGCCGTGCCCTCAGCCGTAAAGACATTCAACTGGGTGATCACGCTCTACCGCGCGCGGATCCGCTTCACGCCGGCGATGCTCTTCGCCATCGGCTTCGTGTCGCTGTTCGTCACCGGAGGATTGACGGGGATCTTCCTGGCCCAGCCGCCGGTGGATATCCACTTCCAGGACACGTTCTTCGTGGTCGCGCACTTTCACTTCGTGATGGCCAGCGCGTCGCTCTTCGGCGTGTTCGCCGGCATCTACCACTGGTTCCCCAAGATGTTTGGCAAGATGATGAACGAGCGGCTGGGCAAGTGGCATTTCTGGCTGACGTTCGTCGGTATTTACGCCACGTTCTTCCCGATGCATTTCGCGGGGTTCGCGGGAATGATGCGGCGCATCTACTCGACCCAGCTCTACGCTCACCTGCAGGGACTGCAGCCTCTCAACACGTTCATCTCGGTGGCCGCGTTCGGTCTGGGTATGGCCCAGTTCCTCTTTATCGTCAACTTCATCTACAGCATGTTCCGCGGGCCGAAGGCCGACCGTAACCCCTGGCGGGCGACGACGCTGGAATGGGAAACCCCGTCCCCACCACCGCACGGCAACTTTGGGGCGACGCTGCCGGTGGTCCACCGGTGGGCCTATGACTACAGCGTGCCCGGCGCACCCGACGACTTCCTCCCGCAGACGGCACCGCTCACGCCGGCCGAAGCGCGGACCGGCGCCCACGGAGGCGAGACCTAGGTGGCCCCGGCCATCCGGACGCTCGAGAAGCCGGCGGAACCCGGAGGCCCGGCGGTCGGCGGTGGCGATTGGGGCCGCAGCGGACGTGGGGGGGACGGCGCGCTCACACCGCCTCGGGGAGGGACCCATCCCGCCCGTATCGGCGTGTGGCTGGTGGTCGGCGCCATCACGATCCTTTTCGTGGCGTTCACCAGCACCTACTTGGCGCGGCGCGGCCAATCCGATTGGCGCATCGGACCGTTGCCGCCCGTCCTGTGGGTAAATACCGCGCTGCTGTTTGCCAGCAGCCTGGCGCTGGAACGTGCCCGGCGCGGCGCCAGGCACGATCGTCCTACCGTCGTGCGTGGCAGCCTGGCGGTCGCGACGCTGCTGGGGACCGCTTTTGTCGTAGGTCAGGTCGCGGCCTGGCGACAGCTCGCCTCTGCCGGCGTCTTCATGGCGAGCAATCCGCATGCGGCATTCTTTTACCTCTTGACGGGCACCCACGCCCTGCACGTCGCGGGTGGAATCGGCACGCTGGTGTTTGCGCTGTGGAAGACCCACAGGCTGTCGGGAGCGGCGGTCCTGGACGTCGTCGAGCCGGCCGCAACCTACTGGCATTTCGTGGACGGGTTGTGGGTCTACCTGTTCGTCATCCTGTTCTGGCTCTAGGCGCACCCGGCATGTGGAGGCGATGATGGCGCACTCGGCGGCAGACCACGAGCAGACGATGGCCTCGGACTGGAGCGGCGGCATCTCGCCGTTCGGCATCGGCTGGCCGAAGCTGATGATGTGGCTGTTCCTGGTCTCCGACACCCTGACGTTTGCGGGTCTGCTGGCTGGCTACGGCGCCATGCGCCTGTCGCTGGGCCAGTGGCCGGTCCAGGGAGAGGTGTTCCACATCTGGCTCGTGGGGCTGATGACCTTTATCCTGATCTGCAGCAGCGCCACGATGGCCATCGCCGTCGCCGCTTCGAAGCGGGGCGAGAAGGCGCTCGTCCGCCGCTTCCTGCTGCTGACGGCACTCGGCGGCTTGATGTTCCTGGGCATGCAGGTCTACGAGTGGCGCGGTTTCATCGGTGAAGGCGCGCGGCTTTTTACCAATCCATGGGGCATCCCACAGTTCTCCGCGACGTTCTTCATCATCACCGGGTTCCACGGCGGGCATGTGACCGGCGGCGTGATCTACCTACTGGTCACCGCGCTGCGGGAGGCACGCGGCCGGATTCAGCCCGAGAGTATCGAGATCGCGGGGCTGTACTGGCACTTCGTTGATCTCGTCTGGGTGTTCATCTTCACGTTGCTGTACCTGCTCTAACGACCGACAGGAGGGGCGGCGGTGACGGAACCGCAACACGAAGGCGGATACCGGATCTACCTGGTTGTGTGGTTTTGGCTGCTGGTGATCACGGTGCTCGAGGTCGGCGTCGTGCTCGTGCACGTGCCGAAGGTCTTGCTCGCGACCCTGCTGCTCACCATGTCGCTGATGAAGGCCGCGTTGATCATCGCGTACTTCATGCACCTGAAGTACGAGCGGCTGACCTTCATCTATGCAATCGTCCTGCCGCTGTTCCTGGCTGTGATTCTCTTCTTCGGCGTAGGGCCAGACGCCGTGCACGTGCTGACCATGCGCCGGTGACCGCATGCCCCTTGCCTGGCTGCCGCACCTCAACGCCGGATTGAACGCGGCCTCCGTGTTTCTGTTGAGTGCGGGGTTCGCCGCCATCCGGCACCGCAACATTCCGCTCCACCGCCGGCTGATGCTGTCCTCGGTGGCGGTCTCGGGCGTGTTCCTCATCTCGTACCTGTATTATCATGCGCATGCCGGTGTGACGCGTTTCGCGGGGACCGGGGCGGCCCGCCCCGTCTACTTCGCCATTCTCTCCACCCACACTGTGCTGGCCGCGGCGATCGTCCCGCTCGTCGCCGTCACCCTCTACCGGGCCCTGCGCCAGAGATTTCCGCTCCATCGCCGCATCGCCCAATGGACGCTGCCCGTGTGGCTCTATGTCTCCGTCACCAGCGTGGTCGTCTACGCGATGCTGTATCACGTGTATCCGTCCCGGTAGCCGTGCGCGCGATCGAGAACATCCGAGCATTCTTCGCGCAGGAACGGGACGTCGCGAGCGTCTACGTGTACGGCCGCTACGGCGCCGGTCCGTCGTTTGCCGATACCGACATCGAGGTCGGTCTGCTCTTCCCGCTCGATGCCGATGAAGACACGATCCGCGACTACCTCGAGCATATCTCACAAGTCAGCCCGCTCGGGAACGAGCCCGGTGTGCTGATGCCCTTCGCGCTCAACACCCACGTTCTGCCCGTGGTCTACGAGGTGCTGGCCGGAGGGTCGGTGCTGGTCGACAATCAGCCCGAGGCCCGCGAAGCATTCATCCGGCGCCTGCAGGCGCGGATGGAGAAGGAGCGGCCGCAGCTCCTCGAAGAGGCCAAAGAAGCCATCACCCAGGCGAGGGCGCTGGGCCTCGGTCTGGCCGCGACCTCGGGGTTGATGCTCCCGCAACCTCCGAAGTTCCTGGACCCCATCCGCATCGGTTGGCGCCTCAACCGCGTGATGGCGTCCGCCGCCGTCCTGGAGGCGACCACGCGCGATCTAGAGTCGACCGGTCGCGATCCAGACCGTCTGGGTCAGACCATCGGCTGGTTCAGCAACGCGGTTGGCGCCGCCACCGGCATCGCGAAGGCCATGCTGAACATCTTCGAAGCGGAACGACCGGTGCGGCGGTGGCAGGTGTTCCTGCCCCTGGCCGACGCGGGGTTGATCACGATGGACCTGGCCCTCTTTCTTGGGGCGATGGTGGAATTGCGGTGGCAGCTGCTGACGTCCAGCGGACTGCTGTCGGCCGATAGGGTGCTGGGCAACATCCGCGGCAGCCTACCCCACCTGATTGTCTTTGCCCGGTTGGCAGCGTGGTATTGCGAGACGCCGGGGGGCCGGGGGAACGCGAAAGTTCACTGATGGCGAGGACCGTCCCAAGGAAGACCCGGTGCCTGGCGCGAACCTGAGTCGTGACGGCGATCGCCGTGGAGAGAGCCGCGCCAGAGGGTGAGGGGGCCACGTGGTAACACCGGTTCAGGTCGACATCCAACCCACGCCGAATGTCAACGCCTTGAAGTTCGTGGTGAACCGGCCGGTCACCCAAGGCCGCAGCCAGACGTTTCGCTCTGCGCAGGACGCCACAGGCCACCCGCTGGCTGCCCGCCTTTTCGCAATCACTGGGGTCGTGCAGGTGTTCCTGCTCAACGATTTTCTGACTGTCACGCGCGAGCCGTCACGACCATGGGAGGAGATCGCCGCTTCGGCCGAGGCGGCGATTCGCGAGTACTACGCGGGCACGTGAGTGGGAGGAATCCGGGTGGCGCAGAGACCGTATGAGATCATTGCAAAGTGTGTGATGGTAGGACTGCCGGGTAGTTCGGATATCGCCTCGCTCGGCGAGCGTCTGTCGAAGAGCCGGAGCCACGCACCCGGCATGGTGGTGGCCGCGCCGCGCCCGCCGGCGGTGTTCCAGGACGGTGGGTACGTCCTCGAGACCCGGTTCGTGGCGTGGGCCGATGACGGAACCGGCGCGCTTCTGACGGCCGAGCGCGTGCTACAGGCGGCAAAAATCGTCTGTAGCGACCTGTATCTGTCGGGCCGGGCTCTGAGCGAGGCCGACGCGCCGCGGCCCGCGACCCAACGGACGGCGGCTGCGACGAAGACGGCAACGCCACGCAAGACACGAACGAGGGCCCCGACCGGGGCCGTCACACGAAAGGTCGCGCCGAAAAGAAAAGCCGCGCCCGGCGGGCGAGGCAGCCGTGCGCGGAAGAAGACCGCCAAACGCCGCGCTCGGCGCTAGGGTCTAGGCACTCTCTCCGATCAGCCAGGCAGGGTTCTCGAGCGTTCGCTTCACTTCGCCCAGGAACTGCGCGGATTCCGCGCCGTCCGTCACGCGGTGGTCCGACGAGAGGGTGAGTTGCATCACAGTGGCGACCTCGAGGCGGCCATCCTTCACGACCGGCTGAGGTTTCGCCGTGGCCACCGCCAGCACCGCGGCCTGCGGCGGGGTAATGATCGCCCCGAACGCGTCGACGTCGAACATCCCCAGGTTGCTGACGGTGAACGTCCCGCCCGTGAGGTCCTCCGGTTTGAGGTGCCCCGCCCGGGCACGTTCGGCCAGGGCCCTCGCCTCCTGCGCGATCTGTGACAGCGGCTTCCGGTCGCACTGGTGGAGGACCGGGGAGATCAATCCGTCCGGCAGGGAGACGGCGACGTTGATATTGATCTCACCGGGATGGCGGATCGAGGCGCCGGCAAACGACGCGTTGAGGTTCGGGAACTTCACCAGTGCGATCGCCGCGGCCTTGATGACCAGATCGTTCACGGAGATCTTGCGCTCGGCACTGAGCCGATCGTTCAACTCCCGCCGGAGTTCCAGAGCCGCATCCAGCCTGACCGACGTCGTCACGTAAATGTGCGGGGTGGTCTGCTTGCTCTCGGTCATGCGGCGCCCGATGGTCTGTCGCATGCGGGTCAAGGGGACATCCGTGGAGCCGGCCGGCGCAGGTCCTGCGGCCGGCTCCGCGCTCGCGCGGCCGGCCGCGACCGCGTCTTCGACGTCCTTTTCGGTGACCCGTCCCTGAGGGCCCGTGCCGTGGATCGACTCGAGCGGGATGCGGTGCTGTTCGGCCAGCCGGCGGGCGAGCGGAGAGGCGCGCACCGGACCGGCGGGTTCGGCTTGAGGCGCGCTCCGCGCGGCGGTTGCACCCGCCGCTTGGGACAGCTGGCTCGTCTGGGCGAGCGCCGGCTTCGCGGCCGCGGTCGCCGCTGCGGCCGCCTCTGCGGGAGGCGCCTTCGGCGGAGACTGGTCGACCGCCTCACCTGGCCGCGCTATCACTGCGATCGCCGCCCCCACAGGGACCACGTCGCCGGCGTTGGCCGAGACCCTGGCCAGCACACCGTCCCACTCGGCCTCGATGTCGACGTTGACCTTGTCGGTCTCGATCTCGGCGATGGGTTCACCCTTCTTGACCGCTTCCCCCGGCTGCTTGATCCACCGGAGGAGCTTCCCCTCGGTCATGGCGTCCCCCATCTTCGGCATGATGACCTCAGGCATTGGCGCGTTCCTCGCGGTACAGGGTGCGGCGCGCTGCCCTGATGATGTGTTCCTCGTGGGGGACCGCCAACAGTTCAAGGTTGCGGGCGTAGGGCATCGGCACGTCGGCGCCGGTCACACGCTCGACCGGCGCGTCGAGCAGGTCGAACGCGCCCTCCATGATCGTCGCCGAGATCTCGGCCGCCGCGCCGAACGGTTTCCACTGCTCCTGGACCACGACCGCCCGGTGTGTCCGGCGGACCGACTGCACGATGGTGTCCCGGTCCAGGGGCCGAAGCGATCGCAGGTTGACCACCTCGGCCTCGATTCCTTCCTCCGCGAGCGTCGATGCGGCGGCCAGCGCGACCGAGACCATGCGACTGTAGGCGACAATCGTCACATCCTGGCCCGGCCGAACGATCTCCGCGGTACCAAAGGGCAGCGCGAAATCACCATCGGGTACTTCGCCCTTCGCATTGTACAGCGCGGCGTGTTCGAGGAAGATCACGGGATCCTTGCCGCGGATCGCGGTGCGCAGCAGCCCTTTCGTGTCGGCCGGCGTCGCCGGCGCGACGACACGCAGCCCCGGGACGTGCGCATAGAGCACTTCGAGACTCTGCGAATGCTGTGCCGACAACTGCACGCCCGCACCGTTGGGGCCCCGGATGATCATCGGGATGTCCACCTGCCCGCCGGAGAAGTACCGAATCTTGGCGGCATTGTTCACGATCTGATCGAAGGCTAACAGCGAGAAGTTCCACGTCATCATCTCGACGACCGGCCGCAGCCCCAGCATGGCCATCCCGATGGCCGTCCCGACGAAGCCCGCCTCGGAAATCGGCGTATCGATCACACGCGTCGACCCGTACCGCGACAGGAGATCGGCGGTGATCCGGAACGTGCCCTGGTACAATCCGATATCCTCACCCATCAGGATCACAGAGGGATCCCGATCCATCTCTTCAATAAGCGTGGACCGTATCGCGTCACGGTACGTCAGTTCCGGCACAGGCTACCCTTCGTCGCCATAGAGGTGAGTGTAGAGTTCATCAGGCTCCGGCGGAGGACTCTGCTCGGCAAACTGCACGGCCTCAGCCACGACCGCTTCGGCCTCCTCCTGTATGGCGGTCACCTTCGCGTCGTCGAGAATCCCGCCCACGCGCAGGCGCTGCTCGAGGATGAGAATCGGATCACGCCTTCGGTGCGCCTCGACCTCCTCCTTGCTGCGATAGGGTTGAAACATGTCCGCCGCGCCGTGACCGGCGTACCGGTATGTCACGGCTTCGATCGCATGCGGCCGGCCGCTCACCCGGACCTCGGCCATGACGCGCGCCGCGGTCTGCGAGACGGCAAAGAAGTCCATGCCATCGATGCGCTCGTTTGGGATCGCGTACTGGTTGAAGCGCGAGGCTAGGTCGGTGACCGCCGAGGACCGCGTGACCGACGTGCCCATCGCGTACTCGTTGTTCTCCACGACAATCACCAGGGGGCAGAGGCCTTGTTGTCCCCACAAGCCGGCCATGTTCATCGGCTCGTGGAAGCCGCCGGTGTTAATCGCGCCATCGCCAAGGAAGAGCAGGCAGATCTTGTCCGTGCCCCGGTAGCGCAGCGCGTACGCTGCGCCGACGGCCAGCGGGATATGCCCGCCCACGATGCCATAGCCACCGTAGAATCCACGTGAGACGTCGAACATGTGCATCGAACCGCCCTTGCCGTGAGCGAGGCCGGTCGATTTCCCAAATAACTCCGCCATCACCGCGCCCGGTGGTGCGCCGCGGAACAGGGCGTGCGCGTGATCCCGATACGCGGTGAAAAGAATGTCGTCGTCGCGCAATTCAGCCAGCATGCCCGCGGCCACCGCCTCCTGCCCGGAGTAGACGTGGAGATAGCCGCCGATCTTGCCGCGCCGGAATCCCCGCTCGGTCTCCTCTTCGAACCGGCGGGCGATGACCATCTGTCGATACCAGTGCAGGGCCGACGCGAGATCGCCGCCGTCGCGCGCACCGGTGGCCACCGCCTGTGCCGCGGGGCGTCCCGTCAGGCTCGCGGGATTCTCATTGCGGCTCGTGCGGTCTGCCATGCCGTCGCTCACTCCTTCTGCGTCGTGCGCCGCTTGGGACGGTGCGGACACACCCCCTAAATATACCAAATGGATGCAATGGAGCGTGCAATGTACCTCGATGCGCTATAATGGCAGCGCACGCGGGAGGGCTCTGTTGGGCGAACTTCCTTCCACTGACACGATCGCCGCGATCCCGAAAGTCGAACTCCACCTCCATTTGGAGACGTCGCTGCGCCTGCGGCGCCTTGCTGACCGGCGGGGACAAGAATCGCCGGTGATCGAAGACGCCCACCTGATCGCCGATCCCGCCGTCTTTGCGGGCTATGACCGGCTGCGGCGACTGCGGTACGCGGGACGCGCCGGCCGCATTCCCGATGTCCTATACACGCACGCGAACATCGCCACGATCACGGCTGAATTGATCGCCGAAGCCGCGGCGCAATCGACGCGCCACGCCGAAGTGCGCGTCGGTGGGCGGCGTGGGTTCGCCCTGTTGGGCGTACGCGGCATGCTCGATGCGATGGCCAGGGGCGCCGAATCCGTGCGACATCTGGGCGTGGGCTATGGGGCGATTATCACCGTCGTCCGTGAACGCGGGCCCGAGCAAGCCGAGCGCCTCGTGGCGGAGGCCGTCGCGTGCCGTGACAGCCACGTGGTTGGCATCGACCTGGCAGGCGACGAAGAGAACTACCCTCCGGGGCTGTTTACGCGGGCGGTCGCACAGGCCCGCGACGCGGGGCTGGGCATCACCGTGCACGCGGGCGAGTTCACCGGCCCCGCCGGCATCTGGACCGCGATCTACCAGCTCGGTGCCTCACGCATTGGCCACGGTATTCGCGCGGTGGACGACGGCGCGTTGCTGGACCTGCTGCGCGAGCGCAAGGTCACGCTGGAGATCTGCCCAACCAGCAACCTGCGCCTGGGGCTTGTTCCCTCCCTGGCGCAGCACCCGTTGCGGCGCCTGCTCGACGCCAGAGTGCTGGTGACCGTCAATACCGACGACCCGGTGCTGCTGGGTACCACGCTCACCCGCGAACTGGCGTCGGTCGCGCGGACGCACCGCCTGAGCCTTGAAGCGATCGGGGACCTGCAGGTGAACGCCGCGCGCGCCGCGTTTCTCCCCGCGGCGGCCCGCGACGTCCTCGAGCGCGAAGTTCGATCGGCCGCGAAAACCCTCGGCTTGATATCTTGACTAATTCACTATAGAATTCGATTAGATAGAACGACGGGGTCATACGGCATTTGGGAGGCCGGGATGGGTGATTTGGTGATCCGCGACCTGCACGTCCAGGTCGAGGAGAAGGTGATCTTGAAGGGTGTCGGCCTTGAGGTGAACCGCGGGGAGATCCACGCCATTATGGGGCCCAACGGGTCGGGGAAGAGCACCCTGGCCAACGTCTTGATGGGCAACCCGTTTTACCAGGTGACCCGCGGCGACGTGCTGTACAAGGGCGAGGATCTGCTGGCCATGGCGCCCGACGAGCGCGCCAAGAGGGGGTTGTTCATCGCCTTCCAGTACCCGGTGAGTATCCCGGGTGTGACGATGGCGTCGTTTCTTCGGACCGCGGTCTCGGCCCGCCGCGGGATGCAGACCGAACTCATGTCCGTTGGCGAGTTCCAGAAGATCTTGAGAGCGAAGATCGATGCGCTCAAGATCGACCCGTCGATCGTCGGACGGTACGTAAACGAGGGCTTCTCGGGTGGCGAGAAGAAGCGCGCCGAGATCTTACAGATGGCCCTGCTGGAACCCGAGA
This sequence comes from bacterium, assembly GCA_041487495.1. Lineage (GTDB taxonomy): Bacteria > Sysuimicrobiota > Sysuimicrobiia > Sysuimicrobiales > Humicultoraceae > JBGPNN01. The sequence goes on from JBGPNN010000022.1 coordinate 17,434, forward strand.
TCGCCATCATGGACGAGACCGACTCCGGGCTCGATATCGACTCGGTCAAGGTCGTGGCCGACGGGATCATGGACATGTATCAGGGCGCCAAAGGCGGGATGGGGGTGCTCGTGATCACCCACTACTCCCGGATCCTCCAGTTCCTGAAGCCGCACCATGTGCACATCATGTACGATGGTCGCATCGTGGTCTCGGGCGGGTCCGAACTCGCCGAGGAACTGGAGCAGCACGGCTACGAGGGCATCCGGGCGCAGTTCGAGGTCATCGCAGGCGAAGTGCAAGAGGAAGGCGCGGTCCGGCGCGCCGGCAAGGTCTTCTGGGTCGTACACTAGAATCGAGGAGCCGCTGATGGCAACGACGAGTCCGCTGGGCATCGATATCGATCAGTACAAGTGGGGGTTCCGCGATCCCGAGAACCTGGTCTTCAAGGCCCACAAGGGTCTCGACCGGGACATCGTGGAGATGATCTCCCATATGAAAAGCGAGCCCGACTGGATGCGGGCGTTTCGCCTCCACTCGTTCGAGCACTTCCAGCGCCGGCCGATGCCCAAATGGGGTGCCGACCTCGGGCAGATCAACTTTGATGAGATCTACTATTATCTAAAACCCTCCGACGGGAAGGGCCGCACGTGGGACGACGTCCCGGCGGACATCAAGCGGACCTTTGACCGGCTGGGCATCCCGGAGGCCGAGAAGAAGTACCTGGCCGGGGTCGGCGCCCAGTACGAGAGCGAGTCCGTCTACCACAACCTGAAAGAAGAGTGGGAGAAACTCGGCGTCATCTTCCTGGACACCGATTCGGCGTTGAAGCAGTACCCCGACCTCTTCCAGGAATACTTCGGGACGGTCGTACCACCGGAGGACAACAAAATAGCCGCGCTCAACAGCGCGGTCTGGTCAGGCGGCTCGTTCGTCTACGTGCCCGAGGGCGTCAAAGTCGATATCCCGATGCAGGCGTACTTCCGGATCAACGCGGAGAAGGCCGGCCAGTTCGAGCGGACGCTGATTATCTGCGAGCCCGGTTCCTACGTCCACTACGTCGAAGGCTGCACCGCGCCGGTCTACACCACCGACGCCCTCCATTCCGCGGTGGTGGAAATCATCGTCAAGGAAGGCGCGCGCTGCCGGTACACGACGATCCAGAACTGGTCGAAGAACGTCTACAACCTGGTGACGAAGCGGGCGGTGGCGTATCGTGACGCGACCATGGAGTGGGTCGACGGGAACCTGGGATCCAAGCTCACAATGAAGTACCCGTCGGTCTACATGGTCGAGCCTGGTGCCAAGGCCGAGATCCTCTCTGTGGCGTTCGCCGGGAGCGGGCAGCACCAGGACCCGGGTGGGAAAGTCATCCACGCGGCGCCGCACACACAGTCCAGTATCGTCAGCAAGTCGATCAGCAAGGACGGCGGCCGGGCCGGCTACCGCGGGCTGGTGAAGGTCTACAAGGGGTCAAACGGCAGCAAGTGCGCCGTGCGCTGCGACGCGCTGATCCTGGACGAGAAGAGCCGGTCGGACACGTATCCCTACATGGAGATCGATGAGGAAGATGTCTCCGTCACCCATGAAGCGACCGTGTCCAAGGTGAGTGACGAGCAGCTCTTCTACCTGATGAGCCGGGGGATCAAGGCCGACGAGGCGATGAACATGATCGTCCGCGGTTTCATCGAGCCGATCGTTAAGGAACTGCCGCTGGAATACGCGGTCGAGCTAAACCGGCTGATCGCATTGGAGATGGAAGGCTCAGTGGGTTGATCGTCTGACCACATATCGCGCGGATCGGGCAGGCCGATGATGTGCCTGCCCTTTTCTCGGCAAGATGACCGCCGGGGACACCGCGACTTGTCGCGTGGAGGAGCATGGTGAGTGAACGATCGATGACTGCCGCGCCGGCCCAGATCAGGACGATCCACGCCGCCGGTGAGCCAGCCTGGCTGACCGATCGACGCCTGGCGGCCTGGGAGGCATTTCAGCGGCTGCCGCTGCCCTCAGCGATCTACCAGGAGGAGTGGCGGCGAACGGATATCTCGGGTCTCGATCTGGACGCCCTTACCCTGCCGGCGCCGGGCGCCCTGCTGGCGCCTGGCGGTCCGGCCGCACCGCCGCACGATTTTGCGGCGATCTCCGGCACCGACGGCGACCGCGCGGGTCTGGTCACGCACGTCGACTGCGCGGCGGTCGCGCAGACCCTCGGCGAAGACGCCCGGCGTCGGGGGGTGCTGTTCCTGGACTTGTCCGCGGCGGCGTCCGCGCATCCCGACCTGGTCCGTGACCACCTGTTCGGCGCCCTGGGCGACGACTTCGACCGTCACAAATTCCACGCGCTGCACGCGGCGCTGTGGTCCGGTGGAACCCTCGTATACATCCCCAAGGGGGTTGAGGTGGCGCTCCCGCTCGTGGCCCAGACGTCGCTCGGCACGCCGGGCGCGGCGATCTTCCCGCACACTCTGGTGATCGCCGAAGAAGGCTGCAAGGCGACGCTGGTCGACGTGTACGCGTCGGTCCCAGAAGGCCCCCGCACGTTTGCCTGCGGCATGACCGAACTCATCCTCAAGCAGGGCGCGCAAGTGCGCTATGTGGCCTTCCAGGAGTGGGGCGCGCCCATGTGGGAGGTCGGCAGCCTGACCCGCGCGCGGCTGGAACGCGATGCCACGTTGCACAGCCTGGTCGTGGCGCTCGGCGGCAGCCTGGTGAAATGTGACGTCGAATCGGAGTTGTGCGGCCCCGGCGCGTCGTGTGAGATGCTCGGTCTGTACTTTGGGGCCGGCCGCCAACACATCGACTTTCACACGCTGCAGGAGCACCGGGCGCCGAACACGCTGAGCGAGTTGCTCTACAAGGGCGCGGTCAAGGACGTGGCGCGATCGGTCTTCGCCGGGCTGATCCGGGTAGACTGGGGTGCACAGAAGACCAACGCCTTCCAGGCCAACCGGAACCTGATCCTGTCGGCGGGCGCCCGGTCCGACTCGATCCCCAAGTTGGAGATCATGGCCAACGATCTGCGGTGCACCCACGGTTCGGCCACCAGCCGGCTCAACGAGGAACACATCTTTTACCTGATGAGCCGCGGGTTGTCGCGGGCGCAGGCCACCCGCATGATCGTCGAAGGTTTCTTCGCGGACGTCTTCGACCGGATCCCACTGGAACGGGTGCGCGCGCACGTCGAAAAAAAGATCGCGGAGAAGATGATCTGATCATGGCCGAGTTCGTGAGAGTCCTGACGCTGGCCGACGTCCCCCCGGGCACGGCGAAGCAGGTGGAGATCGACGGCCGGAAGATCGCCGTGGTCAACGCCCGCGGCACGGTCTATGCGATCGACGATACCTGCACGCACGAGAACGAGTCACTATCCGAGGGCCCGGTGGTGGGCGAGATCATCGCGTGCCCCAAACACGGGTCGCGGTTCCAGCTCGCGACCGGCCGGGTGCTGTCGCTGCCGGCGGTCCGTCCCGTGAACACCTATGCGGTCAAGGTGGAAGGCGAGGACATTTTCCTGTCGCCCGAGCCCCGGCCCGGGCGGGGGATGCCACACAGACGCTAGGCCGGGGAGGGTGATCCCCATGGAACTCGGTGCCCGTGTCCGCGGTGACTTCCCGTTGCTCGGACGGATGATGAACGGCAAGCGTCTGGTCTATCTCGACAGCGCCGCCACCTCGCAAAAACCCCGCGTCGTGCTCGATGCCCTCATGGAGTACTACCAGCTCTACAACGCCAACGTGCACCGCGGTATCTACCAGATCGCCGAGGAGGCCACGGCACGCTACGAGGCGTCTCGCGCGAAGGTCGCGGCCTTTCTCGGCGCGGGGCGCCCCGAGGAGATCGTCTTCACCCGCGGCACCACCGAGGCGATCAACCTGGTCGCGGCCACGTGGGGCCGGACGCATGTTGGGTCCGGCGACGAGATCCTCCTGACGGTGATGGAACACCACAGCAACATCGTGCCCTGGCAGCTGCTGGCGGCGGAGCGCGGAGCGCGGCTGCGGTATATCCCCGTCACGGACGAAGGGCGGCTCGACCTCTCGGCACTGGATGCCCTGCTGACCAATCGGACAAAGATCGTCAGTCTCACCCACCAATCGAACGTACTCGGGACTGTCAACCCGGTGCGGATGATTGCTGAACGCGCCCACAGGGTGGGCGCGTTGATTATGGTGGACGCGGCGCAGAGCGTCCCGCACCAGGCCGTCAACGTGCAGGCGCTCGGCGTGGACTTCCTGGCGTTCTCCGGGCACAAGATGCTGGCCCCCACGGGCAGCGGCGGCCTCTGGGCGCGATATGACCTGCTGGACGCCATGCCGCCGTATCACGGCGGCGGCGAGATGATCCTGCGCGTTGATCTGGATCGGTCGACCTACAAGGAGCCCCCGCACAAGTTCGAGGCGGGCACGCCCAATATCGCCGACAGCATCGTCCTGGGTGTCGCCGTCGACTATCTGCTGGGGATCGGTCTGGACGCGGTCACGGCACATGAGCGCGAGTTGACCGCCTACACGCTGCGGCGCCTGCGGGATGTCCCCGGGCTGCACATCGTCGGACCGCTCGAGACGGTCGACCGCGGCGGTGCGGTCGCTTTCACCATGGACGTGGTGCACCCGCACGATATCGCCCAGGTGCTCGATCAGGACGGGGTCGCGGTCCGTGCCGGGCACCACTGCGCGGAGCCACTGCACCGGCGATTTAACATCGCCGCATCGGCGCGGGCCAGCCTGCACCTGTACAATACACGGGAAGACATCGATGCGCTGGTCGAGGGGCTGCACAAGGTGAACCAACTGTTTGGCCGCTCGCGTGTTAAGGAGGAAGTCGGTGGCGTTGGATGACCTCTATCGCGAGGTGATCCTCGACCACTATCAGCACCCCCGCAACCGTGGCCGTCTCGACCCCAGCGACGTGGCGGCCGAGGGGGCCAACCCGCTGTGCGGTGACGAGTTGGCGCTGTTCGTACGCATGCGGGACGGTCGGGTCGAAGACGTGCGCTTCGAGGGCCACGGGTGCTCGATCAGCCAGGCCTCGGCGTCGATGATGACCGAGGCCATCAAGGGTAAGACCCTCGAAGACGTCCGGGCTTTGGTGGCCCAATTCAAGGGCATGATGCATGGTCAAGAGCCGGCCGAGGAGCTGGGCGACCTGGTGGCGCTGCAGGGCGTCCGCAAGTTCCCCGTGCGGATCAAGTGCGCCACACTGTCGTGGGTGACGCTGGAGCAGGGGCTGGCCGACCATGAGGGCCGCCCTACCGGCGGCGGCACCACGACCGATACTGAGCGCTAGCCCGCTCCTGCAGGCGCGCGCGGGCCCTCTGCCGAATCTCCTTAGAAACGTCGAGGAGGCCCGCCACGCGCCGATCACCGCTTCGCCACATCGCCGCCGCGCTCCTGACATTGATCGGCGCCTCGGTCGTGACGTTTGGTCTGATCCACCTGGCGCCGATGGACCCGGCCCGGTTCTTCGTGCAGTTTCGGCCGGGGACGCGCGACGAGCAGGTTCGCCAGCTCCGTGATTGGTACGGACTCGAGGATCCTGTCCCGGCGCAGTACGTGCGGTGGGTCAGCCGCGCCATCCGCGGCGACTTCGGCCGATCGATCACGAGCGGCCGCGACATCTCCCCGGAGGTCGTCCGGCGCATTCCCTGGACCCTCCTGCTGGTGGGCCTCGCGTTCCTGCTGGCGTGCTTGATGGCCGTCCCGCTGGCGCTCGCGGCGGCCCGCGGGGGCGTGGCGGGCGTTGTAGCGGGGACCATCACCATGACCGCCGGGCTCATCCCGGGCTTCCTGCTCGCCAGCGTGCTTGTGTACAT
>JBGPNN010000023.1:0-23080 GCA_041487495.1 bacterium
AGAGCGTCCAAGCCCCCGCCGGCCGCCGCCACCAACGGCCGGCCGAGCACCAGCAGCCCGACGATCGCCGCGCCCGCGGCCGCCACCAACACGGCAGCCGCCGATAGGTCCTTCGCGCGACCGGCCAGCGCGTGACGCCGTTCGCCCACGACGAGATCAACGAGTGTCTCGACCGCCGTGTTGAGCAGTTCGGCCGCGAGCACAATCACCATCGCGATCACGAGTGCCGCCGCCTCCACCGCCGGGAGGTCGAGCCACACCGCGGCCACCGTCACCAGCGCGGCGATGGCAATGTGCACGCGCATGGTGCGCTGCGACCAGACGGCCGTCTGGAGCCCCCTGCCCGCGAATCGGAAAGACTGCCACAACGTATGCCGCACGATCACGGTCTCCGCACTGAGATCCGCTTGAGGATAACCTCGGCCCGCGCCTGCATCCTGGCCGCACCAATGGCCGTCCGATCGTCGTATCCGCGCAAGTGCAAGATCCCATGCACCATCAGCAGCGCAACCTCCTGGCGCACCGGGTGGCCATGGCACCGGGCCTGCTCGCGTGCGCGATCCACTGAGATAACGATTTCCCCAAGCACGCCGTCTTCGGACCGGTCGCCGGCGGGAAATGTGATCACGTCCGTCGGCCCACGGTGCCGCAGGAACCGCCAGTTGAGCCGGGCGATCATGGCATCGTCAACCAGTGCAACTTCGATTGCCGCACTCCCCGGACACCGCGATGCCCGCATTGCCGCGCTCGCGATCCGCGTGAGCCACCGTGCCGGGATCGAATGCCGGATTCCGCTGGTCGCAAGGTGGACCCGCACTGTCGGAGGACTCGCCGTAGCGGCGGTTACCGCGCCCGGGCGACCCGGTCACGCCGCCGCCGGCTCAACTCCCCTTCCAGATCAGGGTATTCGAGCCTAGGGTGGAGAATCCCGGCAAGGATACGTACGAATGCGGCCGCGATCTTGTTGAGGTCGCGGAAGGTCAGCGCGCATTCATCAAGCTGCCCGTCCTCGAGCTTCTCGCGGATCAGCCGGCGGACCACCTCTTCCAGCCGGTCGGGTGTCGGCCGGTTCAGCGACCGCACCGCGGCTTCGACGGCGTCCGCCAACATCACGATCGCTGTTTCCCGCGTCTGCGGCCTGGGACCCTCGTACCGGAAGGCGCCTTCCTCGAACGCATCGCCACGCTGCAAGGCCTGATGGAAGAAGTAGGTCATCAGGGCGGTCCCGTGATGTTGGGGGATGAAGGCCTCGATCGACTCCGGAAGCCCATACTCACGCGCCAGGTCGAGCCCGTCCCGGACGTGGGCCGACACCGTCAGCGCCGACAGACTGGGCGCCATCTTTTCGTGCGGGTTGTCGATGCCCATCTGGTTCTCGACGAAAAACGCCGGCCGCCGCAGCTTCCCGATGTCGTGGTAATACGTGCCGACACGTACCAGCAAAGCGTCCGCGCCCACAGACTCCGCCGCGGCCTCCGCCAGGTTACCCACCATGATGCTGTGATGGTACGTACCGGGTGCTTCAAGTTGCAGGCGCCGAAGCAGCGGGTGGGCGGGATTCGCCAATTCGAGCAACTTGATCGGGGTCACCAAACCGAAGAGCTGTTCCAGGAAGGGCAGGACCCCGATGGTAATGATCGCCGCCAGCAGACCGTTGCCCATGGCCCAGGCGGCGTTTCCGGCCATATCGCGCAGCGCCAGCCCGTCAACGAGCCCCGCGGCGAGGGCGGCCGTGGCGCTGGCGATCCCCACCATCAGACCGGCCATCCCGAAATCGGACCGCCGGTGGATCTGCCTGGTGGCAAACACTCCGACGAGGGCACCAACGAACGCGACGACGACCGGCGCAAACTGCCGGCTGGCCGCGAGTCCCACGAGCAGCGCGAGCACGGCCGACGAAAACATCGCCAGCCGTGGCCGCAGCAGGATCCCGATCAGCATCGACCCCGACGCTGCCGGCATCAGGTACGAACTGAACCTGGGTGCGTCGACCACCTGCGCGAGAGAAATCGTGCCGACCACGATGAGTCCCCACAGCACGAGGGCGCGGTCGTTGCCCCAAATCTCGGATTGCACTTGCCACAGATAGACGGCGGTGACGCACAACAACAGCGCGACGGTCGCCGACACCCCGCCCACCGCGGTCCACGTCACCCGCGGCGGGTAGACGCCCACCGCCGAGAGCATCGCCATGTGCGTGGGCGTCACCACGTCGCCCTTCCGAAGGATACTCTGCCCACGCTGCACTCTCGTGCGAACCGGTGGCACCAGTTCCGCCGCGCTTTGCCGGCGCTCGGCCGTCCGCGGCTCGTCGACTTCCAGGGTCGGCCGGACCACCGCGACGGCGACCTCCGCCGCCAGGGCCGCGAGCCCGGGGGCAAGGGAACTGCGGCGCACGATGCCCCGTGCGCGCTCGCGCGCCATGGGCAGGTCGTCGGCTCGGACCCCTTCGGCCAGTGCACCATCCACCGCATTGATCGCGGCCTGGCGCGCGGCTGTGAACGCTGTCTTCGGTATCGTCGCGGCGGCCCTGGCCGCGGTATCGGACAACGCGACTCCCGAGGCCTTGCGGACGGCTTCCACGCGCTCCGCGAGCGACCCGGTAGGGTGGGTGCGCACGGCGTCGATCGCGGCAAAGATCTGGTCCGCGGCCGCGCGGGCGGCGGCGACCTGCACGGGCAGCGGCCGCATCACCGACGGCTGGGACCGCATGGCCTCACTGCGCAGCGCGGCGGTTTTCGCCTGGTCCACGAACTCGACGGTGCGCGGCGCTTCGATATCGAGAGGACTGGGTTGGCCTTCGACCAGCATGAGCCGCGGCGGGAGATAGTCCACGCCGATGATCACGGTCAGCAGCACAAGGACGGCCGCCCCGATGAGGATCCGGCGGACCCACGGTGACCGGACCCGCGCCGCCACGGGCCCGACCAATCTCGGCTTCACGGGAGGGGCCCCCCACTCCCGGCGTTCGCCTTCGCGGTTTCGAAGCGATCGTATGCGCGGACAATCGTCTGGACGAGTTCGTGCCTGACCACGTCAACTTCCGACAGTGTCACAAACGCGATCCCTTCGAGGCCGCCAAAGATCTCCCGCGCCTCGACCAGACCCGAGGTGCGGTCGCGGGGCAGGTCAATCTGGGTGACGTCGCCAGTCACCACGGCCTTCGAGCCAAAACCCATGCGGGTAAGGAACATCTTCATCTGCTCGCGAGTCGTGTTCTGCGCCTCATCCAGGATAATGAACGCGTCGTTCAGGGTGCGGCCCCGCATGAAGGCCAGCGGGACGACCTCGACGATGCCCCGCTCGGACAAGCGGCTGAACCGCTCGGGCCCAACCATCTCGTACAACGCGTCGTAGAGCGGGCGAAGGTACGGATCCACTTTGGCGGCGATGTCGCCGGGCAGGAACCCAAGCTTCTCGCCGGCTTCGACAGCCGGTCGGGTCAGCACGATGCGCTGGACGGTCCGTGCCCGCAGGGCGACGACGCCCATCGCGACCGCCAGATAGGTCTTCCCGGTCCCGGCCGGGCCGATGGCGAACGTGAGGTCATGGGTCCGAATGGCCTCCGCATAGGCGGCCTGCCCCGCTGTACGCGGCGTGATGGGCTTGCCGCTAGCCGTGACCAGCAAGGCATCCGTGCCGGCCTTCCCCGCTTCGAACTCCAGGGGCGCGGGACCGGTCCGGAGCGCCCGCCGGATCTCCGCCGGCGTCACAGTCCTGCCGTTTCTCGCGATCGCCACTAACCGGTCGAACAGGCGCACCGTAGCCTCGACCTGCTCCGGGTCGCCCCGGACGACGAGGGTGTCGCCGCGGACCACCAACCTCGTCCCAAGTTCTTTCTCGACGAGTTGCAGGACCGCATCTTGCTGCCCGAGCACCGCCACAGCAGCGGACCCGGGCGGCAGGGCTATCGTGGCCTCGCGTTCGCCCATCTGTGCCACCTTCGGCGCCGGAAAGAGCCCTCCTCCAGGCGGGGAGGTTTCTCAGAGAAGGGCGCGCAAGCGGGCGAGCACCGCAGCGCGGTCGGCGGGACGACGTGGCACGACGATGATGGTGTTGTCCCCGGCCACCGTGCCGGTCACCTCGGTCCAACCCATTTCGTCAATGGCTTCAGCGACCGCGCCCGCGCTCCCGGACGCGGTCTTGACGAGTATCAGGCCGCTGCCCTCGTCGATGTCCTCCACATAGTCTCCAAATGCCCTCTTGAGCCGGGCGGCGACTTCCCGCCCCGGTGGCCGAGCCGCGTCTGGCGCCTGGTAGCGGTAGGTACCCTCACCGGCGGGAACTTTCACCAGACCGAGCCGCCGTATGTCGCGGGAGACCGTCGCCTGTGTCACGGGAAAGCCGGCGGCGAGCAGGGCGGCCACCAGCTCTTCCTGGGTAGCGATGGGACGTTGGGAGATGATGTCGAGGATGCGCCGATCCCGTGCGCGCATATGTCGGGCTATCCCAGTACTGCGGCGAGCAACCGGGCCTCGGCCGACAAATGATCGGCCACCGTCTGGTCGCACCAGGCCTCCTGGACCACCAGCGAGGCCCGCGCGGCAGCCAGCGCATCGTGGACGCGACCCGGCGCGGTACCCCCGGGCACATCCTTCGCCGCGATCGCCCCTTCGGGTGTGACCGCCTGCGCGACGTCCGCGTCGAACTGCGGGGAGACGTGCCGGTAGGTCTCCAGGGGCAACTCCCACAATTCACACCCTGCCGCTTCCGCGGCAAGCACGACCTTCCCGGCCAGGCCGTGCGCTTCCCGGAACGGTACTCCGCGCTTGACGAGATAGTCAGCCACTTCGGTCGCGGTCAGGAACCCGCCTCGCAACGCGGCCGCCATGCGCTCGGGCCGGAGAACGAGGTTCGAGACCACCAGGGTCATCGCTTCGAGAGCGAAATCGGCAGCCCGGAAGGCGGTGAACGTCGCCGTCTTGTCCTCCTGAAGATCCCGGCTGTACCCGGACGGGACGCCCTTCATGATCGTGGCCAGGGTCACGAGAGATCCGAGCCCCACACCCGCCTGCGCCCGCACGAGTTCGAGCAGGTCCGGATTCTTCTTCTGCGGCATCAGACTGCTGCCGGTCGTCAGGGCGTCCGGCAGACCCGCAAAGTCGAACTCCTTGGTGGTCCACAGGACAAGGTCTTCGGCCCACCGCGACAAGTGGATCAGCAGACCGCTGACCGCGGAGACGGTTTCGAACGCAAAGTCGCGGTCGCCGGTCGCATCGATGCTGTTTTCACTGATCTGGGCGAATCCGAGCAGCGCCGCCTGCCGCACGCGGTCGACCGGGAATCCGGACCCGGCAATCGCGCCGGATCCCAGCGGCAGCACGTCGATCCGCCGGTAGGCATCACGGAGACGACCGACGTCCCGGCAGAGCATCCAAAAGTGCGCCAGCCACACGTGCGCCAGCAGCACCGGTTGCGCCCGCTGCAGGTGCGTATACGACGGCACGATGATCGTAACCATCGCGCGCGCGCGATCGAGCAACCGATCTTGTAGCGCCGTCACCCCGGCCGCCGCGCGCCGGATTTCGGCCTTCAACGCCAGGCGGAAGGCGGTGACGACCTGGTCGTTGCGGCTGCGACCCGTGTGCAGCCAGCCGGCTGCCTGACCCAAGCGTTCGGCCAGCGTGGCCTCGATGAACGAATGGATATCTTCGTACCCGTCTTCCGGGACGAGCGCGCCGGTATCGGCTTCGCCAAGCATGCGCCGCAGCTCCCGGGCCAGATCGGTCGCCGCCTGGATCGGGATCGCGCGGGCTTCTCCCATCGTGACCACGTGCGCCATGCTGCCCAACACGTCCCAGCGCAGCAGGCGGCGGTCCACCGGCAGCGACGCCAGCAGCGCGGCGACGCGGGCGTCGGGGGGCCCGGCAAACCGGCCGCCCCACATCCGGTATCGATCGGCTGGTCTAGCGGACCCGCTCACGCAGCGACCGGATCAGGTGCGGGTTGGCCTGGGCGAAGACCTTCGTCGGCAGGCCCCACAGGTTGATGAACCCCTGCGCCTCGCGCTGATCGTAGACTGAGTCCTCGCCGAACGTGGCGAGCTCAGGATTGTAGAGCGAAATCGCCGACTGGCGGCCCACGGCCGAGGCGGTGCCCTTGTAGAGTTTGACGCGGACCGCGCCCGTCATCGTCTGCTGGGTGGACGCCACGAATGCGTCCAAAGCCTGGCGCAGCGGGGAGAACCATTGGCCGTAGTAGATCAGTTCGGCGTAGCGCTGCCCGATGACCATCTTGTAGTGCGCGCACTCGCGCTCGACCGTGATCGCTTCGAGGTCGCGGTGTGCGGTCAGGAGGATCGTGCCGCCGGGCGTCTCATACACGCCGCGGGTCTTCATCCCCACCAGGCGGTTCTCCACCATGTCCACACGGCCGACGCCGTGCGCCGTCCCGGCCTCGTTCAGCCGCTCCATGAGCGTAAGCGGATCCAGACGCTGACTGTTGAGCCCGACGGGCACGCCCGACTCGAACTCGATCTCCAGATAGGCAGGATCATCGGGTGCGAGGCGCGGGTCGGTCGTGTACTGGTAAAGATCGGCCGGCGGTTCAGCCCAGATATCCTCAAGGATGCCCGCTTCGCTGCTGCAGTGCCAGAGGTTGCGGTCGACGCTGTAGGGCTTCGCCGTGGTCGCCGCCACCGGCACGCCGTGCGCCTTCGCGTACTCGATGGCCTGCTCGCGACCGCGGATGGACCACTCGCGCCACGGCGCAATCACTTTCAAGTGTGGTGCAAGCGCCTGGTATGCGAGTTCGAACCGCACCTGGTCGTTGCCCTTGCCGGTGCAGCCGTGCGCGAGCGCATCGGCCCCCTCGGCGAGGGCCACTTCGACCTGCGTCTTGGCGATGAGCGGCCGCGCGAGCGCGGTCCCCAGCAGATACCGGCCCTCGTAGATCGCCCCCGCCTGGACCATCGGGACGATGTACTCGGTGACAAAGGTGCGCCGGACGTCGACCACAACCGCGGCGGAGGCGCCGCTGGCCAGCGCCTTCTTGCGAACGGCGTCGAGGTCTTCTCCCTGTCCCACATCGACGATGACCGCGATCACCTGGCAGCCGTAGGTCTCCCGCAACCAGGGAATCGCGCACGAGGTATCAAGCCCTCCCGAATAGCCCAGCGCGACCTTGTGGACCGTCATCCGCATCTCCTCTTTTCCATCTTCACTAGACCGACTCCATCAGACCGAGGCCCTGGCGGCTTCGACCGGCGCGGTGAGAACCGTCTCCAGAATGGCCAGCGCCTGATCGACTTCGGCGGCCGACACAATCAGCGGTGGCGCAAATCGTATCGCGTTGGGCTGGACGGCATTGATCAGCAGCCCGGCCTCGCGGCAGCGATCGACGATCGGCGCGGCCTCGCCGTTCAGTTCCAGGGCCAACAGCAGGCCATGACCACGCACGCTTTTGGCTAGCCCGCGGTCCGCCAGCACCTGCAGTCCCTTTGCGAGCCGCGCGCCCATGGCCGCCGCGTTTTCGGACAGACGATCATCGAGGACGGTCTGCAGCACGGCCAGCGCCGCGGCGCAGGCGAGCGGGTTGCCTCCGAACGTGCTCCCGTGGTCGCCGGGCCCCAGCGCGGCCGCCCCCTCCTTCACCAACAGTGCACCGATCGGGACGCCGCCACCGAGCCCCTTCGCCAGCGTCATGACGTCGGGTTGGACGCGATACTGTTCGTAGGCGAACAGCGTACCGGTGCGGCCGATGCCGGTCTGCACCTCATCCAGAATCAGGAGCAACTCGTGTGTATCACACCATTCGCGCACACTTTCCAAGTAGGCCGGGGTCGCCGGCACCACGCCCCCTTCGCCCTGCCACGGCTCGAGCATGATCGCCACGGTCCGGCCCGTGGTCACCGCCGGGATCGCGTCAAGATCGTTGAACGGCACGCCAACGAAGCCGGGCACAAGCGGCGCGAACGGCTGTTGGTACTTGGGCTGCATCGTCGCCGACAGGGTGCCCATCGTGCGCCCGTGGAACGAGTGCTGCGCGACGATGATCTCGAAGCGGTCGCGGCCGTCGCGCCGTCCCCACTTCCGGGCCAGCTTGATCGCCGCCTCGTTGGCCTCGGCGCCGCTGTTGCAGAAGAAGACCTTGTCAAACACCGAGTGTTCGACAAGCCACTTGGCGAGCATCGACTGCTCGGCGATCTGGAACAGATTCGATACGTGCAGCATCTTCGCCGCCTGCGCCTGGATGGCGGCCACGAGCTTCGGGTGTGCGTGGCCCAGCGCGCTCACCGCGATCCCGCCGATGAAGTCGAGATAGCGGCGGTTTTCCAAATCGTAGAGCCAGACGCCCTGGCCGTGCGAGAAGGCCACGGGGGCCCGCCGGTAGTTGGCCATCAGGTACTTGGCGCTCATCGCGATCACGTCGTGTGTCGTCATCCTGCCCTCCCGCTAGTGCGACCCGCTGGTAATCATCGTCCCCACGCCTTCCTCGGTAAACAACTCGAGGAGGAGCGCGTGGGGGATTTCGGTCCCAATGATATGCGCGCTCGGCACACCCCGATCGATGGCCATCAGGCACGCTTCCACCTTCGGGATCATCCCCTTGGAGACCGTGCCGTCCGCGATCAGCCGCCGGGCCTCGGCGTCTGTCAGGTTGGAAATCAGTGTCGCGCCCCCACTGTGTGCGCGCATCACGCCGCGGACATCGGTCAGGATGATCAACTTGCTCGCGCCCAGCGCCGCGGCAAGCGCGCCGGCGGCGTGGTCGGCGTTGAGATTCAGGCTCTCGCCGCCGTCACCCACCCCGATCGAGGCGATGACCGGTACGTGGCCGGCGTCACTGATCGTCTTGATGATATCGCCCCGGACGTCCACGACCTCGCCGACCATCCCGAGGTCGACGGGACCGATCAGTTTCTGCGCGCGGAGCAGCCCGGCATCCTTCCCCGACAGCCCGACGGCGCTGCCCCCGGCGGAGCCGATCATCGTCACCACGGCCTTGTTGGCCCGACCAGCCAGTACCATCTCGACGATCTCCATCGTGTCGGCGTCGGTCACGCGCAGACCGTCGATGAACCGCGCTTCCTTGCCGACCCGCTCGAGCATTTTCGTGATCTCCGACCCGCCGCCGTGCACCAGCACGGGGTTCACGCCGGCCCCCTTGAGCAGCACCAGGTCCTCGATCACGGTGCCGGCGGCGCCGGCATCCAACACGCTGCCCCCGTATTTGATCACGACGGTCTTGCCACGCCACGCCGCCGCGTAGCGGACGCCCGCGGCAATCAGGCGCGCTTCGGTGGCCAGATCGATCGATGTCGAGACAATCACGTCAGGTACCCGCTGTTGATCTTGACGTATGTCTCGCCCAGGTCGCTGGTCCAGCCGGTGAACGTGCCCTGGCCCAGGCCCAGGTCGATGGTCACGCGGACATCCTTCTCGCGCAACAGCGGCTCGGCGCTCGCGTACGTTTCGGGCAGGCCGACACCGTTCTTCACGATCCAGACGTCCCCGATCGCCAACGCCAGGCGGTCGGGATCCACGTCGGCGCCGCTGCGTCCCACCGCGGCCGTGATCCGGCCCCAATTGAGCTCTGCGCCGTGGAACGCGGTCTTCACAAGCAACGAGGTCATGACGGTCTGCGCGGCCAGCCGCGCGTCGGCGTCGGATGCGGCGCCGCGCACCGTGATTTCGACGACGCGTGTCGTCCCTTCCCCGTCCTGCACGATCAGGCGCGCCAGCCGGCCCGCGACCTCGGTCAAACCGGCGAGGAACGCCGCGTAGCGATCGTCTTCGGAGGCGATCTGCGCGGTACCCGACGCCCCATTGGCCAGGACGAAGACACTGTCGCTGGTCGAGGTATCACCGTCGACGCTGATACAATTGAAGCTCTTGTTGACGGCCGCGCGCACCGCGGTGCGCAGTGTCCCGGGTTCGATGGTCGCGTCGGTGGTGATCACCGCGATCATCGTCGCCATGTTGGGATGGATCATCCCCGCGCCTTTCGCGATGCCGCCGATCTTCACCACGCCGTCGCCCAGGTCGACTTCGGCGGCCGCGGTCTTCGTGAACGCGTCGGTCGTCATAATGGCCCGCGCCGCCGCCATCCCGTCCGGCCCGAGCGCCGCCGCCAGCGCCGGCACCGCCGCGGTGATCTTCTCAATCGGCAGCGGACGCCCAATGACCCCGGTGCTGGTCCCCAGGACCAGGTCGTCGCTGATCCCCAGCGTCGTCGCCACGGCCACAGTCATCGCGCGGGCGTCCGCGAACCCCCGCGCCCCGGTCGCGGCATTGGCATTCCCGCTGTTGATGATCACGGCCTGCGCCCGGCCCGCCTTCAACTTCGTTTCGTTGATAATGACCGGCGCCGAACGAGTCTTGATCTGCGTGAACATCCCGGCCGCGGCCGCCGGGCTCTCCGATACGATCAGGGCGAGATCGGGCGCCTCGGGTTTGATACCGCAGTGCGCGCCCGCCGCGCGGAATCCTCGCGGGGTAGTGACCGTCCCTTCCACCGGCGTCACCCGGTGACGGAGCATCGCCATCAGCGTAGATCCTTCCCTTCGTTAAGGATACAGGGGCGGGTGCTCGATCCCCGCACGCTCCGGGAAACCGCACATCAGGTTCATGTTTTGGATCGCCTGACCGGAGGCGCCTTTGACCAGGTTATCGATGGCGGCCATTACGATGAGTATCTTGCCTCGGGGATCGACGCGGACGGCGACGTCGCAGTAGTTCGACCCGAATGTCGCCTTGGTCTGCGGCAGGCCGCCGGGCAGCACACGGACGAAGGGCTCCTGTGCGTAGGCTTCAAGGAGGATCCCCTCGGCCTCGGCCGTGGTCATCGAGTGGACCAGCCGCATGTAGACGGTTGCCAGGATGCCCCGCGTCATCGGGATCAGGTGTGGTGTGAACGTCACCGACATCGGCGCGCCGGCCAGCGCGGCGACCTCTTGCTCCATCTCCGGCGTGTGCCGGTGCGTGGCCACGTTGTACGGCTTGACGTTCTCGTTCACCTCGGAAAAGTGCACCCCCATCGAGGCGCCCCGCCCCGCGCCTGAGACGCCTGACTTCGCGTCGACGATGATACCGTTACGCTCGACGACATTGGCCTGCACGAACGGCGCGATGGCAATCAGCCCAGCCGTGGGGTAGCAGCCGGGATTGCCGATGATCCGGGCGCTCTTGATCTGCTCGCGATGGAGTTCCGGCTGCCCGTAGACGGACTCGTCCAGCAGGTCTGGGCAGGCGTGGTCGGCCTTGTACCACTGTTTGTAGGTGGCCGGGTCTTTGAACCGGAAATCCGCGCCCAGGTCGACGATCTTGACCTTTGGCCCGAGTTTTGGCGCCGTCGTCATCGGCATGCCGTTTGGCAGCGCGAAGAAGACGACGTCCGAGTCGGCGCCAATGACCTCAAGATCGGCCTCCTCGGTCACGTGCGTCACAAAGCCGCGCAGGTTTGGAAAGACGTCACCGTAGGGCTCGGCCTTCCGGCTCTCCGCGGTCAGGTGGACGAGTCGTACATGCGGGTGGCCGACGAGCAGCCGCACCAGCTCTCCGCCGCCGTATCCGGATGCGCCAACAATGCTGACACGAATCGTCACAGTGGTATGATTATACACCTGGATGCATGAAGATGCAAGCCTTGCAGGTGGGGACTCGTGCTGGCTGCATCTGGTCAGGCGCGGAGCAGCCGTTCGTAGAGCAAGATCGCCGCAGTGACGAGTCCAGCGGTCTCGGTGCGCAGGATCAAGGGCCCCAGCGAGACCGTCTCGCCGTCGGCGCGGCGCGCGATCTCGACTTCCTCTCCCGTCAGGCCGCCCTCGGGCCCGATCAGGATCCCGGCTGTGGCAAACGCACGGTTGGCGATCACCACACCGATCGGCCGGTGCTCATCTTCCCACGGCACGAGCAAGAGATCCACGGGACCCAGCAACGCCAGCGCATCGCGCAGCGTCGTGACCGGATGGACTTCGGGCAGATCGGCGCGGCCGGACTGCTTCGCCGCCTCCGTTGCGATGCGCCGCCATCGGTCGATCCGTGCCGGTCCGGGATCCGCGACGGACCGCGTGGTCAGGACCGGGTAGATGGCGGAGAGTCCGATCTCTGTGCCCATGCGCACGATCAGATCCATCTTTGGCACGCGCGCAACCCCCTGGAGCAATGACATCGCGACAGGCCGGCGCGGGGCAGCGGGCACCCCGAGACGCCGCGCGGTGACTTCGGTGCCGCCGACCGCTTCGAGTTCGACTTCGGCCTCACGCGCGCCGTCGAACACCACAAGGCGAGCACCGCTCTTGAGGCGCAGGACGTGGGCGATGTGGTGGGCCTCCGGTCCGGCGAAGATGACGCGCTCATGGTCGAGCGCGTGTGGCGTCACGTGGAATCGCCGCAGTGCCCGCCGTGCGCCGGCGGAAGACATCATCGGCCGCGCGGCGCGACCGCGTGCACCGAGCACCAACCGCGCAGCCGCTCGGTTGTGACGACCCGAAGCCCCGCCGCGGTGATGCGCCGTCGCACCTCTGACACCCGCGGGCTCCCGAACCCCGAGGCGACGAAGCGGCCTCCCGAACGCAGGCTTCGCCGCACGTCGCCCAGCACGAGGGGCAGGATATCCGCCGTCAGGTTCGCCACGACCAGGTCCGCGCGCACACGCGTGCGGGCCAGGCCATCCTGGCGGCGTACGGTGACCCGGCTCGCGACGTCGTTCCCTTTGACGTTCGCACGCGCCACCGTCACCGCGACCGGATCGTTGTCAACGGCTAGGACCCGGCGCGCCCCGACCCGCGCGGCGGCGACGGCGAGAATCCCGGACCCGGTCCCCAGGTCGATCACCGTCACACCGGGGCGCACATAGCGGTCGATCGCCGCCAGACACAACTGCGTCGAGGGATGCTCGCCGCTGCCGAACGCCATCCCCGGATCGAGCCGCACGGCGACGCGCGGAGCGCCGCGGCCCGCCGTCCAGGTCGGTTCCACGACGATCCGTCCGATCCGGATGGGTCTGGCGTAGGTCTTCCATGCGCTGGCCCATCCAGTGTCGCGTACTCGCCGCGTCCGAACGGCGGACGGTCCCGCCAGAGTGGCCATCGCACGCCGCAGGTGGCGAAGCCTCGCGCGATCTCCCACACCGACCGGGAGATACACGCGAAGCACGCGACGGCCGCGCAAACGGCTCCCGCTCTCGGAGAACCCCTGCGGACAGTGTCGCAGCAACAGGTCCCCGGCCATCTCCATCTGTGATGGGCGCACGTCGACGGCCACTTCGATCCACCGCACGGGGCTACCGCAACAGGTCTTTCACTTTCTTGAGGACGGTCTTGCGCTTGCCCTGCCGGCGATCCCCGCGCGTCGCGCCAAACTCTTCCAGCAGCGCCCGCTGTTCGGCGGAGAGGTTTCGGGGGATCTCTACGCGCACGGTCACCTGCAGGTCCCCGCGCCCCCCCCGGAGGCTGGGCAGGCCGTGACCCCGCTGCGTCAATCTTGCCGCGGGCTGGGTGCCCGCCGGAATCGTCAGTGTCGTTTCCCCGTTCAGCGTCGGCAACGGGATCGCGTCCCCGAGCGCGGCCTGGGTCATCGAGACCTTGACCTCGCACGCGAGATCGGCCCCGTGCCGGGCAAACAACGCATGAGGCTTGACATGGATGACGACGAACAGATCACCGCGCGGCCCGCCACGCATTCCGGCTTCACCCTCACCGGTCAGACGCAGGTGCATGCCGTCCTCGACACCGGCCGGGACCGATACCGTCACCTCACGGCCAACTTCTGCGCGTCCCGCGCCCCGGCACTTCACGCACGGTTTGGAAATGTACGTGCCGGTGCCGCCGCACTGCGGGCACGGACCGATCTGCGTCATCTGCCCAAAGACCGTCCGCTGCGTCCGCCGGACTTCGCCGGCTCCCTGACAGCCGGGACATCGCTCAGGGGTTGCGCCACGCTCGGCACCGGTGCCGAAGCACGACGGGCATGTCTCGAGGCGGTCGACGGTGATCCTCCGCTCGACCCCGGCGGCCACTTCTTCCAGCGTGAGCTCGAGATCCATGCGGAGGTCGGAACCACGTTCCGGGGCGTCACGATCGGGTCGTGCCGTTCCGGAGCGGCCGCCGAAGAACATGTCGAGAATGTCGCCAAACGGCCCGCCGGTCCCCCCAAATGGATCGATCGACACGCCGCCGCCGACACGGCCGTACCGGTCGTATTCGCTCCGCTTCTGTGCGTCGCTCAGTACCGCGTAGGCTTCGTTGATCTCCTTGAACCGTTCGGTGGCGTGGGGATCATCTCGGCGGACGTCGGGATGCGTCTCACGCGCCAGCCGCCGGTACGCCGTCTTGATCTCATCGGCCGTGGCGTCACGATCCACGCCGAGGATCTCGTACAGGTTACTCAAGGGCGCGCAGCGTTTGACTCAGACGCTCGGCCACATAGCGGACCGCCCCGACCGCCTGACGATACCGCATCCGGGTCGGCCCGACGATGCCGACGGTGCCTGGGGTCTGATCACCGTAGGTAAACGCGGCCATCACCAGGCTGCACGACTGCAATTCTTCGCGGCGGTTTTCGGTGCCGATAGAGATCCACACGCCATCGCGGGGCGCCTCGGCCAGAACATCGGCCAGAGCCGACGCCTCTTCGAGAAGCTCGAAGACCTGTGTGGCGAGTTCCGGACGCCGAAACTCGGGTTCGCGCAGCAAGTGCATCGCGCCTTCGATGTGGATCGACCCCGCCGCGCCGCGCGAGCCCTCGCGGCGCAGCCAGGTCTTCAACTCTTCGACCAGGAGGGCATGCCACGAGGCATCCCCGATCTCCTGTTCCAACCGGTGATGCGTCAGGTCGGCGACACGGGTCCCCTCCAGCCGCCGCGTGATCGCCTGCGACAATCGTTCGAGATCGTCGGGTTCGACGCCCTCGGGCAGTTCGATCATTCGCCCCTGCAGGGTGCCGGCGTTGGTGGCAATCACGGCGAGCGCCCGGCGCGTCCCGACCAGGACCAGGTGCAGCGAGCGAAACGTCTGGTGCTGCAGTCCCGGAGACGCCACGACCGACGGGTAGTGGGTCACGGACGCCAGCACCCGCGCGGCCTGCCCCGCGGCGCCGGTGGGCTCCGCCCCGACATCGTCGAGCCGGCGGCGAATGGCCTGCCGGTCGGGCGACGATAGGGGTTCGACGTCGCTCGTCATGTCGACATACAGGCGATAGCCCCGATCCGTGGGCACGCGACCGGCCGACGTATGGGGATGGGTGAGCAGTCCCATCTCTTCCAGCGAAGCCATGGCGCTGCGGATCGTCGCCGGGCTCACCCGCAGCCGGTCGCGCACCACGGGATGCTCAGACCCCACCGGCTCGGCCGACCGGGTGTACTCTTCAACCACGGCGCTGAGGACAGCCCGTTTGCGCTCGTCGAGCTGTACCATGAACCTTCGCCTCCACCCTTGGCACTCTCGATGTGAGAGTGCCAACTTCCCCAGCGTATCATTGGCGATTTTCGGGTGTCAAGAAATGCGTCGGCGCGGACCGGCGGAGGATCGCCCACCCGCCGGCGAGCGCGCAGATCGCCGCGGAGGCGCCCATCGCCGCCGGCAGACTTGCCGAGGCGATCAGACCGATCAGGGATGGCCCCAGCATCGCGCCGGCGGTGACCACCGCAAACCTGAGGCCCAGCAAGCGTGCCACCCGGTCGCTCGTAATCCCTTCGGTGACGAGTATCATCGTGAGCGGAAACAGGAAGCCCACCCCGATGCCGCTCAGGACGGCGGTGGCCACCGACGCCGGCACCGACCGCGAAATCGCCGCGACCACGAGCCCCGCGGCGATGAAAACGAACGACGTCACCACGACGCCCACGCGCGATAGCCTGGCCACCACGAACGCCAGTCCCGGCCGGACGGCCGACAGCGCCACGCCGTGGACGGCAAAGATCACACCGATAAACTCGGGGCTGTGCCCATCGGCCTTCAAGGCCAGTGGGAAGAACGTCATCCAGGCCACGTACGTGAATTCCGCGACCAGCACCGATCCCAACCCGAGGATGACCGGCGGTGACAGGGGGAGGACGCCGGCCAGAAAGCTCGGCCGCCCCACATCCACCCGCCCGCGTTGGGGCGCGCGGAGCGCGACGGGTACCGCCAGGCCACAGGCAACCGCGGCCATGAAGAACACCGTGCCGAGACTTCCGCTCGCGCGGACCGCGACCGCACCCATCAACGGCCCGATGATCATGCCGAGAGAGGCGTAAAATGCGTGCATCCCGACCGCCTGATCGCGGCCCGAGAGATGCTCGTCGGTAAGCACGAGCGTCTGACCGGCGACGATGACAACCGAGCTCGTGGCCCATACCACGGTCAGCACCAGCCCGAGGGCGAGCACGGACGGCCACCGCCACAGGACCAGGAGAGAGAGCATCGAGACCACCGAGGCCCAGAACGCCATCCGGCGCGGGCCAATGGAGCCCATCCAGGCGCCGCCGGCCAGGCTGGCGATCAATCCGGCTATCCCCTGCCCTCCGAGCAGCAGCCCGATCGTGCTCGTCGCCATACCGAGGCGCTGCGCCTCCAATGGAATGAACGGCCCCATCGCCTGCCCCAGGCCCGTAAAGATGAGTACCAGGACATCGGGTACCCGGGGCAGATGGCGGCCGCCTGAGGTCAAGGGGGGCACCACAGTTCAGCGACGCCGGAACAGGTCCTTGAGCAGGCGCATCTCATCGACGCGGAGCGCCAGGCACGCGGCCAGATAGGTCAGGGCGGCCCCACCAAACCCCGCGCCCAATGCGAGGACGCGCCCGATCGTGCCCAAGGTCGCCTCAGCGGGAACCGCCCGCGACGCGAGGATGCCAACGCCCACAGCCAGGGCGGCCGAGACCGTGGTGCGCGCGGCCGTCACCACAATGCGCCGGCCTTCGAGCATCCCCAGGCGCCGCCTGAGCACGTTGATCAGCAGCGCCACGTTGACGAACGTCACGATCGCGGTCGCCAGCGCGATCCCGGCCACCCCCAACACCTGCATGAGGATGTAATCCAGCACGGCGTTGAGGGCGACCATGGCCGCGCCGATAACGACCGGCGTGCGCATGTCTTGCAGGGCGTAGTACGTGCGGGTCGTGACATAGTACGCGGCCATCGGCACAAGCCCTACGGCGTAGGCGGCCAGGCATGCGGCAACCGTGGATGTGGCGGCGGGACCGAACTCACCCCGCTGAAAGACCAGCGCGACCAGCGGCGTCGCAAACACGATCAACACGGCAGAAGTCGGCACCACCAGAAACAGCAGGCTGCGCAGGCCCAGCGATGTCGTCTGCCGGAGGCTCGCCCGATCCCCCGCGGCCGCCACCTGGCTCATGCCGGGGAAGAGCACCGTCGCCACAGAGATGGCCAGGATGCCGATGGGGGCCTGGACGACCTCAAACGCGTAGTCAAGCGCGGCGACCGCGTTGACGCCGGGTGTGACCGGCAGCAGCGAGGCAAAAAAGCGGTCGACGTAGGCGTTGATCTCCACGATCGCCAGACCGAACATCGCCGGCAGCGCCAGACGGCCCACGGTCCGGATGGCCGGGTGCGCCCAGTTCACGGTGAAACGATACCGGAATCCGGCGCGATGCAACGCGGGAGCCTGCGCAAGGAACTGCGCGGCCGATCCGGCGACCCAGGCGATCGCCAGTCCCGTGATCCCCATGCGGGGCCCCAACCACAGGGTGCCCGCGATCGTCACGATGTTGAAAAACAGCGGCGCCGCTGCCGGCGCAACGAACCGCTGCTGCGCCTGCAAGTACGCCGTCGCAAAGATCGCCAGCGCGATGAAAAACATCGCGAAGAAGTTGATGCGCGACAGTGATACACTCAACTCGAGTTGTCCCGGTTGCGCCGCGAATCCTGGCGCGGCCACGCGAATGAGCCACGGCGCCACCAACTCACCGAGGACGACCATCACCGCACCGAGCGCGACGACCGCGGTAAACAGATAGCCGGCGACGCGTCCGAACTCTCTATCGTCGCGCCGTGCGATCACGTCGGCCAGCGTCGGAATCAGCACGATACTCAGGGTGCCGCCGATCAGCAGCCGCTGCACGAAGAACGGGACGTAGTACCCGATTACATACGCCGCCTTCGCATCCGACGCGCCAAACAGCGCGGCGACAATGATCTCGCGCACCAGTCCCAGCACGCGGCTGGCGACGGTCGCCGCCGCCAGCACCGTCGCGGCGCGTGCCAGACGCGTGCCGCCTGCGGCGGCGGGTACGCTCGCGGACGCGGTCACTCGCCGGCCAGCCCGGCGGGAGCGCGTGTGCGCTGTGCTTGTCCGGGGTAACTCAACGTGCTAGAATGCCGCGGGATCACCGCGCACTGAGCGCGGCCGCAGGAGGATGTCCAGTGGCAAAGCGCATAAAGTCTGGCCTCAAGCAGCTGCGCCAATCCGTACGGCGGCGCGAGGCCAATGCGGCGGTCAAATCGCGCCTCAAGACGCTGATGCGTTTGGGATTGGCCGGCGCGCAGGGGTCCGAAGCGCAGACCGCCGTTGATAAGGCCGCAGCACGCGGCATCATCCACCCCAACACCGCCGCGCGGCGCAAGTCGCGATTGATGCGCCGCCCCGCCGCCGGGCAGGCATAACCTCACCGCCGGCCACCCCTTGCGACCGCCGCCGGGCGGTCGGCTTCAGAGAGCCGCACAATCGCCATCTCCAGCACAAGACGCGGCGGGCTGCCCGTCTTAATCGCCCGATCGGCGACCTCAAGCGCGGCAAAGATCGCGGCGAACTGATCGGTCCGATACCCGCGTGCTTGCTCGCTAATCTTTCTGGCCACAAACGGATGCAAGGCTAACTGCTCGGGGAGCGCCGATGCGGGAACACCCTTGCCGCCGAGCTGGTGCGCGCGCAGGATTAGGCGAAACTGCCGGGCGATCATGAACAGCACCTGCAGGGGCTCATGAGTCGACAGGATATCGTGCAGGGCCCGCAGCGCCCCGGAGGCGTCGCGGCCGCCCACGGCGTCCACCAGCGTGAAGATCGATGCCTCACCGAGCCGGGTCGCGATCGCCTCGACGTCTGCCACCGTCACCACGGATCGCTCTCCCGCGTAGGCTATGATCTTGGCGACCTCATGATCGAGGTCGCGGAGGCTTCCGCCGGCCAGGGCCGCCAGACTCTCCGCGACACCCGGCGCGGTGCGCCGGTCCGCGGCCTTAAATCGAGCCGCGATCCAGACCGGTAGTTCGCGCGGCGGCAACGGCCGGCACTCGATGATCGTGGCCACTTTCCTAAACGTCTGGAACAGGCGCCGGCGGCGGTCGATCTCACGCGCGACAAAGATCGCGACACTCGGACTATCGCCACGTTCCAGATAGGTCACCAGCGCCTCCTGATCCGCCTCGCGCATCGCTTCCAAGCGCCGCACCACGACAACGCGCGCCGGACCAAAGAACGGCGCGGTGTCCAGGCGGGTAAGGAGGTCGCCCACCGGCGTCGCGCCATCGAGCACATCGAGGTTGAGGATGCGATCTTCGCGCGGCAGCGCCTCGTCGAGGAGGCGGGCGAGGACCTCATCGGCCAGGAAGTCCTCTTCACCGACGATCAGGGCCGGCCGGTTAGTCATGGCGGTGTTCCCCGGATCGAAGCCGTTCGATGAGCTCCGCGACCTCGTCCACCGACATCGAGCCAAGTGGTGAGACGGTTACGTCGACCACGTTCCCCGCTTCGATTCCCGGCGGCAGGTGATCGCTCGGCAGGTACGCGCGACCGCCGCCGTCGAGCAGCACGACCGCGACGCCGTCGATCACCCGGTCAACGAACCCGCGCATCGCCGCCCTCCCGATCGCCCGGCCCTCGGGTGGTCTCGACCCGTACGGTCGTGCCATCGGAGATCAGGCGCACCGCGCCGTGCCGGTCCGTCCGGTACACCGCGACCCCCGCGGCGGCCAGCGTGGCCAGCGTCACGGGATGCGGGTGCCCAAAACTGTTGCCCGCGCCGACGGAGATGACCGCGATCTGCGGCCTCACCTGCGCCAGGAACGTTGGTGTCGTGGACGTCTTGCTGCCGTGGTGTCCCACCTTGAGCACCTGACTCGCCAGCGCGGTCCCCCGATCAATCAGGAACTGCTCGACGGGCCCTTCGATATCGCCGGCGAGCAGCACCGCCGTCCGGCCGTACGTCAGGCGGGCCATGACCGAGCGCGCGTGCACGGGGTTGCCTTCCACTTCCGGTGGCGGATCCGGAGGATAGAGAATCATCAGCCGCGCTCCGGCGCCCAGATCGATAGTCTGTCCTTCCCTCGCTTGCCGGTAGGGGATCCGCCCGGCCTCGATCATGCGGAGCAAGCGCGTGTACGACGGCGAAGGATGCGGAACGCCGGGATCCAGCACGAGTCCGACCGGGAAGTTCTCCATCACGGCGGGCAGTCCTCCAACGTGGTCCTCGTGGGGATGCGTCAGCAGCACGACGTCCAACCGCCGCACACCCGCACGGCGAAGCGCCGGCACGACACGCATCTGGCCGATGTCCCATCCGCCGCGGTCGGCCCCGATTTCGCCTCCGCCATCGATGAGCACCGCCCGTCCGGCGGGGCTCTGGAGGAGGATCGCGTCACCCTGCCCCACGTCGAGCGCCGTCATGACGAGGACGGGCCGCGGGCGAGCCTCGGTCGCATACCACCCCGTCAGCACGACCACCCCAGCGGCCGCAGCGACGATCCGCTGCCACCGCGGCGGGCGCCACGAACCCGACACCACGGCAATCAGACCGGCCAGCATCACGTACCAGGCGGCCGCAACGGCCGGTGGCACGGGCGGGGTGATGAGCGTCGCCCACCCGAGGCTCCCGAATCGACCGCTGATCCACAACAAGAAAGTCAGCGCCGGGCGAAAGAGGCTGAGCAACCACGAGCCGGCTGCAGGGACCACGAGGACCACCGGCAGCACGGCGAATCCCGCCGGCACCAGTAGTGCGATGATGGGAAGCGCTATGAGATTGGCGACCAGCCCGGCGATCGGAATCGACTGGAAGTGGACCGCCAGCAGCGGCGTGACGGCCAGGTGCGCGCCCAGGGTCACGCCAAGGGCGGGGGCCAGACGCGAGAACCATCCTTTCAGCCCCCGCTGCAGCGCCGGGGCCGCGTAGAGCAATCCCCACGTTGCCGCAAACGATAGCTGGAACCCGATGTCAAACAACACCGACGGGTTCAACGCCAGCAGTACCAGGGCCGCGGCCGCCAGCGTCGCACCACGGTCGCGCTCGCGCCCCAGGACGGCTCCGGCGAGCCCCACCGCGCCCATGATCACGGCGCGCCCAATCGACGGGGCCCAGCCAACCATCGCGGCAAACACGGTGATGCCCGCGGCGGTCATCGCGGCGGCCAATGTGGCTGGGAGGCGCGCCAATCGCGTGGCCGCGGCCACCGCCCCTGCGACGATCGCCACCTGCGAGCCGGAAACGACCATGAGATGAACGAGCCCGGCACGCACGAACTGCCGGTACAGATCCGGACCAATGAACGCGTCGATGCCGAGCAGCAGGCTCAGCAGCAGCCCGCTGTGCGGCGGCGGCAGCGCCTTCAGGATCGCATCAACGGCGCGACGCCGGACCGCGGCGATCGCACGACCGGGCGACCAGCCGCCTCTGCGCACGACCACCGCACCGCCCGCGCCGACGTTGATGGCGCCGGAGAGCCCGCGGCGGCGCAGCGCGTCCCGCTCGGACCGTTCGCCAGGATTGCCGGCTGGTCGACCCTCGTGAAACCACCCGCGGAGCTGCACGTCGTCCCCCACA
This sequence comes from bacterium, assembly GCA_041487495.1. Taxonomy (GTDB): domain Bacteria; phylum Sysuimicrobiota; class Sysuimicrobiia; order Sysuimicrobiales; family Humicultoraceae; genus JBGPNN01. Next base: position 21,700 of record JBGPNN010000023.1, read on the forward strand.
TCGATGCGCGGCTGCTCACCGCGGCCGGAGACGCGCACCGATCCCGCGACGGCCTGCGCCATCGGCCCACCCGGACCGACCGGCTCGATGCTTGTCAGCTCCACGATCGCGCGCCAGCCGGCCCCTCCCGCCTCAGGCGGGGATCGGACAACACCCCAAGCTCCAAGCCACTGCCCTTCTGCCGCGTGAGGCCACGTCGGGGCAGAGGCCGCATGGAATCCCGCGTTGGCCATTCCCAGCAACACGAAGGCCGGAACGGCCAGCAGCACCGCGGCGGGCCGGATCGCCGGGAGCAGCCCCGCCAGACACAGCAACACCGCACCGGCGATGGCCCACCATGTCCAGGTTTCAGTGGCCGGGTAGACCTCTGCGACCGCGATGCCGGCGGCCAGCCCGGCGGTCATCCACACCAGGGGCGCAAGACCACCAGGTACACGATTCATGACGCGAACAGACGTTGGCGCACGCCCCCCCCGCCTCATACATCGGCGGGGTTGGCGGCACGTTGCAGGAATGACGAAGGCGCCGCGGCAGGCGGCGCCTTCAACACCCCACAGGCCGCTCGACGCGCGATTTACTCTTTGGAGGCCACCTCCCGCGTGAGCCGCTCGATGAAGTCAGCAACAGGGACGGGGCCCAGGTCACCGGCTGACCGGCTGCGCACGGCGACCGCGCCGGCGGCGATCTCCTTGTCCCCGACGACCGCCATGTACGGCACTTGTTCCACTTGCGCCTGGCGGATCTTGTAGCTGATCCGCTGGTTCGATGCATCAACGCCCGCCCGCAAACTGGCTGCCGCCAGGCGGTTACGAACCTCCGCCGCATAGTCGGCGTGACGGTCCGCGATCGGCAGCACCCGCGCCTGTTCAGGCGCCAGCCACAGCGGAAAACGCCCCTCGTACTGTTCGATCAAGAGGGCCACCCATCGCTCCATCGTGCTCGTCACCGCCCGGTGGATCATCACCGGCCGGTGCGCGGCGCCGTCCTCACCGATGTACTCGAGTTCAAACCGCTCCGGCAGCAGAAAGTCGAGTTGAATCGTCGAGATCGTCTCGTCCTTCCCGGCGGCCGTCGGCACCTGCACGTCGATCTTTGGACCGTAGAAGGCGGCCTCGCCTTTGGCCTCTTTGACCTCCAGGTCGATCTCCCCGAGCGCCTCGCGCAGCTTTCCCTCGGCCAGGTTCCACAACTCGTCATTGGGGATGAAGTTCACCCGATCCGCGGGATCGCGGAGCGAGAGCCGATACCACGCGCCGCTGATGTGGAAGTCGCCGTAGACGCGCTGGATGAGCCGTACGACACCAACGATCTCATCCTTGATCTGATCGGGGCGGCAGAAGATGTGCGCGTCGTTCATCGTCATGCCGCGCACCCGCGACAG
>JBGPNN010000024.1:0-23073 GCA_041487495.1 bacterium
AGGTCCCGGGCATGATCGTGCCGTCGGGCTCCACCCACAAAGGACGGCTGTAGGCAAGCTCAGTGTCATGTTCGTCGAGACAAGAGGATAACAACTCCAGGTGGTCCGGCACCCACAGGTCATCGTGCGCCATATACGCAATACACACGCCCCGAGCCGCGCGAAGCGCGACGTTGCGATTCGCGTAACCAAAGTGCGGCGCCTTGGGCAGATCGAACCACCGAATCCGCTGGTCGGCAAAGCTGTTGACGACATCAGCTGTATGATCTGTACACCCATCCCCCACAATGAGCAGCTCGAAGTCCTGAACGGTCTGCCACAGCACGGATCGGATCGCAAACGCCAGAACATCGGCCCGGTTGTGCGTAGGGAGCAAAATACTGAACTGGGGTGCGTGCCCCGCGTTTTCAGCCATGATCCGGGTTACCCACCGCGCGCATTCTCAAACGTGTGCGGAATCTTGTCCGTATTCAAGGGCAGCCGATATTTGTCGGGATTTGCGTGGTCATACGGAATGGTCGGGAAATTGATCACTACCGCATCGCGGCTCCCGATGTTTCGATCCGCGTGCCACACGCCTGCCGGTATGTTCATTATCCGTCGCCGGTATTCTGAAAGCACGATCGTTGATATCAACCCGCGAGCCGGCGAGTCTGGCCGATCGTCGTACAAAACTACCTCGATCTCCCCCAAAAGGATAAAGTACCGGTCTTCGTGCTTCTTGTGCATCCCCCAGCCCTTGATCATTCCAGGTCGAACGGTAAAGCTGTAAGCGAAGACGAGTGGATCTTTATGCCACCCCCACCGCGGATCGAAAAGCTCGCAGACCATGCCGCGCTCATCTACTTGCGTTATCACGTCGTGGAACGTGACTCCTGCGGGCACCTGCTGAATGCTTTCTCCCTCCGGGGTTACGGTCTGCTTATCCTGAACGGGTGTCGCCATGGCTTCCCCTCCGTTCTCACGGTACCAACCTACCCGAGATCCATTTCAGTACTTCCTCCGCGTTGAGGTCCGGTGGGAAGACCGGGTAGAAGACCTTCTCCACCCGCCCATCGCGCATGATCAGCGTGAGGCGCTTGATCAACGTCATGCCTTCAACCTCGAACGTCGGCAGCCGCAGCGCCCGCGCGAACCGGAATTCTTCGTCGCTTAGCAATTCGAAGGGCAGATGCAACCGCTCTACAGCTTCGCGCTGATAGGTCGTGTCCTGTGTGCTCAGTCCGAAGACCTGGACACCTAACCTCCCGTATGCGTCGTGGTGATCCCGGAAGGCGCAAGACTGTGGCGTGCAGCCTCTTGCGCCGGGGATGTCGTTCCAGCCTTTCGGGATATCCTGATCCGGTCGCCCCGTGCGCGGATAACCGTACACGACGGTGCGGCCGGGCAGCGCCGAGAGGTCGACGAGACGGCCGTTGGTGGACCGCAGCAGGATCGACGAGAGACGCACACCCAGCAGATGGTCGCAGGCGCCGTCGTCCACTGGCACCGGCAGGTTCTTGGGAAGGGCGTACAGATCGTCGGTACGCGCCACCTAGCCCTCTTTCTTGTGCCGGCGAGGAGCCGTCTCGCGCTTCTGGCGGTTCTGCGAGCCTATCTGGTTGTGCTTGGATCGCTGGGCCTGGAGGATCTGCGCGAAGCGCCTTTCCATGGAAGACCCGGCCCGTTTCCAGAGGTCCTGGGATGTCACAGGACCTGGCGGCGGCGTGACCGGCGTGGGTTTTCGCTCCTTCGGCTGGCGCTTTCGTGTGGCCATCTAGCAGATCCCTCCCGCGGCTCTGATGGCCGCCCGCAACCCATCTACCTTCACCGCACGGGGTTCACTTCCCGCACGCACCGCGAGCGCCGCCGCGGTGCCCGCGGCCTGACCGGTCGCGTAGCACTGCGGGATCACCCGCGTCGAGCCGAACGCCACGTGATCCACCGAGATACACCGCCCGGCCACCAGCAGGGCGTCGACGTCCTTTGGGACCAGGCAGCGGTAGGGGATGTCGTAGAACGGCGCGTTGATTTGCATCAGTTTCGTGCGCGTACCCACGGGATCGTGGATGTCGATCAGGTACGAGCCCCGCGCGATCGCGTCGGGGAAGCGGCGGCCCTCCAGAGCGTCCTCGCCGGTCAATATGTGTTCGCCGGTAATCCGCCGGGTCTCGCGGATCCCGAGTTGCGTCCCCGCCTCAAGCAACCGCGCGTGTTCAAACCCCTGGCAGGATCTGATCATGAACTGCATCAGCCACCACACCTGGCGCCGGCCCTCCATCTCAGCGGCGGTCAGGCTGGCCGGATCGGTGCCGTCGACACCCAGCACCCGGGTGACGTTGACGCGCCAGACGCCCGGCTCAGGCTCCCGGTAGAGACTCAGGTACTCGCGCGGCAGCGTCCATTCGCCGCGCGTCTTGGCCGCCTGCACGACGCACTCATACAATCGTTCATCAGGGTGAATCTGCCGGTGCTCGGCCACCCACGCGTCCACCGCGTCGTCGTCGACATTTCCAACCCGGAAGAACATCGTGGCCGGCTGCATCTTCCCGTCCTCGGGCCGGCCCTTCATGAACGCGGCGCCGGCCGCGGCGGCGACGTCGCCATCGGCCGAGGTGTCGATCATCACGTTCGCCCGGACGACACCCAGCCCGGCCTTGTTCACGACGACTGCGCCGCGCGTCCGGCGTTCCTCCCGCAGCGCGTCGACGAAGGTCGTGTGCAAGAGGAGCTCGACGCCCGCTTCGGTGACCATCTCCTGCGCGACGAGCTTGAGCGCCTCCGGATGAAACGGCGTGACATGGAGATGCCCGTGCCGGATGAACCCGCCATAGGCGCCCACCTCGGGGATTGTCGCCGGATCGACCGCGCCGCCGAGCGCGACCATACGGTCCACCATCTCCTGGAAGATCCCCCCGACTACGCGCTGATGTCCTTCCGTCGAGAATGAGGTCATCATCGGTCCGACCAGCGCGGCGGTCGAGGTGCCGCCCAAGAAGCCGTAGCGTTCGATCAGCATTGTCCGCGCGCCGTTACGCGCGGCCGCTATGGACGCCGCGATGCCCGCGGAGCCACCACCAACCACGAGGACCTCGGGTTCGGCGATCACCGGGATGTCCCACGTCCTGCGTTCGCTGGGCATGTCACCTCACTATTTCGCGGCCGTGCGGAGGTTCCTCTGGGCATGGGCGGAAGGGTTCCGGCCGGCCGGCAGCGGAGTCAAGGAGCGCACGGACTTCTCCTTGGGGGGACTAGATGATCAGCGTCGATCCGTCGGCTGGTGTCACCGAGGCCTCGCTGCGCGCGCGGCGCGGGAACAAGTGGAACAAGCACGGGGTGGGTGTCCTCCCGGCCTGGGTCGCCGACATGGATTTTACCTTGCCCGAGTCGGTCCGCGACGTCATCACGTGGTCGGCCGATCACTCCGCGCTTGGTTATGACCGGCCTGAGGATCAGGCGGACCTGTTCAACGCGGCTTCCCAGTGGATTGGTGCCCGTCACGGGTGGGAGCCCGACCCCGCCACATTTTCGGTGCTGGGCGACCTGGTCCAGGGCATGCTCGTGTCCATTCACGCGTTCACCGATCCCGGTGACGGCGTCATCGTGCATGGACCAATCTATCCGCCGTTTCTTACCAGCATCACAGAGCTGGGCCGCAGGGTGGTCGACAACCGGCTCATCGACGCCTGCGGGACGGCGGCCCTCGACGTCAATGGCCTGCGCCGGGTCGCGGGCGATCCCCGGACCAAACTCCTGCTGCTGTGCAACCCACACAACCCTGCCGGCCGCGTGCTGCGCCGCGACGAACTCGAGGCCATCGCCGCCATTGCCGTCGAACACGATCTCGTCGTGGTCGCCGATGAAGTCTGGATGGATATCGTCTATCCGGGCCATACGCACATCCCGTTTGCCACCCTCGGGCCGCACGCGGCCGAGCGCACCGTCACCCTGACGTCGGCCACCAAGTCATTCAACCTCGGCGGGGTGCGCTGCGCCGTGGCCATCTTCGGCAGTCCCGCGCTGCGGGCGCGCTTCGACGCGATGCCGGCGCGCATGCGCGGGGTCCCCAGCGTCCTCGGTGTCCGCGCCACAATCGCCGCCTGGCGCGAGGGCGGCGTGTGGTTCGACGCGGTCATGCGTCAACTCGACGCGAACCGCCACACGCTGGCCGCCTTCGTCCGCGATCGGATGCCCCGGGTCCGCCACCGCATGCCCGAAGGCACCTACCTGGCATGGCTCGACTTCGGCGGGCTGCACCTCGATCGCACCGCGGCCGTCTTCCTGCTCGAGCGGGCCCGCGTAGCCCTCAACGACGGTGCCGACTTCGGGGGGGACGGCCACTGCGCCCGTCTGAACTTCGCCACGACACCGGCGATCCTCACCGAGATCTGCGAGCGCATCGCCGCGTCGCTGGGCCGGTAGGCGGCAGGTAGGTCTAATAATCGAACCGAGGGTCGAGATAGTCGCGGACCGCATCACCGAAGACACCGACACTCAACACCGTCACCGTCATGATCGCGCCCGGGACCGTGGCGATCCACCAGGCGTTGTTCAGATAATCGCGGCCCTGACTGATGGTGACACCCCAGGACGGCAGAGGATACGGGATCCCGAGGCCGAGGAAGCTGAGGGCCGCTTCGGCTAGCATTTGCAGTGCGATCTGCAGTGTCGCCAGAATGACGATCGGCGTCAGGATGTTGCCCAGGACGTGCCGGGCCATCACCCGCGTGTGGCTCGCGCCCAGCGCCCGAGCGGCTTCGACGAACTCCTTCTCGCGCAGCGCAAGCACCGACCCACGGGCGAGCCGGGCAAAGACTGCCCAGCGGATCACCGAAAGCGTGAGGATAACGTTGCCGATGGACGGTCCGATCATCGCCGCGATGAGGATTGCCAACAGGAGGGGCGGGAAGGCCAGCTGGAGATCGACCAGACCTACGAGCACCGCATCGGTGAGACCGCCATGATAGCCGGCCAGCAGGCCCAAAGCGGTGCCGGCGGTGCCGGCGATCGCGACCGTGCTCGCGGCCACCAGGATCGAGACGCGGGCACCGTGGATCACCTGGTGCAGCAGGTCGCGGCCCAACTGGTCTGTGCCGAACCACGCTACCTGACCACCCGGCAAGATCGATCCCGGCGGGTGCAGGCGTTGTTCGAGCCGGACCTCCAGCGGATTGTACGGGACGACAACTGGCCCGAACAGGCCGACGAGGGTCACGCAGAAAAGACCGATCCCGGTGAAAGCGACCCGGCGACCTTTGCGGGTCGAGGTCAGGCTTCGACCCGGCCCAGTCACACGTACCGGATCCGCGGATCGAGGTAAGCGTACGTGAGATCCACGAGCAGGTTCAGGAAGACAACCGTGAGGGCCGCAAAGGTCACGGCGGCCTGGACCACCGGATAGTCGCGATTGTTGATCGCCGTGACGATGAGCCGGCCGAGCCCGGGCCAGGCGAATACGGTTTCGAGGACAACTACACCGCCGAGCAGTGAGCCGAGCTGCAGGCCCAGCATCGTCACCACGGGGATCATCATGTTGCGGTACACGTGGTGTAGGAGGACGGTGGCCTCGGTGACGCCCTTCGCACGGGCCGTGCGTATGAAGTCCTGGTTCATCGTTTCCAGGATGCCGGCGCGGATCAGCCGCGTCATCACGCCGATGAGTTGCACGGAGAGAGTCACGGTCGGCAGGATCAGATGCCACAGCGTGTCACGGCCGAACGACGGCAGCCAGTGGAGCCGGCGGGCGAAGATCAGGATGAGGACGAGGCCGAGCCAGAAGTTGGGGATCGCCTGTCCGGCGAGCGAGAACGTCCCGATCGCCCGATCAACCGGCGACTGCACCCAGCGGGCCGCCACCGAGCCGAGCGCGAAGCTCAGCGCCGTTGCGACGACGATCGAGGTCATCGCCAGTTCTACGGTCGCAGGCAGCCGCTCCAGGACGAGTGACAGGGCGTCGCGGCCCTCGTGATAGGATCGGCCCCAATCGCCCAGGACGGCCTGGCGGATGAACAGCCCGTACTGCACCAGTAGCGGCCGGTCCAACCCCATCTTCGTGCGCTGCTCGGCCAGCAGTTCGGGCGTCGCGAAGGTTCCGAGCAATACCGAGGCCGGGTCGCCGGGGACAACCCGCACGACCAGAAAGATGATCGTGATGACCCCCCAGATAACCAAAAGGGCGGCCAAGCCCCGCCGCAGCAGATACCGGCCCACGGGCGTTAGACGAGGGCGAGACGGTGGGAGGCCGCGCGGCCTCCCACCACGTTCAGGGTTCTAAGGCGATACGGAGGCATCAGACAGGTCGAAGATCTCGGTGGCCGGGATCTTGAACCCCTGGACGCGCGTGCGGTACGCGTACGCCTCCAACTGATCGAAGAGATAGATGGCGGCGGCGTCGTTCCACAGGATCTCTTGCACCTTCCGGTACATCTCGCACCGTCTGTTGAGATCGATCGTCGAGGCGGCCTCGTCGGTCAAGCGATCCACTTCCGGGTTGGTGTAGAGGGTCCGCTTCGCCCGCGAGTGATAGAGTCGCCGTAGAGTAAAGTCCGGATCACCCGTCCCGCCGCCGGTGGAGACCAGTTCCAGGTCCCAGTTGAGCTTGAGCAGGTCATCCAACCAGATCGCGAAGGCCTGCTGAGTATTCTGCACACGCACGCCGAGTAGGGCGAACTGTCCGGTGATCGCGTCTGCGATCTCGCGCTCCTTCGGGTTGCTCTCGGTCCACTTGAGGGTGGTCTCGAACCCGTTCGGAAACCCGGCTTCTGCCAGCATCTTGCGTGCCGTGGCGGAGCTGTACTCGTTGGGCTTCATCTTCGCATAGCACAGGACGTTGGTCGCGATCGACGAAGTGGCGGGCGACGCGATCCCCGCGACCAGCGAGGCTGTGATGGCATTGATGTTGATTGCGTGACTGAGGGCTCGCCTGACCTGCACGTTGCTGAGCGGGCTCCCCGGCCGGGGATTGATCCACATGATCCGCGTCAACGTCGTCGGGCCGATGTCGACTTTGAGGGCCGGGTTCTGCCTGAGGCGCCTGATTTCCTCAGGTGGCAGGCCGACGGCCATATCGATCTCGCCGGTCTCGAGGGCCGTAGCCCGCGCCGAGATTTCCGGGATATCGACAAAGACCAGACGCTGCAGCTTCGGGACTCCCTGGCGCCAGTAGTTCGGATTCGCCTCGAGCACGACGCGCGTGTCCCGAACGAATTCGGCAAACTTGAACGGCCCGGTGCCGACCGCTCGGTCGACGAGCTCGGTCATGGGCGTTCCCGCGGGGACGATCGAGAGGATCGTCAGGTTCGACATCAGGGTCCCCATCGGGTCGCGAGTCCTGATAACGACCCGGTAGGGGTCGGGCGTCTCCACGGTCTCGACGGGCGCAAAGAGGGGAGCCAGCGGGCCGCGCAGCCCAATGACCCGTTCAATCGAAGTCTTGACGGCGGCGGATGTGAACTCAGTGCCGTCGTGAAACTTCACGCCCCGGCGGAGCTCGAACTCCCATGTCGTGGGATTCGGGTTCTGCCAGCTGAGCGCGAGTTCCGGCTGGAACCTCTTCGCCTGAGAATCCCAGGCGACGAGCCGGTTGAAGAGATGACGCCCGACGATCCAGGTGATCCGCGCCGCCCCCGAACTGCCGTGGGGATCAAGAGACAGGATGCGCTGGAGATAGGCGACACGCACCGTGCCGGGCGGCGCGGCGGGCCCCGCCTGACCTACGGCAGCCGCCATAACAAACATCGCCACCATCAGTGCGACGATCACGCGCCGTCGCTGCATGTTCGTCTACCTCCTCTGTCTGGGGTTCGTCGGTGGTTTGGCGACCGTCGGATCAGTGTCCTGCATCTGGCCGGATCAGGTCGATCAACGGTGCCAGGCCGCCGAGTTGTCGGAAGTCGCGCAGCACCAGGCGGACCAGCTCTGCCCGGCAGTTGTCGGGGATGGTACGCGTCATCTCGCCGAACTTGGCGACCAAGTCCTCATCTGTGAACCGCATGTCGGCGGGGCCCCACATGTCGCCATAGGTGTATTCCGTGCGCATCTGATAACGGCGTCCGGACGCCTCGACCTCGATCTCGCCGGGCGCGCGTTTCAGTAGATCGGCGAAGTTTGCACCGCTCCACGGCCGATAGTCGACCGCGGTGGTCGGGGGATTGCCGTCGACCGACACCCGCTCCGCGTACCGGCGCAGCGCCGCATCGTTCGCCAGCTCGAGATCCAGCCACCGCGGTCCGGCCGGAATCCCGCGCAGCACGAGCGCCGCCGTGTAGGGCGCGCTCATGTGCACCGCCTCCTGCGTGTCGGGGATGCCGCCAGCGTACGGGCGGTCGGCGCCCGCGGGCGCGTAGATGCGGAAGGTGATTTTGGTGATGTCGTCCGGATGCAGCCTCTCGTCGCGGCACAACCTGGAGAGCAGCCAGAGATGGGGGCGGTAGAGATTGCACACCGGTTGCGGTTTGTAGGAGAGCCACTGCACGCTTGGCCAGTCTCGGCCGAGGTTGTCAAGGAGGTACGCCGGCTCGAACCGGGGGCTTCCCCAGAGATGCGCAACGCTCTGGCGCGAATCCAGGACCGCGGTATCGGCCGTGTACCCCTTCGCCGCCAAGAGTGCGGCCGTCACCCCGGCCTGGGCGGTCCAGCCCATGGGCGCGTACTTCACCATGCTGAAGGGTGAGGCGCGCAGCCACGTGAGCACGCTGGGGGCGGGCATGTAGTAGGCGGCCAATCCGAGCGCGTGCGCCATGCGTTCCTCATCGAGATCCAGGAGCCTGCCCGCGCCCGCGGCGACCCCCAGGGTCGCAAACCCGTAGCCGAGGACGGGGCCGATGACGTGGCGGGTTCGGTGTCCATCGGAGCTTTCAAGGACGGGCGTGATGGCCATGGTCAGGCGGGCGGCGAGTTCATGGCCCGCGGCGATGGCCTCGAGTGTTCGCCTCCCATCCGATCCCTGCGCTTCTGCCACGGCGAGGATCCCTGGGATGACGGTTGGGACGACGTGGGAGATATTCAGGAAGACCGCGTCCGCATCGAGCGCGTTGGCGAGTTCGGCGTTGGCGAACGCCGCATGGTCGACGCTGACTTTGGCCGACGTCCCCAGGATCGTCGCCTGGGACGCGCCGGACAGGTCGCGCGCCAGCCCGGCGGCAAGCCGGCCCTTCGTGGTCGCCCACCCGCCCACGGCGCACCCGAGCGTGTCGAGCACGAGGCGTTGCGTTTCGTATAGGACATCGTCGGGGATGAGGAGATCTCGATTCGCGACGAACGAGGCCACCGTGCGGGTCAGACCCGGCCATTCTGGACGAGGCAATGTCACCCTCCGAGCGGGTTGCGGAACTCACATAGCACACATGTTACGTTCGAAAGGATTGGCCGAGAGGCATCCGAAAGCCTCTCGTGAACGTGCGTATCATCGACATCGAGACAGTCACGATTAATATCCCCTTCACGGCCACGAACCAGTCCGCCGGTCGCGTGGGCCGCGGCGTGACGCGAACCATCGTGCAAGTTCACACCGATGACGGCGTCACCGGTTTGGGCGAGACGCTGCATTATCAATCGAAACACGTTATCGATCATGTACTGACACCCGCCCTCGTCGGCGAGGATCCGCTCGATATCCCCCGTCTGCGGTCCCGGTGCCTGGTCGGGATGGGCATGGACGGTGCCCCCGGCAGGGCCTGGGAGACTGATCCGTGGGCGTACAGCGGTGTTGAGATGGCCCTGTATGACATCGGCGGAAAGGTCAACAACGTACCCGTACACGATCTGCTGGGCGGCGCGTACCGCCGGCAGGTGCCGTTCGTCGCCTATGTCTACCCTCGGGCGGATCGCATGAGGCCTGAAGAGATCGCCGAGGACTGCGCCAGCCTGATCCGTTCGGGTCGGGCAGGCACGCTCGAGCTCAAGGTTGGGGTCCTGGAGCCTCGCTTCGACGTCGAGACCATTAGGAAGGTCAGGGAGGCTGTGGGCCCGGATATTGCCATCAGGATCGATGCGAACACCGCGTGGTCCGTCGATACTGCCATCCGCACGCTCTCGGCGATGGAGGAGTTCAATCTCGCCAACGCCGAGGAACCATGCCGCGGCCTCGATGCGATGGCCCGCGTCCGGGGCCATGTCTCGACGCCGCTCTCGACGCATTGCGCCGATGTCCCGCTGGTCGCCGCCCTGGGTGCCGCCGACAACATCGTGTTCGATCTCCCCTCCGGGGGAGGGCTCGAATCGGCCAGAGAGGCCGAAGCGGCCGCGGCAGCCTTCAATCTGGGGTTCTGGATGCGGAGTACGGGTGAACTAGGCATTGGTACCGCGGCGATCCTTCACCTTGCCGCGGCGACGCGCAATAGCGTCCACGCGAATCAAACGGTCCTGCACCTGCTCGTCGACGACGTCATCACGAGATGCCACAAGATCCGCGAGGGCTTCATCGACGTGCCGGCCGGCCCAGGGTTGGGCATCGAGCTCGACAGAGACAAGGTGGACGCCTACGCGCGGCTGCACACAAAGGAGGGCACGTACTGGTTCTGGGGCCCGCGGCATCAGCCGGGCTGGACGCCGCCGCGGAAGTGGTGAGCCGGTCGGGCTAGGGTGACACCGACACGTCGTTCAGCGCGAAAATCTCGCTGGCTGGCACTTTGAACCCCTGGACGCGCATGCGATACGCGTAGCTCTCCAGCGATTCGAACAAAAAGACCGCCGGACCATCCTCCCACAGGATATCCTGAACCCGCTTGTACATCTCGCAGCGCCTCGTTGTATCGACAGTCGCCGCCGCCTGGTCGAGCAGATTGTCGACATCGGAGTTCGCGTACCCGGTACGCTTCGCGCGGGAGTGGTAGAGGCGTCCGAGGGTGTAGTCAGCGTCCCCCGTCACAGCCCCTGTGCCGAGCAGGTTCAGATCCCAGTTCAGCTTCAGCAGGTCGTCCAACCAGATGGCCCGAGGCTGCACGGTGTTCCTGACGCGGATGCCCACCAGCGCGAGTTGCCCCACCATAGCATCGGCCACCTCGCGCTCCTTGGGCAGTGCATCGTTCCACTTCAGTTCGGTCTCGAAGCCGCGGGGATAGCCTGCTTCCGTCAGGAGCCGGCGCGCCAGCGGCGTGTTGAAGCCATACCCCTTGTACTCGACGGCGCACAGCACGTTGGCCGCGATCGGACCGCGGGCCGGTTTCGCGATCCCGGCCACCAAAGAGCTTGTGATCGCGTCGATGTTCAACGCATGCTGCAGCGCCTGCCGGACCTTCGGATTGTCGAACGGCTTGTGGGTGGGATTGATCCAGAGGAACCGTGTGTAGAAGGTCGGTCCGATGTCGATCTTGATCGCGGCGTTTCCCCGCAGCCGCTTGATCTCCTCAGGCGTCAACTGCACGGTCATGTCGATCTCGCCGGTCTCCACAGCGGTCATCCGGGCTGAGAGTTCGGGAATGTCCACGAAGACCAGGCGCGACAGTTTCGGAATGCCTGGCCGCCAGTAACTCGCGTTCGCCTCGAGGACGACCCGGGTGTCGCGGACGAACTCCACGAACTTGAACGGACCTGTGCCGACCGGTTTCTCCCCGAAGGCGGGCGTGGCAGGGGTGCCTGCCGGGACGATGTACAGCATCGTGAGGTTCGACAGGAGCGTCCCCATGGGCCCCCGGGTCTTGATCACGACGCGGTATGGATCCGGCGTCTCGACCGACGTGACCGGCGCAAACAGTGGCGAGATGGGGCCGCGCAGCGCTACCGCGCGCTCGATCGACGTCGCGACGGCTGCGGAGGTGAACTCCTGGCCGTCGTGGAAGCGGACGCCCCGGCGCAACTGGAACTCCCAGGTCTCCGGCCCGAGGCTGCGCCAGCGCTCCACCAGAGCGGGCTGGAACTTCTTGGTCTGGGGATCCCAGGTGATGAGCGTGTCGTAAAGATGCCGGCCGAGGATAATCGAGATCCGTTCGGCCGCCGCGGCGCCGTGCGCATCCAACGACACGACCCGCTGCGGGTACGCGATGCGAAGCGTACCGGGAGGTGCGGATGGGGCCGCCTGGCCCGCGGCCGCGATGAGGCCTAACGATACGGCGATGGCGATCGTCAGCAAGAATCGACGCGCCATGCGAACACCCCCTTTCCCGCAAGCAGCGGGCCACGTGTAGGCAATGTAGGTTTCGCCGCGCCGTGAGGCCGTCCTCCACCCAGAGGAGCGGTGAACAGGAGCGGCGATGAACGTGGAGAATCTCCGGCCGCGCGAGGATTGACATGCAGATCGAACTCACAGATGCATATCGCGCCGCGTTTCCCGAAGGGATTTTCGGGGTGCTCGTCGCGCGCCGATGCCCGAACCGATCCCGGGCCACGGCGATCGACGGCGAGCTGCGCGCGATCGAAGAGACGCTGCGGGCGCGCTATGTGGGCGACACCATCGACGCCGATCCTGTCGCGGTGGCTTACGCGGCCTACTTTCGCCGCCACGGCGGTCGCTATCCGGTTGTGCACCAGGCGAAGACGATTCTGTCGGGTCGGTCCATCGAGAGCCCCTCCGCGCTGATCACGGCGATGTTTGCCGCGGAGGTCGAGCGACTGGTGCTGACCTCCGGGCACGATCATGGTGCACTCCGAGGGTCGTTGCACGTTGATATCGCGGGCGAGGGGGAGACGTATACGAAGCTCTCGGGCAAGGAGCAGCGCCTGCGGCCCGGGGACATGGTCGTCCGGGACGACGACGGCGTGATCGCCTCGGTTATCTACGGGCCGGATGCCCGCACGCGCCTGCGGGCCGAGTCGTCGGCCGCCCTCTTCGGCGCCTGGTGCCCGGCCGGCGTGTCCATCCCGACCGTCGAGGCACACCTGGCGTCGCTGGCTCGGTTGCTGCGCGGGGAGTGGCCTGACGCGGACGTCGATCCTCCCCGGATCCTCACGTCCGGCGGCGCGTGATCGTCGCGAAAATCCCGGCTGCGCGGTGGAGGGACAGCATGCACAAGCTGATTAACCGCCCTATCGACGTCGTGCGGGAGATGCTGGAAGGGTTCGCGCGCGCGTACGAACATGATGTCGTGCTGACCCGAGATCTCATCGTCGCGCGGCGCGTCCCCAAGGCCGCGGGGAAGGTGGGCTTGGTGATCGGCAACGGCAGCGGGCACGAGCCGGCGATGATCGGGTGGGTGGGGCCCGGGCTCTTTGACGTCAACGTACCCGGCGAGATCTTCGCGGCGCCCGATCCGGAGCGCATCCGGGCCGGGATCGCCCTCGCCGACCGGGGCGCCGGCGTGCTGCTCCTGGTCAGCAGCCACGCGGGCGATATCCTCAACGCGGAGATGGCCCTGGAACTCGCGCTCGGCGAGGGCCGGACGGTTGAGATGGTCCGGCTCTACGACGACGTGGCGTCGGCGCCGAGAGGGCGGGAGGAGGAGCGCCGCGGTTCGTCAGGGTTGTTCTTCGTCTGGAAGATCGTCGGCGCTCTCGCCGAGGAAGGCGCTCCACTCGACGCCTGCCGCACAATGGCCGAGCGCGTGCGCGACCGCACGCGGACCTTGTCGCTGGCGCTCAGACCGGGTATCCACCCGCTGTCTGGGCAGCCAATGTTCGAGTTGCCGGCGGACGAGTTAGAGATCGGCATGGGTGTTCACGGCGAGGTGGGACGTGGACGCATGAAGCGCATGCCCGCGGACGCGGTGATGGAGCGCATGGCCGAGTGGGTGCTCGACGACAGGCCGTTCGTCGCCGGGGAGGAAGTGCTCGTCCTGCTGAACAACAGCGGCGGCCTGACGCTCATGGAACTGTTCGTGCTCTACCGGCGGCTGGCCCAGCTCCTGGATGAGCGTCATATCCGGGTCGCGCGTACGTGGGTGGGGAGTTACGCGACGACGCAGGAGACCGCGGGGTTTGCGTTGTCGCTGTGCGCGGTCGATACGGAGATGAAGCGCCTCTACCTGGCGCCGGCCGACGCGCCGTACCTCCGGCAGTGTTGAGCGATCGCCTCGAGCAGGATGGCCACCGCGAATGCGCCGGGATCGCCGTGCCCGGCAGAACGATCGGCCAGAAACGCCGCGCGCCCCTTCCGGGCGGTCATCACGCGCGTGCGCTCGGCGCCCGCCTGGGCGGCCGCGGCAGCCGCATCGATCACCGCGAGCACGCCGCCTCCCGCCTGGGCGGCCGCGCGAGCGCCATCCACGGCTGGTGCCAGGGCGTCGTACAGCGTTTTCTCACCGAGGTTGACGTTGCCACGCCGCTGCACGCCCGCGGCGGCCGCGGCGAGCATGGCAATCACGGCATCGGGTGTGGGCGGAGCCTGATCGACCGCGGGGTGTGCGAGGACCGCCTGGCCGGCCTCCAGGAACATCGTCCCGAACAGCGGGCCGCTTGCTCCTCCCATGGTGAGCAGCGCACGGCCCGCGGCCCGCAGGAGCACCCCCGGGTCATCTGACGGCTCGCGCGCCACCGCCTCGGCCGCGCGCGAAAATCCTCTGGCCAGCGTCGCGCCGTGGTCGCCGTCGCCGATCGCGGCGTCGAGCGCATCGAGCGCGGCCGTGTGCGCGTTGATGGCCGCGGCCAGCGCATCGACGAGATGGCGAATATCGCAAAAGACCGATGCATCCATGGCGTCAGCGGCGGGAGAAGACGGCGCGCAGGAACGCGAGCCCCTCGGAGGCGATGCGATCGGGTGGTCCCAGATCACGCCACACGCAATAGGAGCCGGCCACGGCCGTGCCCGCACGGGGCGCGCACTCCATGACCAGCCACCCGTCGTAGCCGACATCGCGCAGCGCGCCCGCCATCCGATCCCACGGCATGGGTCCCGGTCCGGGCGCCCCACGGTCGCCGCGGGCGCAGTGCACGTGGACGAGTCGCGCACCGGCCGTCCGGATCGCCGCGGTCATGTCGGGTTCTTCGATATTCATGTGGTAGGTGTCGAGGTGCACGCCGACGTGCGGTCTCCCAACCGCATCGGTGAGCCCCCGCGCCTCTGCCGCCGTGTTGAGGACCGAGGTCTCGTATCGGTTGAGCACCTCCAGCCCGAGGGTCACTCCGGCCTGACGCGCGGTCTCGGCGGCCTGGCGCAGTCCTTCGAGGCTCCTCGCGCGGACGACCTCCATCGGCGCCTCGTAGCGCACCCGGCCCCACGCGGCGTAGAGTACACCGCACAGCAGCGTGCTGCCGGCTTCGGCGGCGAGCAGGATGTCGCCGCGCAGTTGCGCGAGCCCGGCGTTCCGCACCGTGGAGTCTTCACTGCTGATGTCGGTGTCCGGCCCCAGACCCGTGCTGCAGGTGATGGCCAGCCCCAACGACTCGAGACGGCGGCGCA
This sequence comes from bacterium, assembly GCA_041487495.1. Classification (GTDB taxonomy): domain Bacteria; phylum Sysuimicrobiota; class Sysuimicrobiia; order Sysuimicrobiales; family Humicultoraceae; genus JBGPNN01. Next base: position 15,248 of record JBGPNN010000024.1, read on the forward strand.
CCGCGCGCACATCCCGGGCGCGAAGTGTGAACAGCGAGATCTCGGCACCATCGAACCCAAGGGCCGCCGCGCGCTCGATGTGCGGAGTCACGTCCTCGTCCCAGCGCTCCTGCCAAAGGCTCGTGTGCACACCGAACCGCATCGCTAGCTCCGGGGAGCCTCCGCCGGTCGCCCCCCGTGGACGGCCGCGCGCAGGCCGCGCACCATGTCGGCGGGGTCGGCCGATTGCCACACCATGCGCCCGGCGACGATGCCCCGCGCGCCCTCAGCGATGGCACGGGTGACCCGGTCGAGAAACGGGCCGCGATCGTGACGGTGGGGCCCGCCCAGGATGAGCACGGGTACCGGGAGCGCCTCTGCGATGTCTTTGAGGTGTTCGCGGGGCATGGTGGTCTTGATCACATCGGCGCCCAGTTCCGACGCGATCCGGCAGGCATTCGCCACCAGCACCCAATCATCACGGCGATCGGCGGGGACCCGACTGCCCCACAGCACGGCCTCCACCATGACGGGAAGACCCAAGCGGTGCGCGTCCTCGATCAGCGTCCCGGCGGCGCGCAGGTTCGCGAGGTAGGCGGCCGGGTCGCCATACCCAAAGACGAGGAGTGTCTTCACACCGGCCGCGCCCAGGTCGCGCGCGCGTGCCGGCGACGCAATGACCGTGTGCAATTCGAGCCCGTCATCACCGCCCGGGATCGTGGATGTGCCGTAATGATCGAGCGTGACCCAGAGGGCCACCCGGTACTCGCTGAGGGCGGCCGCGCCGTGCTGCGCGAGCCCTGGCGAGAGCAGCACGCCGTCCGGCTTGCCGTCGAGTACCGTCCGGAGGGTCGACATGGGCCGCTCTAGACCGGGCACCGCGCCGCCCCCGATGCCGTGATCCATCGCGACGATGACGGCCCGGCCGTCCGGCGTTCCCGGCGCCCAGCGCGGCTCGTCGAGAGACGGGTCTCTCACCGGAGGGTCTCCTTGACCACTGCCGCGATCCGTGCGGCGCTCGGCAGGTACGCATCTTCCAGCGGTGGGCTGAACGGGACGGGCGCGTGCGGTGCCGTCACACGACGGACCGGCGCGCGCAGCGCCGCGAAGGCGCGTTCGGCGACCAGTGCCGCGATGTCAGTGGCCAGGCTGCACCGCGGGTACGACTCGTCCACGACAACGAGCCGGCCTGTCTTGCGCACGGAGGCCAGGATCGCCTCCTCGTCCATCGGGGAGTAGGAGCGCGGGTCGATGACCTCCACCGAGATCCCGTCGCGCGCCAGGGCGTCTGCCGCCTCCAGCGCGGTCAGCGACATCTTTTGTATGCCGACGATCGTCGCGTCGGTGCCCTCCCGGCGGACGATGGCCTGCCCGAGCGGGATCGTGTAGGGTGCCTCCGGCACCTCGCCTTCCAGCATGTACAACCGCTTGTGCTCAAAGAAGATCACTGGATCCGGGTCGCGGATAGCCGCGATCAGCAAGCCCTTCGCATCGTAGGGTGTGGTAGGGGCCACCGTCTTGAGGCCCGGGACGTGCGTGAACAGGGAGTAGAGCGTCTGGGAATGCTCCGCGGCGGCGCGGAAACCGGCGCCCACCACGGTGCGCAGCACCATGGGGATCGAGACCTTCCCGCCGTACACGTACCGCAACTTCGATGCCTGGTTGAGCAGCTGATCGAAACACACGCCGATGAAATCGACGTACATCAACTCCGCGATCGGTCGCAGGCCACCGAACGCGGCGCCGACCGCCGCACCAATAAACCCCGTCTCGGCGATGGCCGTGTCGCGCACGCGCTGACGGCCAAACCGTTTCACCAGGCCCTGTGTGACGCCGAACGGACCGCCCCAGGCATCGAGCGCCGGGGGATGGACCTCGTCGCGACCGGCCCCCCCGGCGATGTCTTCGCCCATGAGAATGACGGTGGGGTCGCGCTCCATCTCCTGCGCGAGCGCTTCGTTGATCGCGTCTTTAACGGTCAGCGTGCGCATGGCCGGTCACCTCGGTGTAGACGCCTCGTGTCAGTTCGGACAGGTCCGGGAACGCGGCGCCCTCGGCGAAGCGCAGCGCCTCATCGATCTCCTGGCGCACCCCGGCGTGGATGATATCTAGGTCCGCCGGTGTCAGCCAGCCCGCGTCTGTCACGCGCTTCCTGAAGAGCCCCAACGGGTCACGCGCCCGGTAGGCCGCGACTTCGTCCGGCGGTTTGTACGTCTGTGTGTCGCCCTCGTACTGTCCGTAGTAGCGGTAGGTCAAACACTCGAGCAGCGTCGGCCCCTGGCCGGCCCGCGCGCGCGCGATCGCTGTCCCCGCCGCCTCCGCGACCGCGAAAATATCCATGCCGTCGACGGTGTGGCCCGGCATCCCGTACGAGCGGGAGAACTCGGCGATGCGCGGCACGTTGAGATGGTAGTCGACCGCGGTCGTTTCGGCGTAGAGATTGTTCTCGCAGACAAAGAGCACCGGCAATGTCCACAGGGCGGCGAGGTCCATGGCTTCGTGAAACGCGCCCTCGTGGACCGCGCCGTCGCCGAAGAACGCGACCGCCACTCGATCCCGGCCCAGATACGCCGAGGCCAGCGCCGCGCCGCACGCCACCGGCAGCCCCGCGGCGACGAGGCCGAACCCGCCGATCATACCGAGCCGCTGATCGGCCACGTGCATTGAACCGCCCTTGCCCCCGCACACGCCGGCCGCCTTGCCGTAGATCTCCGCGGCGATCGCCTTCAGGTCAACGCCCCGCGCGATCGCGTGCCCGTGATTGCGGTACGTGCTCGTCAGATAGTCGTCGGACCGCAACTGCGCGATGACGCCGACGCCCGTCGCTTCTTCGCCCGCATAGCAGTGGACGTAGCCTTCCAGCCGGTCCTCCTCGACGAACCGGTGGATCGTATCCTCGAAGACCCGGATGCGGGCCATCAGCGTGTACCAGCGAAGCAGCGTGTCGCGTTCCATCAGTGTGCCTCCTATCGAATCTTCACCACGGCGGCGTCCTCCGCCGGCAGACGCATGGTCACGGCGAAACGATCCGCGCGCTGCAGAGCAACTGGCAAGCCGAACAGTTCTTCCACCGTGGTCGCGCGAATCGAGGGGATGAATGCGGTGATGTCGACCGGGACCTGATTCTCGTTGGTGATGATCAACAGGTGCGTACCGTCCGGGGCCGCCAGCAGGTGAGGGTCCACCAGGTCGCTGCCTTCCCCGTGGATCGCCACCGGTGGTTCGATTCCCAGGCCGGCGAGCAGCGCGGCGAAGACGCGGTGATGCGGTGGACTCCCAAAGGCCGCAATGTCGAGGTGCGTGCCGATGTAGACGGCGTGCCCGGCGCCGAACCGATGACGGACGGCGGCGGGGGAGCCGTCGGAGAACCAACCAAACACATCGGCGCCCGCGGCCACCTCCAGGGTCTGCTGGTGGTGGTACCCGCCGACTTCACACGATGTGTCTCCGAAGGCAAAGGTGAGCGAGAAGGGATCGGGGCGGTAGTCGATGCGCCGCTCGCGCACGCCGAACACGTGGTCGAGCCCGCCGCCCGGCCGCGTGTTCCAGTACCATCCGCGGTCGTCAAGCATCGCGCACTTGGCGAATCCGACCAGGGTGCCCCCAGCTTCCACGTAGTCCCGAAGCCGCCGCGCAGTTTCCGCGGTGATCAGCATGGCAAACGGCAGGAACAGCACACGGTAGGGGATACGCTCCAGGTACTCCGGGCTGATCATCTCGACCGGATGGTGCGCCGCCCACAGGGCTTCATACAGGCCGGCCAGCGCACGCCGGTTGAAATCGTCTGCCGCGACACCCGCCGTCAGCACGACGTTGTCGTGCCCGAAGAGGATTCCGACCTGCGGCCGCACCGGCTCGGCGGCGGCGAACGGGTCTTCATGTCCGCGGACCACCTCGTTCAGCCGGGCGGTCATGTGATAGCGGTCCGTGGGATCGCCGTGCAGGTCGGCCAGCGCACCCCAGTGGATGGGGATGCAGTTCCACTCACGGTAGCCCTGGTAGAGGATCGTCTTGGCCCCGTGCCCCAGCGCCTCGAGATACCACCGCTTGATATCCAGCGCGGTGGTGGAGTACCGAGGGCCCTTGACCCACCAGTCAAGCGGACCTGATTCCATCTCGGTGACCCACAGGGTCTTGCCGGCGTGCCGGGCGGTCGAGCGGCCGAGGTCCAGGAACCAGGAGACATACGCCGGACCACCCGCGTCGCGGCCACGCTCGGGCACGGCACGCTTGCGCAATCCCGGATAGAGATCGTAGCCGATCGCGTCAACCGTCCGGGCCATCGTCCACGGGTTGATCCCCATCCGGTTGTTGAAATCGCCGGCGTCCAGCAGGTTGGTGACGATGGGGTGACGCCCGTCACGCGCCCTGATGAACTCGGCCTGGTGCCCGACGAAGCCGGACCAGTTATCGGCCCAGAAGGTTCTCCAGTCGAGCCAGGCGGCGATAACGCCCCACTCCATGGGCGTCGCCCGCGGTGGCCTGATCTGCGCCCAGTCCATGTACTGATGGTGCGTCGGGTCCCAGCGCCAGGCCTCGTTCACGGCCTCGATGCGGGCATACTTCGCCCGGAGCCACGCGCGGAAGCGCTGCGCGGAGTGCTCGCAGTAGCAGTACCAATCCGGCGTGTTGCCCGTGCGGGGCATGAAGGGGTGACCGGGCTCGTTGTCGATTTGCCAGCCGAGCAGGGCCGCGTGGTCCTTGTAGCGTTCGACCAGTTGCCCGAGATAGCGGTCCGACTCGACCAGATAGGCCGGGTGATCGATGCAGACCCAGTGCCACGTCGCCCCGGTAGGATACCGCACGCCATCGCGCGAGACGATCTGCATGTCGGGGTGCGCATCAAGCATCCAGATCGGCGGGCAGCAGGCGCCCGTGCCGAGCAGGACCCGAACGCCGTACGTTGCCCCCAGTTCGAACGTCCGGTCAAGCCACGAAAAATCGGGCTGTCTGGGGAACCGCTCAATCTGGTCCCAGGAGGCGAGCAGTTCGCCGGTGCGGATGGCGTTGAAGCCGGCTTCGGCCATGCGCCGGACGTCGCGCTCCCAATCTGCGGGATCGTGATGCGGAGGGTAGTAACTGTTGCCGCGCGCGATGCCGATGCTCACGGCATGATCTTCACGGCGATCGAGTCCTGGGCCGCGATCCTCACCTGGATCGTCAGGGGATTGCGCGCGCGGATCTCGACCGGCAGGCCGAAGAGCTCCTCCGCGGCCGACGCCTTCACCGACGGGAGGGCGGCCGTCAGATCCACGGGCTCGTGGTGCTCGTTTGAGATAATCAACAGGTGCTCGCCGCCGGGCGCGGCCATCAGGTGGGGATCCACCAGCGCATCGCGGTGCCCGGTGAGGCGCACCGCCGGCTCGACGCCCAGATGGCGCATGAGGAGCCGGAAGAACTCGTGGTGCGGCCGGCTCCCGAAGGCCGCGATGTCGAGGTGGGTCGCGATATAGACGGCCTGTCCTTTGCCAAACGACCGCTGCACCACGGCGGGCGCGCCGTCGCCAAACGTGCCCAGGATCCGCGCATCCCCGATGACGTCCAGGACCTGCTCGTGGTGGAATCCCTCGACCTCGACCGGGGTCCCAGCCAGGGTCGCGCTGAGCGAGAACGGGTCGGGCCGGTAATCGATGCGGCGCTCCCGCACGCCGAAGACCTCGTCGAGCCCGCCCCCCGGCCGTGTGTTCCAGTACCAACCCCGATCGTCCAGCATCGCGCACTTGGCAAACCCGACCAGGATGCCCCCGTCCTCCACGAACCGCCGCAGCCGGCGCGCCGATTCCTGGGTGAGCAACATGGTAAACGGTAGGAACAGGATCCGGTACGGCATGGCCTCGAGATAATCCGGGCTGACGAACTCGAGGGCGAAGTGTGCGGCCCACAACGCCTCGTGCAGACCGTAGCTGGCCCGTTTGGTGAAGTCGTCGGCCGTCACCCCTGCGGTGACGATCACGTTGTCGTGCCCGTAGAAGAGGCCGACCTGGGGCCGCACCGGCTCGGCTTGCGCGAACAGGTCTTCATGCCGCCGCACGACGTTGTTGACGCGGGCGGCCATGTGGTAGCGATCGGTCGGCTCCCCGTGCAAGTCGACCAGCGCGCCCCAGTGGATGGGGATGCAGTTCCACTCGCGGTAGCCCTGATACAGCATCAACTTCGCCCCGTGGGCCAGCGTCTCCAGGTACCAGCGCTTGATGTCCAGCGCCGTCGTCGAGTACCTGGGTCCTTTGACCCAACCGTCGAGGGGGCCTGATTCCGTTTCCGGCAGCCAAAAGATCTTGCCGGCATGCACCGCGGTCGAGCGTCCGAAGTTGAGATACCAGGAGACGAAGGCGGGACCGGCGGGCTCGCGCCGGCGCTCGGGCACACCGTATTTCTTCAGACCGGGATAGAGGTCGTAGCCGATGGCATCGACGACGCGCGCGAACTTCCAGGGGTCGATGCCCAGGCGGCCCGTGAAGTCCGTCCCTTCCCCAAAGAGGTTGGTCGTAACCGGATGGTGTGGATCCCGCGCCTTGATCAGCTTTGCCTGGCGCTCAATCAACGAGGTCCAGTTGTCGGTGCAAAAGGTCCGCCAGTCCAGCCAGGCGGTGAGCACGCCCCACTCACCCGGAGTCGCGCGCGGCGGCTGCACCTGGGCCCAGTCGGCGTACTGATGGTGCGTGGGATCCCAACGCCAGGCCGTGTTCAGCGCCTCGAGCCTCCCATACTTCTGACGTAACCACTCCCGGAATCTCGCGGCCGTGTGCCCACAGTAGCAGTACCAATCCATCACCTGCCCCTGGCGGGGGATGAAGGGATATCCGGGCTCGTTGTGGATCTGCCAGCCGAGCAGCGCGGGATGCGCTCCGTAACGATCGAGCAGTTGTCCGAGATAGCGGTCGGACTCTTCCAGGTACGCCGGGTGGTCGATACACGCCCATCCCCAGCTGGCGCCCGTAGGGTAGCTCACCCCGTCACGCGAGATCACCTGCAGATCCGGATACTCATCGAGCATCCAGATCGGCGGGCAACAGGCCCCCGTGCCCAGGAGGATCTTCAAGTCGTACTGCTGGCCCAGCTCGAACGTTCGGTCGAGCCACGAGAAGTCCGGTTTGCGAGGCAATCGTTCGATCTGGTCCCATGACGCCAGCAGCTCCGCGGTACGGATCGTGTTGAACCCGGCCTCGGCCATGCGCTTGAAGTCGCGCTCCCAGTCGGTGGGGTCGTGGTGCGGTGGATAGTAGCTGCACCCGCGCGGGATGCCGATCGCCCGCCAATCCGTCATCGATCACCTCGGAAACCGCGCGTCACGGCGACGTCAGGCGCGCGAGCACGCTTTCGATGTAGGCCTTGCTCTGCCGGCAGGCGTCGACCCCGGTGAAACCTTCCTCGGCCACCGCGTAGTAGAGGTCCAGGCTCAGCCTGCCGCCGTACCCGACTTCTCGCAGTGTCCGGAAGAACGGCTCGAAGTTGTGGACGCTCCCCGGCGGAAGGTCGCGATCCGCGTCGCCGTAGTTATCGTCCAGGTGGAGGTGTACGAGGCGCGGGCCGCACATTTTCAAGATGGCCGTGAGGTGCTCGCGGCCGTAGATCGCATGGCCCGTATCGAGGAGCAGACCGAGGTTGTCGGCGTTGACGGCGTCTACCAGCCGCAGGAACGCATCGGCGTTGCCGACGACTTCGCCCGGTTTGTATTCCAGAGCGACCCGCAGGCCAGCATCCGCCGCCGCGTCTGCGATCTCGCGGACCCCGCCGATCATTGAGCGCCAGGCTTCCGGATAATCCTCGACGAGCAGCAGCCGGTCGCCGCCCAGCCAGATCCCTAGGATCTCCGCGCCGATCTCTTTGAGGCGGGCGGCGATCGCCCG
>JBGPNN010000025.1:0-22691 GCA_041487495.1 bacterium
CCCCGGTCGGCGCTGGAGAGAGTAGCGCACGCAGGAGGTAGGCTGGAATCCCTCGAGACGGTTGCCGCGAGAGAAGATCGGAACATCACGCTTCACGTCTTCGACGACGGCGCCCCGTCTGAGTGCCTCAGCACGCGCGCCCCGCGCGCCGGATCCGAACAAACGGGAGAAGATGGTCATCCGCGCGAGGTCGGCTGCGTCCGCTGCTCAGGTGGCGCTGCCCGCAAACTTAGTAGGTGAACATCCTGTCATGCTCGAGCGCCAACTTGATCAGGACGTTCGGCATCGCCATCTCAACGGGTTTCCCAGCGAGAGCCTGGGGGTCCAAGCCCCTGACTTTGCTTGACATGCCTGAAAGGTAGATCTTAGAACCGGACGCGGCAATCGCATTGTAGAGCTCGCGCAGGTTTCCGGTGCCGAGGCCGACGAGATTGTCGAGGACCCCTTCGCGCATCAGCTGGACGGCGTCCCCAGCAAGGAACATCGTAACCTTATGGCCTTCGTCGATCGCGGCCTTCGCGACGAGGAAGGCGAGGGCGGCCCGTGTCGGGTGTTCGGGACCGTTAGTTAAGTGGACGAGGATGGTAGCCATTGTAACGCCTCCCTTGGCGCCAAGAGATTAATATGAGCGAGTTAGCTCAGACTCACCCCGCCGTCGATCAGCAGCGTCTGACCCGTCACGAAATCCCCGCCGGTAATCAGTCCAACAATCGCACCCGCGATGTCGTCCGGTGTGCCGACGCGCTTCAGCGGATAGTGCGACGCCGTCCTGGCCTTCGCCTCCTCATACGCATCACCGAAATGATCTGCCAGCCACTTCGTGTCCGTAAAGGCCGGCGAGACCGCGTTCACGCGGACGCGCGGCGCGAGCGCCGCCGCGAGCAGTCGCGTCATGTGGATCAGCGCCGCCTTGGCCGCCCCGTAGGCCAGCGAGGAAATCGTCGCCGGAGCCTGCATGCCGGAGATCGACGCCACGTTGATGATCATGCCTTCTCGCTCGGCGAGCAACCGCGCGCCGGCACGGGCGCACCGGAAGGCGCCTTTCAGGTTGACGTCCAGGATCTCGTCCCAGATCGCGTCGGTGAGGGCCTCCAGATCCGCCAGCGGGATCCAGTGCGTGACCCCCGCGTTGTTGACCAGGACGTCCAGGCGGCCGAAGCGTTCTTCCACCTGCCGCACCATCGCGCGCACCTGTTCATCGCTCCTGACGTCGGCGCGGATGCAGAGCGGCTCGGCTCCAAGTCGCCGCACCTCGTCGGCGGTCTGTTCGGCCTCCGCTTTCGAGGCGCGATAGTTGATTCCCACGCCGGCGGCCCCGGCCTTCGCCAGGTGCAGCACCGTCGCCCTGCCTATTCCGGTGCCTCCCCCGGTGACCAGCGCTACCCGCCCCGCAAGATCCATGCCGTCGCCTCCATCTTGATTTCAATCACATTGAAATCTTGCGCAGAGCGGCGGTCGCCGTGTCATCGATCACCCATTGCTCCGGCAGCCGGACCAAGTCCTCGGGTCCGCCCGTGTAGCGGACGACGACGCCGTATTCGCGTGCCGCGGCCTCGGGTGTGACATAACCGCCGATGACATCCTGGCGGACCCGCTCGGGATCGCGGGCAAACGGATCCCCGTACCCGCCCCCACCCGGCGGGTTGAGATGCACCACCTGATGCGGCGCCAGAGCGACCTGTGCCTTGGGATTGGGCCGCTCGCCCCCTTCTAAGATGACTTCTCCCGGTCCGCCCGGCCGGCCGCCAAGGAGCCCCGGCGCCGGATACTTCGTCCGATCGACGATGCACGACACGGTCCAATGGCCCGGCGCACGGCTCGTGAACTCCGTGAGCTGGCCGAGACCACCACGCCACGTGCCCGCGCCGCCGGAATCCGGGCGCAGTTCGCGCCGGCGTATCACGAGCGGCGAGAGGCTCTCGACCACTTCGGCGGGCACACCCGCCACGCCGCTGGGAAATCCGACCGCGCTCAATCCGTCCTTGGACGGCCGCGCACCGGTGCCGCCGACCTGGAACATCGTGAACGTGAACGGCGGGGGTCCGCCGCGCAACACGCTCAACCAGATGGAGTCGGCGCCGGGCGCGAGCAGGCGATCCGGCAGCGCACCGGCCAGCGCGGCGTAGATGGCCGTGGGGAGCATGTGCCCGATCGCATGGCGGCTGGCGACCGGCGCAGGATCCAGGGCGTTGAGGATGCACCCCGGCGGCGCGCTCACGTGGACCGGCCGAAAACCCCCTTCGTTGTGCGGGATGTCCGGATAGATCGCCGCCTTCATCGCGAACGACGCGTAGGCGTGTGTGTAGTTCAGCACTACGTTGATCCCGCGCGGGCTCTGAGGCGACGAGCCCGTAAAGTCGATAAAGATCTCGTCACCCTCGATGCGCACGCGGCAGCGGATCATGATGGGCTCTTCGAAGCCGTCGCCCCACGTCTCGCTCTGCCACTCGCCGTCGGGCAGGTCGCGGATCCGGGCCCTGACCGCGTCCTCCGAGCGGCGGACGATCTCATCGGCCACGGCGTCGATGTCGGGGAGGCCGAACTCACCCATCATCTCCAGCAGCGCGCGACCGCCGCTGTCGTTGCACGCCGCCTGGGCATGGAGGTCGCCGATGACCTCGTCGGGCAGCCGGACGTTCGCGCGGATGATCTGGACGAGCACATCGTTGGGTTCGCCGCGGTCGAACAGCTTCATGATGGGCAGGCGCAGACCTTCTTCGTACACTTCGCTGGCCTGCGCGGAGAGGAGGCGGCCGCCAATATCCGCGGCGTGGCACGTGTTGGCGAACAGCGCCACCACGCGCCCCTCCTTCAAGATGGGTGTCGCGATGGTAATATCGTTGATCTGGCCCGACGTCATCCAGGGGTCGTTGGTGATCAACACGTCGCCCGGTGCCAGCGTCGGCAGCGGATAGACGGCCAGAAAATGGGGCATGCACGTGGCCATGGCATTGATGTGTCCGGGCGTCCCGCTCACCGACTGCGCGATCATGCGTCCCTGTGGGTCGAAGAGCCCGCAGGCCAGATCCTGACTTTCGCGGACCACGGTGGAAAAGGCCGTCCGCATCAGGGTGTCCTGCTGCTCGGTCACGACGGCGAGCAGGCGGTTCCAGATGACCTCGAGGACGACGGGATCGATGCGCGTCTCACGCATGGGTCATATCCACGATGACGTTCAGATGTTCATCCACCCGCGCCTGCCCCCGCGCGCCAATGACAAGCGTCGACTCGCGCTCCTCGACGATCGCAGGGCCGTGCAGCGTGGCTCCCGCCCTCAAGGCATAGCGGTCGAAGACCGGGACATCGACCAGGCGCGCTTCTTCCGGGATGTACGCCGGCCGCATCCCTTTGCGCGTCCCGCCGCCTCCGGATGGAGCCATTGGCATCCGGACCTCGATCGCCGGAGGAGGCCCGCTGGCGACCACGCGCCAGTTGATCACTTCGAGCGGCACGCTGGGTCCCTTGCGACCATACAGCGTCTGATACACGCGCTCGAAGTCCGCCGTGATCCGGCTCAAGTGGCCCGCGTCCAGGACCCCGTCGGGCAACGGCACCGACACCTCGTGGCCCTGCCCGACATAGCGCATCTCCCCGCTGCGCTGATAGGAGATGTCGCCCGCCTCGAGGCCGGAGCGCTCCAGCAGGGCCCGCCCTTCCGCGGCCATCTCGCGCAGCAGGGTAGTGGCCAACGCCCAATCCAGCTGATCCAGGCGGCCGTAGGCGCTGCGGACAAAGTCGAACGCGAGCGGCGCGGCCAATAGTCCGAACGTGGACCCGACGCCGGCGCCGAGCGGGGAGATGATGGCCGGCAGGCGCAGGATGTGCGCCAGACCGTACGCGTGACCCGGTCCCGCCCCGCCGAACGCGAACAGCGGCATGCGCCGCGGGTCCTGTCCGCGCTCGTTCAGGTGCGCGCGTGCCGCGTTGGCCATGTTCTCGTTGACGATCTGATGGATGCCCCAGGCCGTCTGCTCGACGGTAAGACCTAGCCGCCCGGCCAATCCCGACAGCGCACGGCGCGCGGCGTCCACGTCGAGCCGCATCTTGCCGCCGAGGAAATAGTCCGGGTTCAGATAACCGAGCACCAGGTCGGCGTCGGTCACGGTCGGGTGCATGCCGCCGCGGCCGTAGCAGGCCGGGCCGGGCTCTGCGCCCGCGCTCTCCGGCCCCACCTTCAGCAGCCCCAGCGCTGAGGTGTGCGCGATGCTGCCGCCGCCCGCGCCGATCTCCATCATGTCGATGACCGGGAGCTTGATCGGCAGCCCGCTGCCGCGTCTGAACCGGTACACGCGGTCGACCTCGAACTCGTGCACTTTGAGAGGCGCTCCCCCTTCGACCGCGCAGAGCTTGGCGGTCGTGCCGCCCATGTCAAAGGACAGCAGATCAGGGAATCCGGCACGGGTCCCAAGCGCCGCGGCCGCCAGCGCGCCCGCCGCGGGACCGGACTCGAGTAGCCGCACCGGCGAGCGGGATGCGGTCTCAGTGGTGCCGATGCCGCCACTCGAGAGCATCACGAAGAAGTCGCCCACAAATCCGAGATCGGCCAACCGCCGCTGCAGCTGTTCCAGATACCCCGCGACGCGCTCCTGGACGTAGACATTGGCGACCGTCGTGCTGGCCCGCTGAAACTCACGGATTTCCGGTGCCACGTCGGCACTCAGCGAGACCCTGATGGATGGCGCCATCTCGGCAATGATCTCGCCGGTTCGCCGTTCGTGGGCGGGGTTGCGAAAACTGTGGAGATAGCAGACCGCGATGGCGCGGATGCCTTTGTCCCTCAGCTCCGCCACCAACCGGCGGACGTACCCTTCATCGAGCGGCTGCAGCACCGTCCCGTCGGCCGCCATGCGCTCCGGCACGTCGAACCGCAGATGCCGTGGGACCAGCGGCTTGGGGAATTCCAGATTCAGGTCGTAGAGATCGAAGCGATGCTCGCGGCCGATCTCCAGCGCGTCGCGAAACCCGGCTGTCGTGAGCAGCGCCGTGGGCGGACCCGTACGCTCGATGATCGCGTTGGTGACCAGCGTCGTGCCGTGGACGAGCGTCCCCCGGCCGCGGGCCCGCGCGCCGCCTGGTCCCAACGCCTGCTCCAGTTCGACTTCGACGGCCCGGCTCGGGTCGCCGGGTGTCGTGAGGGTCTTACCGATGACCGCGTGACCATCGTCCCCAACCAGAAGGAGATCGGTGAAGGTCCCGCCGATATCGATACCCGCGCGGTAGCGGCCCACACGCGACGCCATCAGTCGCGGAACCCCGGCGGCGGCGGGCTCTGGTGCCAGAGGTCAAAGACGACGGGCTGGCGGCGGGTCTCATGGTGTTCATCGTCCATGATCGTTTCCATCTCGCAGAAGAACTCGACACGCACGGCGTTGGGATCTCGGATGTAGACCGCGATATTGTTGCCGGCGGCATGGCGGACGGGACCGGTCTCGGCCGTCCATCCCTGCAGCGCCACCCAATCCAGCACGGCCTTGATCCCGCCCCAGGACCCGACATCGTAGGCGTGATGGTGCAGCATCGCGTGTTCGTAGTGCAAGAAGCCCACATTGTGATGGTCGTCGTTACAGCGCAAAAACGCCTGCACGCCCGGCACCCAATCGGAGACGCGGAACCCGATCGAGCGGAAAAACGCCAGATCGGCGTCGGGGTTCTGGCTCATGCGGGTAAAGTGCGACTGACGGAGCGCCGGTCTCGGCCCGCTGGGGACCAACACGCCAAGCCGGTCCATGGCCCGGTAGACCTCGTTCCACATGCCCAGCGGATCCTGAAACTGAAACGCCGCCCCGAGACGGCCAGGTTCCGCCGGCGCCTCGCGCACCGGCACCCCGTCGTGGTGCAGCAGCGCGCGCAGGGCCGCGGTCTCTTCGTCGGCCCCCGTCTCCCAGCCAAAATGTAGGGGTGCCGCCCGTCGCGCCGCTGGATCATTCGAATCGTGCAGTTCCAGGCAATGATGTTCGAACTGAGCACGCAGATAGACGACGCCGCCGGCCCGTTCCACTTCGGTAAGCCCGACCACACGAGTATAGAAGTCGACCGCCCGGCTCACATCGAGGACCGCGAGCGCCAGGTGTCCGGGCCGGCGGATGCGGCGGGGCGGCCGCGCCGGTCCGGCCTCGTTCTCCTGAGCGGCAATCATCGCGGTTTCCTTTCGAGAAATCCGTCCAGTCGCTGTCCCTTCCCCGTCGCCAGGCAGCGATCGTAGACCATACGGGCCACGGCCAGATCTTGCGCCGCGGTCCCGGAGGGTTTGAAGAGTAAGAGCTTCGCCGGGTCGGGGCGCCCCGGCCCGGCGCCCCGCAGGAGGGCTGAGAACTCGATGATATCGCGCTCGCGGATCACGCCCGCCGCGAGCGCAGCCTTGATGTCTCCCGACTCGGCCAGCGCCTGGTCTTTGTGGTCAACAATGATACGCCCCGAGCGCGCCATGGTCTCTTCATCCACCTCGCGCAGCTCGGGCCGGGTCGAGCCGATCGACACGATCACCGCGCCGGGAGCAAACCACCGGCCGTCCACGACCGGCCGCGTCGCGCGCGTAGCCAGGACGACCAGCGGCGCCGCGGCGGCGGCGCCCGGTTCCCCAACGGGATCGACGGGTTGCCCCAGGTGTTGTGACATCTCCGCCGCAAACGCGGCCCGTCGTTCGGCATTGGGGCTGTAGACGCGCACGCGCGCCACGGGGATCGTCCGCGCGATCATCTCCAGCTGCCCGCGCGCCTCGAACCCAGAGCCGAACAGCCCGAGCAGCGGCACACCGTCGGGGCAGACTCGCCGCACGAACGCCGCGCTCACCGCGCCGGTCCGGACCTGCGTCAGCACCGACGCGTCCATCATGGCCAGCAGTTCGCCGGTGCGCTCTTCGTACAGCAGTTGCAGATAGGAGAGCCCGGACCCGCGGGCCAGGGCCATCACCTTGACACCCATCACGGCACGCGCCGGCCCGTCCAGCAGCGCCCCGGGCATCACGCGAAACCATCCGTGGTCGACGTCGAAGGTCACGCGGCCGGGCACCCGGGTCCGCCCGGCGGCGTCCTCGCCAAGCACGTCATCGATCGCGGCCACGACGGCGCGCGGCTCGAGGACGGAGCGGACGTCCCCGGCGCTGAACAGCATCATCGCGGATGGCGGCCGACGAAGAACCGATCATCAGTATCGGCGGTCACGTCGAGCGCTGCGTGCACGGCACCGTCACGCAGCGCTCGCATCTGGCCACCGTTCAACCGCATGTGCGGCATCCGGATCGGCCCGCCGTTGAACCCGTTGAGCCAGTCCATGTACTTCCAGGCCAACCGGTGCACCAGCGCCGCGCCGCCGACGGTCTGGCGCAGCGCCGCGTAGGCCTCCCGGCACGGGTGCACGGCCCAATAGATCTCCATGGCTTCGTCCCAGCGGCCCTCGTGCATCAACCGGAAATACCGCGGCACACGATCGCCGAGGTAATTGTAGTAGGACGTCCCCATCCACTGCATGCCGTAGGCGTCCACCCAGGCCGGCGAATTCTGCTCGAACGGATCGGTGATGATCAGGTCGCGGCCGAGCTTCTTCTGCACCTCGACCATGCCACCCGTCCCGGGCTGGCCGCACTCGTACTTCAAGGCCACGACCGTGTCGAACCGCGCCATCTTCACGAGGGCGTCTGGCGGGAAGGCCGACGGGTGCAGCCGCCGGAACCCCCAGAAGCCGATTGCAAACAAGACGATCCCTAGATCGGTGGCGCGACTCACGGCGGCCGTGTAATCCACGATGTCATCAGACGTGAGCGGGTAGAACGTTAATGGGTACGAGAGCAGCACGGCGACGCAGCCGTGCTCTTCGGCGAACCGACACATCGCGATGACATCGTCCGCGGTATCGAAGCTCCCGTGCAGCACCAGGTGATGATTCGCCGGCTTCTCGGAGGCCGCCGTCTCGATGAACTGCTTCATCTCATCGGCCGTCGCGCCGCACTCTGAGGCCAGCAGCGACCCCCAGAAACCCAGCGCGGCCGACCGGCGCACATCATGACGGATGGCGTCGAGGTTCAGCTGCCGTAGGTCTGACGTAAACGTCGGCAGGATCACGTTGCAGACGCCGCGCATCTGGGCGCGGGCCCACTCCTTCGCCTCCGTGCGGCGGTAGGGCAGGCTCACGTGCGTTCCTCCTTCACCGGATCGCCACTACCACGGCTTCCTTCTCCCAGAAGATCAGGCGGTTGCGCAGCGCGGCCAGCAGCCGGTCCAGGACGAACCCGATGACTGCGATCACCGCCACGCCCGCGAACACGCGCGCCCGCACCAGCGACGCGGCCGAATACAGGATCAGCCACCCGAGTCCTTCGGTCGAACTGACCATCTCGGTCAACACCGTGATGACGAACGCGATGGGCAGCGCGATCCGCAGCCCCGCGAAGAGATGCGGCGCGGCGGCCGGGGCCATCACTTTCAAGAACACCTGTGCCCGGCTCGCCCCCATGTTCTGTGCCGACCAGACATAGAGACGGTTGACGTTCCGTATCCCATAGTACGTGTTGATGGCGATGGGATAGAGACACTCTAGCGTCACCAGCACGACTTTCGAGAGATGGCCGATCCCAAACAGGAAGACGGCGATCGGGTACAGCGCGATGCGGGGCACCGGATAGCCAAGCGAAAAGAGCGGCTCGACGAGGCGGCCGAAGGCCGGCACACGGCTCATCAGGACTCCCAGCGGCGCCCCCGCTAGGACGGCCAGGCCAAAACCCGCGACGACGCGGGTCAACGAAGCGCCCAGGTGCATGGCGAGCCGCTGCTCGCTCACCAGCACGCCCATCTGCTCCCAGATGGCGCCCAGCCCCGGGAAGAGCCGCGGGTTGACCAGACCCGAGCGGGCGATCGCTTCCCACACGACCATCATCACGAGGATCGAGTAGGACCGGCGTACCCAGGTCAGAACCAGACCCATGGCGTTAGGCATTCGCGCTCTGCTCCGCAATCTCGTACCCCGCCAGCACCTTGCGGCGGATCCCAAGGAGCAGCCGGTCGGCGCCAAACCCGAGCACTGCGATGGCCAGGATCGCCGCGAACATGACGTCGAACCTCCCGCCGGCATCGGCCGCCATGATCAGAAATCCCAGCCCCAGGCGGTTGGACCCGATGAGTTCGGAAGCAAGCATCAGGATGAACGCGAGGGCCAGCGATACCCGCAGCCCGCTGAAGATGTGCACACCCGCGGCCGGGACGATCACACGGAAGAATACCCGGCGCGGCCCGGCGCCCATGTTCTGTGCCGCCCACACCCAGATCGGGTCCACCGCGCGGACACCATAGAACGCCGCGATGTAGCAGGGGTAGAAGCACGAGAGCGCGATCAACATGATCTTCGACGTATCGCTGATGCCGAACCACACCAGCAAGATGGGGAGGAACGCGATTTTCGGCACCGGGTATGTCAGTGAGACGAGCGGCTCGAAGAATCCAGACACGCGCCGCGACGCGCCGGCGAGCAATCCCACGGCAATGCCCAGCATGGCGCCCAGCGCCAGCCCCGCCAGCGAACGGTAGAGGCTGATCGCGCTATGCACGAACAGTTCTCCCGAGCCGGCCAGGGTCACGAACTCCCTGGCGATCGCGGCCGGGCTCGTCAGGTACAACGGCAGCGCGCCCGCCGATGCCAGCGCCTGCCAGAGGAGCGCGAGGACTCCCAGTAACATCAAGCCTTCCTTAGTCATCGGCCATCAGCGGCCCCGAACTTGAGGACCTCCTCACGGAGCAGATCCCACACCTGATTCCGGCACTCCAGAAACGCCTGGCTCTTCTTCACGTCGAGACTCCTCGGCCGGGAGAACCGCGCAGGCACTTCGGCTTTGATCCGTCCGGGCCGGGCCGAGAAGACGATGACCCGGTCGCCGAGGTAGACGGCCTCTTCGACGTCGTGGGTCACGAAGAGGACGGTCTTGCGCGTCTGGACCCAAATCCGTTGCAGTTCTTCCTGCATGAGCTCGCGTGTCTGCGCGTCGAGGGCGCCGAACGGCTCGTCCATGAGCAGCACGGCGGGATCGAACGCCAGGACGCGGGCCAGCGCCACACGCTGCTTCATCCCGCCCGAGAGTTCGGCCGGATACGCATCTTTGAAACCCAGCAGCCCGACCAGATCAAGGTACCGTTCGGCGGTCGCGACGCGCTCGACCATCGGGCGGCCCTGCACTTCCAGCCCCCACGTGACGTTGCCCAGCACCGTGCGCCACGGGAACAGCGCGAGTTCCTGGAACATGACGCCCCGGTCGGGTCCTGGGCCCTTCACCTCGCGGCCGGCGACCTGCATCGAGCCGTCCGTCGGCGGGATGAATCCGCCCAGCATGTGCAGGAACGTACTCTTCCCGCATCCGCTGGGTCCAACGATCGTCACGAACTCCCCGGTGTCCACCCGCAGAGACAGGTCCTGCACCGCGGTGACGCGCCGCTCCCCGCGCACGAACACTTTCGAGAGGCGGTCGACCGCGACGAGCGGCGTCCCGGACACTAGTACGGCAGCATCGTCAGGTCCACGAGTTTGCGAACGTCGATGGCCTTCTTCTGCCAGCCCAGCTTGAGGTGAAGCTCCTGCATCTTGCGCAGGAAGTCGGTGGAGATCCGGGCCGTCGGGTCGCGATAGTAATCCTGCATCTCGACATAGACCGAGAGCGGGATGTTGACGAATCGCTTCTCGATCAGGGCCTGCCGCGACTCGCGCGGGTTCGCCAGGTACCAGCGCGTGGCCGCCACGAGATCCCGCAGGAACGCTTTCATGGCATCCCGGTTCTTTTCGATGAAGTCGGCACGGAAGAAGAGCATGATCAGCTCTTCCTCGAACGGCACACCCGTCTTCGACGTGAACACTTCGACCACGCCGCCCCGGGTTTTCTCCAGTGTGTAGAACGGGTTGGGGAACGCGCCGACATCGATCCGCCGGGCGCGTAGGGCCTCGCCCATCGCCGGGAAGGGGACGATCACATAGCTCACGTCCCGCGACGAGTCCACGCCGTTGGCCTCGAGGGCCGCGCGTGCCCATAGTTCGGTGGCGGTCTTGAAATCGACGATGCCGATCCGCTTGCCTTTCAGATCCTTTGGCGACCTGATGCCTGAGTCGGCGAGGGCCAAAAACGTCGTGTTGTGCCAGTTCCCGCCCGGCACTTCCTTCGATACGCTCGCAATGAGCTTGAACGGCAGGCCCTGCTCGGCCGCAAACAACGCCGTCGGCCCGGGGATCGTGCCGCCGTCGATCTGCCCCGCCTCAAATGCGGTGATGCGGTCGGCGCTGGCCCGAAAGGCCGTGAACTTCAGCGTGTAGGCTTTGCCCTGATTCGGCGTAATGTCGGGACGCGCCACCATCAGCCACAACTGCTCCTCGGCGGCGAACCCGTGACCAAGGCGGATCTCCACCGGCCCCGAGGGCGCGGCGGATACCTGACCGAAGGGGACGAAGACCAAGAACAGTATCCCAAGCCCAGCGACCGCGAATCTCATGCGACAGCCTCCTCCTGCATTCAAGCGTTGCCGGTGTTCTGGAAGCCCGGGCCGAATCCTGCCCCGGACACCGGCAGGTCTAAGTCGCCAAATTCGGGGGCACAACCCTGTTGACGAGACCGCATCTGTATCTGGTGGTCACTATGGCGGCGACACTCAACTACTTGTTGGTCTCCCTGGCAGGCCTGGCCATCGGGTGGATACTCGCCGTTCGGGCCCTGGCCGAGATGAGTCCTGTCGGCCCGCTTGTGGCGGTCGGGTTCCTCGCCCTGGTGGTCTGGGGTCTGATCAAGGCGGCCAGAATCTAGCCGGGCTCCTGCGCCCAGCAGGAACCGCTCACCAGCACTGGCGAACTATTGTTCGCATGTTGGTGATGCGGGCATGACCCTCGAGCAAATCCTTTCGTCCCTTCGCAACGACCCTGCGACGGCGAGGCATCTGACGGCGTGGCGCGAGATTCCAGCGCGGCCGGCCCGGTTTGTGCCGATCCCCCCAGATGTGAATCCACGACTGGCGGACGCGCTCCGGAGCACCCGCATCGAGGCGCTCTACACACACCAGGCCCAGGCATTCGATGTCGCCCGATCAGGAAAACATCTTGTCATCGTCACGCCGACGGCATCGGGCAAGACGCTATGCTACAACCTGCCGGTGCTCAACACGCTACTCGACGCGCCGGAGGCCCGCGCGCTGTACCTCTTCCCCACGAAAGCGCTCTCGATGGATCAGGTGGACGAATTGCAGACGCTGGTGCGGGCGCTCAACGCCGATATCAAAGCCTACACGTATGATGGCGACACCCCCGGCGCCGCGCGCCGCGCCATCCGCACCGCCGGGCACATCGTGGTCACCAACCCCGACATGCTGCACGCCGCCATCCTGCCGCATCACACCAAGTGGCTGCGCTTGTTCGAGAATTTGAAGTACATCGTCATCGACGAACTGCACACGTATCGCGGCCTCTTTGGCAGCCACGTCGGCAACGTGCTGCGCCGCCTGCGCCGCATCTGCCGGTTCTACGGCACCACGCCGCAGGTCATCTGCGCATCGGCGACGATCGGCAACCCCAAGGAGCTGGCGGAGCGACTGCTGGAAGAGGATGTCACGCTGATCGACGACAACGGCGCGCCGTCCGGTCCAAAGGTCTTCGCCTTCTACAACCCGCCGGTTATCAACCGGGAGCTGGGCATCCGCCGCGACGCCACGCTCGAAGCCCAGCGCCTGGCCGGCGAGTTCATTCGCAACCGCGTGCCCCTCATCGCCTTCGCCCGCAGCCGGAAAACCGCCGAACTGCTGACCACCGCGTTCAAGGACACCGCGGCCATTCACGGGATCTCGCCCGATCGCATCGCCGGGTATCGCGCCGGGTATCTGCCGTCGGAGCGTCGGATGATCGAGCGCGGCCTGCGCGATGGCGACATCCTCGCCGTCGCGTCGACAAACGCGTTGGAACTCGGCATCGACATCGGCAGTTTGCAGGCGGCGCTGCTCGTCGGGTATCCGGGCACGATCGCCTCGACGTGGCAGCAGGCCGGACGTGCGGGCCGGACGCAGGACCTGTCGGTGGCCCTGATGGTGGCCACCAGCGACCCGCTCGATCAATACATCGTGCGGCATCCCGAGTACTTCTTTGGTCAGACGCCGGAAGCGGGGCTGGTGAATCCCGACAACCTCTACGTCCTGACCAGTCACGTGCGCTGCGCCGCGTTCGAGTTGCCGATAGAAGAGGCAGAACGCTTCGGGCCGAATACGCTGCCCGAAATCCTCGACTACCTGCAGTCGCAACGGATCGTGCATGAAGAAGACGGCCGCTGGCACTACGTCGCCGACGCCTATCCCGCGCAGGAGGTCTCGCTGCGCAGCGCCTCGACCGAGAACGTGGTGATCATCGACACGACCGAGCCTTCCCCCCGTGTGGTCGGCGAGGTCGACCTGGCGAGCGCGCCCGGCCTCGTCCACGAGGACGCGATCTACATCCACCTGGGCCAGCAGTACCATGTCGATCGTCTCGTATGGGAAGAGCGCAAGGCGTATGTGCACCGTGTCGATGTCGATTACTACACGACCGCGCAGATCGCGGTGGACATCCGGGTGCTGCAGGAGTTTGCGCCGGGCGGGCAGGCGCCGGGGACGCATGGCGCGCCCGGCGCGCCCGCGCACGGCGAGGTGGTCGTCACCTACCGCCCCACGATCTTTAAGAAACTCACGCTCGAGCGGCACGAGAACGTCGGGTGGGGGCCCATCCATCTACCCGAGTCGACGCTGCACACCTCGGCCTACTGGATGACACTGCCCGACCTGCCGATCCCGCGCGAGGAATGCCAGGGCGTGCTCATCGGATTGTCCCACGCGTTGGAGCACGTCGCGGCGCTCTACCTGATGTGCGACCCTCGCGATCTGGGACGCACGTATGAGATCAACTCGCCGCATACCGGGCGACCCACGATCTTCCTCTATGATGCGGCGCCCGGGGGCGTGGGCTTCGCCGAACGGCTCTACCGCATGCACCCGCAAGTGCTGGAAGCGGCGCGCGACCTGATCGCCTCGTGCACGTGTGAGGCCGGCTGCCCATCGTGCGTCGGGCCGGTGTTGGACGTCGGCAGCACGGGCAAGACGCGCGCCCTGGAGGTCCTGGATGCCCGACTCATACCCGGCGCTGCGCGATAGGCTGGCCGCATTTGGCGTCGCCGGCCGGCCGTGGCCGTTTGGCGGGCGCGACGGATCCGCACGCGACGGCGCGGCCTTCGAGGTGCGCCGCACCGTGCGCAGCGTGCGCGAGATCTTTGGCCGCGAACGGCCGCATGCCACCGATGAACAGGCGTTGTTTCTCGACACCGAGACCACCGGTCTCGCGGGTGGCACCGGGACGCACCCGTTCCTGATCGGTCTGGCCTTCATCGAGCACCGCGAGGTCGTCGTCGAGCAGTATTTCCTGCGGCGGCTGTCCGGCGAGGCCGCGATGCTTGAAGCGGTGCGCGACCGTTTGGCGGACGCCGGCGCGCTGGTGACCTTCAACGGCCGGCGTTTCGACTGGCCAATCCTCGAAGCGCGGGCCATCATCGGCCGGATGCGGCTCGATGCGCCGCGGGAGCATCAGGATCTGATGACCGTGGCGCGACGGCTCTGGTACCGGCCCCTCGGGACCTATCGGTTGTCGATCATCGAGCGGCAGGCGCTGGGGATCGAGCGCGGCGACGACATCGACTCGGCCGAGATCCCGGGCATGTACCTCGAGTACCTGCGCTCGGGTGATGCGCGCCTGATGGAACCGATCTTCGCCCACAACCGCCACGACATCGTCTGCCTGATCCACCTGCGACGGCGGGTGCGGCGGTGGATCGAAGGCGGCGAGGATCCGCCGCCGCCCATCGACTGGGAAGGCCTGGGTGTGCTCCGGCTGGGGGCGTCCGATGAGGCCGGGGCCGAGTTAGCGCTACAACGGGCGTTGACGGTGGAAGATGATCCCGCGGTGCGGTGGCGCGTAGGGCGCCGGCTGGCCAGGATTTTCCGGCAGTCGGAGCGCTGGGATGAGCTGCTGCATCTCTGGGAACAGGAGATCGGCGGCCGCGGACCGTGGCGCGTGCGGGCGTTGATCGAGACGGCGAAGGTCTATCAGCGGCGATTCAAGCGATCGGACCGGGCGATGGTCATGCTAGAGGAAGCGTCGGGTGTCGTCGAGTGGCTCCTGCTGCGCGGCGATCCGATGGCCCGAATGCTGGACATTGATGTCAGCAATCGTCAAGCACGTCTGCGCGCAAGGCGTTAGAGTCTCCATCTAAGGCCCTTCGCGCGTCAGCACGCTTTCGATCCGATCAAACGCCGCGGGCATCAGCGTGTTGTCCGGCCCCAGCAGACCGTCGAGCGCACTCTCCCGCAGCAGCCGCTCGATCACCTCGCCGGTCACCAGTTTCCCATACGGCCAGGGTTGGAGTGCGGGGCGGTATCGGGACACGAGACGCTCCGTGATCGCCCGCACAACGGGCGGGCCGCCCGCCGATTTGGCCTCAATCTCGACATCATACAGGCGGATGACCGTCTCGCCGAAATGATAGGTGACCGCATCGACGGCTAGCTCCGCGAGTTGGGTCCCGTGCGTGTCATCCATTCGCGTGACGCCCCGTGGCTGCCGGTGGGTCTCGCGGTCCTGCACGGCGGCCAGGCCCAGCGCCGTGAGATCCTCCGTTGGACGCCCTTTCGCCACTTGTGAGGGGCGGAGCACGACGCCCGCGCGCCGGAGACCTTCCACCATCCGGGCCAGCGCCTTCTCGGACCAGGGCTCCTCGAGTTCCAGCCGTTCCGCCCCGCCCCAGTCCGAGAGTTTCGCCGGGCCTTTGAGCGTGATCAGCACGCGATCGCCAATTGTTCTCAGGCGCAGCGCCACGTGCTTCACGGCCAGCGCGTGTTCGGGGGTGTCGAAGTAAAGATCGCGGATCGGCTGGGGCGGCTCGGGATGGAGGCGGTGTCCCGCGATCGACGTCAACTCGCTGATCTGCTCCGCAAGCCGTCGCGGAGTGTCAGATCTGATGATCAGCGCGGCTTCGAGTTCACTCGGACCCGCCGTGTCCATGCCGGCCGTCTAGCCCTCCACGCTCGCGAGGGATTCGACGAATCGTGCCAGCGCCGAGTGATCCAGATCGCCCTTCCCCTGCGCGATCATGGCATCCATGACCTCGTGCACGAGCGCCGTCGCAAAGAGCGGCACGCCGTACGCCTTGCCGGCGTCCAGGGCGATGCCCAGGTCCTTTCGGTGCAGGGCGATGCGAAACCCCGGCGCGAAGTTCCGGTCCAGGATGCGTTGCCCGTGCTGGTCCAGGATGCGGCTCTGAGCAAAACCGCCGAGCAGGGCCTGACGGACCTTCGCGACGTCGACGCCGGCCTTGCGCGCCAGCGTCAGGGCTTCGGCGACGGCCATGATCGTCGTCGCAACGATGATCTGATTGCAGGCCTTGGCCACCTGCCCGGCGCCGGGATCGTCGCCGATGTGCACGATGTTCTTCCCCATAGCCTGGAAGACCGGGAGCACGCGCTCGAAGACGGCGCGCGGCCCGCCGACCATGATCGAGAGCGCCGCCTCGATCGCGCCCTTCTGCCCGCCGCTGACCGGAGCATCCAGCGCATCTACACCCTTGGGGCGCAGCGCCGCCGCGATCTCGCGGGACACCAGCGGGGAAATGGTGCTCATGTCAATGAACGTCTGACCGGCCCGCGCCCGCTCGATCACCCCGCCCGGGCCCAACACGACCTGCCGCACCTCGGGCGAATCCGGCAGCATGGTGATGATGATCTCAGCGCGCTCGACCACCGCCGTGGGCGACCCGCCGTTGGTCCCTCCCGCGGCCACCACGTCGTCGACCGGTCCCCGCGATCGCGAGTGCACCACCAACGGATAGCCGGCCCGCAGCAAATTGAGCGCCATGGGTTTCCCCATGATGCCCAGTCCGATGAATCCAATGCGCTCAGGCACGTGTGAACCCCATGTCTTCGATCCAGTCAAACGACTCATCGGTCGAGCCCGTCGGGCGATACTCGAGGCCCACCTCGCCGGCGTAGTCGGTCCGGTCGATTGCGCGCAGCACGTGCGGGTAGTTGATCTCGCCGGTGCCGGGCTGGTTGCGGTCCGGTGCGTCGGCGATCTGAATGTGTCCGATCCGGCCGATGCTACGCGTGATCGTGTGCGTCAGATTCCCTTCCATTCGCTGCGCGTGATAGACATCATACTGTGCCTTGAAATTCGCCGCGCCGACTGCCTCCTGCAGCTGGAAGGCCTCCGACGAGGTACGCAGGAAGAACCCGGGGACATCGAGCGTGTTGATCGGCTCGACGAGCAGCACGAGACCGACCTGTTCAAACGCTGCGGCCGCCACCTTGAGATTGTCCACCAGGCACGCCCACTGCTCTTTGAGCGGCACATTCTCCAACTGCTTGCCCACGAGGCAGTTCACACGGGGGCACCCAAGAAAACGGGCCGCCTCGATTCCCAATCGGACGCCTTCACGGAACTCGTCCCGCCGGCCGGGATCAACGGCAATACCCCGCTCCCCGGCTGCCCAATCCCCCGCCGGCAGATTGAACAGGGCCTGGCGCATTTTCAGCCGGCGCAGCTCCGCGGCGATCGCGTCCTGGTCCTCGGCGTAGGGAAACATATACTCGATGGCCGCGAATCCGGCGCGCGCCGCCGCATCGAAGCGGGAGATGAACGGCCGGTCGGTCCAGAGAAAGGTCAGATTGGCGGCGAAGCGCGGCATCGAGGCCCTCCGATGGGCATCTGCAGGAAAGGCATGAGTGCGGCCACTGATCGGTTCACAGCACCCGACCGAAGTTCCTTCCCCAAAGAACCGGTGTCACGCGGTCTGCGCGGCCTGCAGGCGCCGACGAACGACCGCGCGGTGGAGCGCCGCGAACGCCACGCCGACGGCCACGCCTCCGATGTGAGCCCACCACGCTACCCCGGGTGCGCCCCGCAGCGCAGAGTAGAACTGGATCGCCAGCCAGATGGCGAGATACCAGATCGCGGGCACGCGGCCCATGACGACGAAGAGGTTCATGTAGAGCTTCCGGTGCGGGAAGAGATACACGTACGCGCCCATCACCGCGGATATGGCGCCGCTCGCGCCGAGCGTCGGGATGGTCGACGACGGGTTGCTGGCGATGTGGGCCAGCGTGGCGCCGATGCCGCCCACGACGTAGAGTGCAAGGTACTGCGCCACACCCATCCGGTCCTCGACATTGTCGCCGAAGATGGCCAGGAAGTACATGTTTCCGAGGATATGCAGGTAATCGCCGTGCAGGAACATCTGCGTCAGGATCGTCCACGGCTCGAGTCCCCGGAGGAACGCGCTCGGCACGAGCGCCAGGTTGAACAGATGCCCCGGAATGATAAGTTGCAGGATGAAGACCGCGACGTTGGCGGCGATCAGCGCGTACGTGGCGATTGGCCGCCGCCGGCGCGTGGGGCTGTAGATCTCCATGGGCGCCAGCGGGAACGCCATGAGGAGAAGCAATCGGGGGAGATCCTTCTCCCGGCGGGCGACCTGCGCCTCGTCGGCTTCGTGCTGTGCCTCGTCGATCCTGAGCTTCAGGCTCTCGATCCGTTCCTCCGAGGCCACATCAGGCTGCGGAAGGTGGGTGCGAATCCGCCTGAGGTCCTCCGGCTCCATCCACACGCCCGCGCACTCGGGGCACCCGCAGGCATCGGCGTGGTCCGTCGGGATTTCCAGCGTCACCTCGCGCAGCTTGCCGTGACCCCGCGGGCAGGGCAGCGGGGTCGCCCGCGACCGGGACCCCGCAAGATTCCCTTTGAACGGGCCCGCCTCCGCGTCGCCGATAACGCGCACCACCTCGTCCCCGTCGAACCATAAGCCTCTGCATTCCACGCAATAGGAGAGGGCCACCCCACTTTGCGTGAGGGGCCGCATGGGGAGCTTACACTTCGGGCACTGCGCAACTTCCGCCAGAGCCGTCATCGTCTCGCCCCCTCCAGCTGGGTCTACTTCGGTGGAAGCAGGTACAATCCCGAAGACGAAAACTGCAGGCGGACGGACGCGCCCACGCCGTGCATGCCGTCGACGCTCTGGGCATCGGCGACGCTGATCTCCCCGACGTCGGTCTCCACGATGTAGTCGCAGTACGTTCCCATGAAGAACGCGCTGCGCACGCGACCCGGTAGGCCATCGCCGTCGACGGCCACCCGGATGGCTTCGGGCCGCGCCATCAGCGTCGCGGGCCCCGGCGCCACGCCCGCCTGTCGGAACGGGAACCGGTACGATCCGACGCGCACCGAATCGCCCTCCACCGATGCGGGCAGCAAGTTGGCTTCACCGATGAAGTCGGCAACGAAACGGGAGGCGGGCCGGCGGTAGAGATCCGTCGGTGTGCCGATCTGCTCGATGCGACCCTGATTCATGACTACGACGACATCGGAGATCGCCAGCGCCTCGGACTGGTCATGTGTCACATAAACGCTGGTGATGCCAAGGTCCTGCTGCAGCAGGCGGATGTCGGCGCGCACCCGCTTGCGAAGCTTGGCATCGAGATTGGACAGTGGCTCGTCGAAGAGCAGCACCTTGGGTTGCATCACCAGGGCGCGGGCCAGCGCCACGCGCTGCTGCTGCCCGCCGGAGAGCTGCGCCGGCCACCGGCCCTCGAGACCCGGGAGGTTCACGAGGCTCAGCGCCTCGCCGTCGCGGCGACGGATCTCGTCGGCCGGCCGGCGCTGCACGCGCAATCCATACGCGATGTTCTCAAAAACCGTGAGATGGGGAAACAGCGCGTACGACTGAAAGACCATCGTCGTGTTGCGATTCGCGGCGGGGAGCGGGGTCACGTCCTCATCACCGATAAAGATCCTACCGGACGTGGGTTGCTCGAGCCCGGCGATC
Source organism: bacterium (assembly GCA_041487495.1). GTDB lineage: Bacteria > Sysuimicrobiota > Sysuimicrobiia > Sysuimicrobiales > Humicultoraceae > JBGPNN01. The sequence continues at coordinate 19,835 of JBGPNN010000025.1, forward strand.
ATCCGCAGCGTCGTGGTCTTGCCGCAGCCCGACGGCCCGAGCAGGGTCACCAGCCGGCCCGCGGCGATTTCGAGGGTGAGGTTGTCCACCGCGACGGTCGTGCCAAAGCGTTTGGTAACCTCGTGCAACCGCACCGACGCCGCTTCGCCATGCAGGACCTGTTTGAGCTGAACAGCCATGCGTGCCTCCTTGTTGCCTTCAGCCTAGAACGTGGGCATCTGCCGACCCCCAATGCGACTCGAGATCGCATAGAGGGCCAGGATCACCAACGCCATAAACACCACGAGCAGCCAAGAGAGCGCGGCCCCCAACCCGACCGCGCCGTAGTTGATATACGAGAGGATCTGCGTCGTGGCCAGGTTCGTCCTTGGCGTAATGAGGAAAATGACCTGGCTGATCGCGGTCATGGCCCGGACGAAGCTGAAGATCAAGCCAGACAGAATAGCGCCCCGGACCAAGGGCAGCACGATACGTCGGAGCGTCGTGGCCGACCCCGCCCGAAGCATCGTCGACGCTTCTTCGAGGGAGCGGTCAATCTGCGTGATCGCCGCCACGCTGGCTCGCAGGGCTACCGGCATGTTCCGAAAAACGAAGGCCAGGATGATGATCAGTTCCGTGCCGGTGAGCAGCAGCGCACCCGTGTTAAACGCCAGGATGTAGCCGATGCCCATGACCGTCCCCGGTGTGGCAAACGAGAGCATGGAAGCGAACTCGAGCGCGTTGCGGCCGGGAAAGACGAACCGGGTGACCAGATAGCCGATGATCAAGCCGACGGCGGTCGAGGGGATCGCGGCGATGAGCGACAGTGTCGCCGTTGTCCGAAACACATGCCATCCGGTCGGCGACAATCCCTTGAGGTGCTCGAGTGTAAATGTATAGTCGAAGCCCCACAGCTTCGTGACACTTCCGATCGCCACGGACCCGTACAGCAGGACGATCAACACGACCCAGACGGCGAAGATCCCTGTCACGGCATAGTCAAGCGACGGCGGGAGGGCCCGAGCGATCCCCTGACCTGGCTTGCCGGTCACGGTGACATAGGATTTCTTCCCCAACCACAGGTACTGGGCGAGAAAGATCGTCAGCGTCATCACGAGCAGGGTGACGCCGAACACGGCCGCGACGTTCGGACCGCTGCCACCCGTGTAGGCGAAGTAGATCTGGGTCGCCAGATAGGGCTTGCCGCCCCCGACGATGACGGGATTGCCGAAGTCGGCGAGGCTCTCGATGGCCACCAGAAGAAACGCGTTCGCCAGCCCGGGGCGCGCAAGCGGCCAGATCACCGTGCGAAGAATGTGCCACCGGTTGGCGCCCAGCGTTTCGGCCGCTTCTTCCATCGCCACGTTCAGCGCCCTGACCACCCCAAGCAGGATCAGAAACGCGATGGGCGTGTAGGCCAGCACCTGTGCAAGGCTGAGTCCAAGCAGCCCGAAGAACACATTCGTGTTGAGACCCAGGAGTTCGTGCGTAATATATCCCCGCCGCCCGAAGAGATAGATGATCGCCAGACCCAGCACGAACGGCGGAGTGATGATGGGCAGGATCGAGACCGGGCCGAACAGCCTGCGCATCGGCAGTCGTGACCGTTCGGCCAGGATCGCGAACAGAAACCCGAGCCCGGTCGAGACGGTGCTTACGACCAGCGCCAGCACGATGCTGTTGCGCACCGCGCCGATACCAACATAGAGCGCGCTCACCGCGAACGCGATCAGCCCGCCGACGACGGTCCACAGCAGTGTCGGGCGGAGCGTCCTCGTCCTCAGCCACGTCACACACGCGACGGCCGCCGTGAGGGCCGCCCCGGCGAACAGCGCGCCACGCGCCTCGTTCTCGGGTGTCGTGGGGTTGTCGATGAGCAAGAAGTTGGGCGACCGAACCGTCTCACGCACAAAATCCAACGTCAGGTGCCCGTCCACAAACACGCTGGCTTTGAGCACGTTCCACAGCGGGTACAACACGAAGGCCGCGACAAAAGCCGCGGACCAGACGATGCACACGGCGATAAACGCGTCGGCGTGGATGTACCCGCCGAGGGCCAGCCCGATCCCGATCACTGTCAGGCATCCTAGGATCGCCGCCAGGGCACCCGGCCCCATGGCCTTTCCAAGCGCGGAGATCGCCGCCACAGTGGCGAGCAGCCCGATGACACCGGCGAGCAGCGAGAGCCGGCCGCGCCGGTAGAGCGGCAGCGGTGCGACTCCCAGCACCGCCGCCCCTGCCATGCAGACCATGGCGATCAGGACGCCATTGGCGCCGCGCGCCAGGAGATCGAACCCAACGGTATGGGGCGCGAACACGGCAAGCTCGCGCCCCACGCGTGCCCACGGAAGCAGCAGGGCGCCGATGAGCGCGGCGCTGCCCCAGATCACAAGGGTGCTGTTGACTCCCATGAGGGGTCTGGGGATCGCGACGGCCACCCGCGCCATCTGCCGTCTACTTCGGCAGCGGGAACACCTCCGTCGTCCACCGCTTCACCAGGGCGTCCCGGACCGCAGGGGTCCCATACTTCACGAAGTCATATTTGATGACTTTGAAATCCTGGAACCGCGGCGAGACCTTCGGCACCGCCGTCTTGGAGTTTGATGGGATCTGATACGACTTCCCTTCAGATGCCGCCAGCAACTGCGTGTCGGGGGTCAGGGCCCAATCGATGAACGCGATCGCATTCGCCCGGTTGGGGGCTCCCTTGATCAAGCTGATCCCGCCGATCTCAAAGCCGGTCCCGTCCGTCGATGCCCCATAGGTCAGGGGGAAGCCGTTGAGACTGGCGCCGATCGCATCGTGTACGAAGACGACGCCGACGGCAATCTCGCCGCGTCCGGCCAGGGTCGCCGGCGCGGCTCCCGCCTGCGTGTAC
>JBGPNN010000026.1:0-22546 GCA_041487495.1 bacterium
AAACGTAGGGAGGGCGAAACCGTGAAGCGTCAGGGTGGTTTCACGCTGATTGAGCTGGTCGTCGTGCTGGCGATCCTTGGTACCCTGATTGCGCTGTCGGTGCCGAGATATCTGGGCGCGAGGCAGAAAGCTCTGGTCGCTGAAGGCCAGACCGCGCTGCAGGAGTTGAAGACGATGGGCTGGGCGTATTACTTGCAGAACAGCACCTGGGCGACGCTCACCACCGGCCCCATCGGGTCACCCAACCCGTTCGGTTTCCTCCCGCCGGGCGGAGGCTGCTGGGCCTATTCCGTTACGGCGGCAAGCGCCGTCTCTATCGAGTTCCGCGCGACCGCGACACCGGCTGCAGCGCCACGCTGCGGCCCGCTCACGATCACCTCAATCGTCGACCTGACGCTGAACAACGACGGGTCCGCCTCGACCTCAAGCAGCCTGTAGCCACTCCCAACTCGGTCCAGACCGAGTTCCTGCAAACCTCCTGCAAAGAGACAACGGTGGCTCGTTATCCCCCGGGCGCAACGTCGACGACCAATCAAACTGACCGCGGACGAGGCGTCAAACGAGAGGCATCAGGCAGCTTCCGCTCCAGCGTAAGCGCCGAGGCGACGGCCGCAATTGCAACAACCGCAGCAGCGAGGAATGCCGATCTCGTTCTTCGCATACGGCGGTAGGAGAAATGAGAAGACGCCCCAGCCGACCGCGACCAACACCGCGACGTAGGCGAGGTAGGTGAGCGCGTTGACCAGGAACAGCACGATGTACCCGGTCAAACCGTAGGCTGCGACGAGGCCGCCGACGGCGCCCCCGATCCCCATGCCGGCGTTCGCGAACGCAGCGGCCGCGAAGGCCTGAACCGGGAAATGAGCAAACGCCAGACCGGCATAACCGGCGGCGAGCGCGACGCCGCCTCCCGTGGCGGTCGCCCGCAGGGCGGTCCAGGGCCAGGCAAAGCCGCTGCCGATCATCGGCAAGTACACGATCCTCAAGCCCACCTATCACGCGCTGGAGCGTATCGCGCTTGATGCCGGCCCCGTAAACGTCACACTCGGCGGACGATAGAGTAGGTGCGACAGGACGTAGTTGGTATTCGCAGCGACTACGATCTACGCGCAATGTAGGGTGAGTCAGGCGCGTCCGACCAGGGCTTGGACATGCCGACACGAGGGTGCCTAGATCGTGGTCGGTGCGAGTACGATCTACGGCGCGGGGGGATAGTGGAATGCGGCAGCGTCAGCCGCCGGCGCGACCGAAACGCAGGCGAGCGGTCCAGACTCTGCCGACTTCGATTCGACTCACCGATGAGCTGGCCCTAGCCATACGTGACGAGGCTGAGAGAACACAGCGGCCGATCGCGTGGATTGTGCGAGAGATGCTCGCTGAGAGTTCGAGAACCCGTCGCTTTCCAGGGATCATGTTTGTCGAGGGCCGGGCCGGACGCCGCGCCCCGGTTGCGGGCACCGGACTCTATGTCTGGCGTCTCGTCGACCCCACGGACGTGCGCGAGCGCTTCCCTCTACTGACCGAAGACCAGATCAACCTGGCCCAGGCCTACGCGCGCAGTTTCCCTGGAGAGATCACATTCTTTCGGGAGGTCGAGAATCTGTAATCGCGCGCGCTCGCGCCATGGCCCGGGCGAACCCGGGAAGGGATCGCGTGACCATGTCGTCGGTCGCCGTCAGCGATAAACGGAAGTAGCCCGGCAAGTCCAGGAACGCCCCAGGCATGGCGATGATCCTCTCCTCAGCCAGCCACTCGCAGAACAGGGCATCATCGCGGATAGGGCAGCGGGGCATGAGATAGAACGTCGCCTCCGGCACGTGCACCTCGTATCCAAACCCGCGAAGGGCCTCGACCATCCGATCCCGCCTCACCTGGATTTGGCCAACATCCACGGTAAGCGGGTCTAGGTCGGCAAGCGCGTGCTGGAGAAGCGCGTTGGGCCACGCGTAGCCCGTCGCGAGCTGCCCGGCCATGAGCGCGACGCGAAACACGTCGCGCTCTGGCATCCGCGGGTGGACGGCGATGTAGCCGATACGCTGCCCGGGGGCCAGCAGCACCTTGCCGTAGGAGTAAATGAGAAACGTTCTCGGGTAATAGGCGGCCGGTGAGGTGAAGGGGCGGCCGTCGAACAGGATGCGGTTGTAGGCTTCATCCGAGAGAAGATAGATGGGCTGGTGGCGCTCAGACGCCTCAGTCAGCACACCGGCGAGCCGCTCCAGGGCCTCGGGCGGAAAGATCCTCCCGGTCGGGTTGTGGGGGGTGTTGATTATCATGGCCCGCGTGCGCGGCGTCAGCGCCCCCGCCACGGCTTCCATGTCGAGATCGAATGTCTTCGGCTGCACTTTCACCCGAACGGCGCGGGCGCCGGCGGCCCGGATCAGCGGCTCGTAGAGAAAGTGCGGCGGGCTGACGATCACGACTTCGTCTCCTGGCTCGCACACGGTTCGCAACGTCGCAGCCAGAGCGGCGATGGAGGCGTTGGTGAGGGCGATGTCTTCCGGGTCGAACGGGATGCCCAGGTACGCCCGCAGCGACGCCGCCACGACTGCCTGGGCTTTCGGCTCGCTGGTCTTGTAGGCAAACCAATCCGGCTCCTGGGCCTCCACCCAGCGCGTGACGGCGTGGGCGTAGCCCCTGACCGTTCCCTCCTGCGGGTTCCCGGCCGCGAAATCGCAGATCTCGGTGCCATGCCTCGCCCTCAGTTCGGGGATCCGCGCGAACCATTGGATCATGGGAGCCATGAGTCCCATCACGTCCTGGATAGTACTGGACACCGGGGGGCGGACCGTCTTCATTCTGGCTTTGTTGTCGCTCGCCCTCGAGTTTCCTGCAGGCGAAATCGCCGCGATAAGGTCGACGCCCAACACGCAGGCCAAACCCGCGTCTTGGGCGTCTACTGTTGGTAGCGGGGGGAGGATTTGAACCTCCGACCTTCGGGTTATGAGCCCGACGAGCTACCGGACTGCTCCACCCCGCGTCGCTACTTACATCGTATCCCCGCACCGAGGGTGTGTCAACCGCGGCGATCCCCAAGACGAAACTGTCCGGCTTTCTCCAACCCCCGCGCGAGCGTCACGAAGTGTCCCGGACTCAGGCGGAATCCAAATTCGAGGCAAATCACCTCGGCGATCCCAGCCAGGCTCCGGCGCCCGTCGGCGAGGTTCCACAGCTCGTCGCCGAAGATCCGCAGCGTCTCCCAGTTCACGTGCGGATCTTCGGACTGCATGGCCGTCACGAGGGTGGCCGTCTCGTCATAGGTGAGCCCGACGACACCCGGCGGGACACCGTCCACCGTCCGGCGCGGCACGATGGCGGCCGCCGGCTCATCCCGTTCGCGCCCGCGGGACGCCCTGCGTCTGACGTGGCCCGCGGCCGGGCCGCCTTCCAGGAGTGTTTCCAGACGTTCGAGTTCATCTCTTCCCCGGTCCCGGAGATTTGACACCGCGCGCTCCGCCATCGTCTTCACGCGTGCGGCTCCGGTGTCGCCGTCGGCGAGGTCGAGCACCGATTCCATCGATCGGACGTCACGATCGACGAGGAACTCGACCTGCCGCGTCACTCGCTCAAGGGCATCGCCGTCTGAGGATCCGCCCACGGCCAGCGCGTCGCGCACGGCGCGGTTCACGCGCAGCGCGGCCTTGCCGGCGATCTCCTCCATGATGGCGGCCGCCTCCAAGGCGCCGGCCCGGGCGATGCCGACCGCCAGGCTACCGAGCATCCGTCCGGCCCGCTCGAAAACCATCGGATCGGTGTGGTCTGCGGTCAACAACTGCGTGTGAAAGTAGAGATCAGGCCAGGACATGAACAGCGGTGCGGGCACACCAAAGGTCACCCAGTAGTGGTTGTCGCTCCACGGCGTATAGGGGAGCTGATCGAAGTTCACCAGCGATATGGCCGGCCCGTTCTTGAACGGCCAGTCGGCGTCTTTCGGCAAGCCCTCGATCAGCGCTGCGCCCAGGTCGTTCACATAGCTCGGGATCGAGTCGGGTGACCGGTACATGATCAGCGACGACTTCAGCGTCGACTGTCGGTGGCCGACCGAGTCCAGACACAGAACGGCCTTGATCTTCGACAGACTGTCGCGATGCGTGTGGATGTAATGCGTGCTGCCGAGCCCTTCGGCCACAAACATGAACCGGATCGATCGCCGTGGCCGCGGCAACTCGCCGGCACGGATGGCCGCCTGGATCGCCCGGCACAATTCGATCATCAGCGCGGGACCGGCCGCACAGTTGGCGCAGGGCTTTGTGCCGGCTGAGGTGTGGGCGATAAAGAACACCGACTCATCGGGGCGCTCCGCGCCGCGCACTGTCGCGATGAGGTTCACGCCTTCGCCCTTAAAGGTCCGTGCCCGCACCCGGGCGCGGACACGCACGACGCCGACACGCGCCAGTTCTGCCAGCCGCTCTGCCGAATGGTAGTCGACCGAAAACGCCCAGAGATTCTCCCACCGCGGCGGCAACCGGAGCAACTGCACGGCTTCGGGCAGCGCCGCGCGCGTGCGCCAGGGCCGGGTCTGCGAGTGCAAGAAGTCGGTGATGATCCCGGCGGCGCCGTGCTTTTGCGCGAGTTCCGCCGCCCGGGCCCATGCCGGGCGTGACTCACTGTCACGGATGAGCACGGCATTGCCGGTCACGGGCTTGTCCGCGTAGTCGGTCTCCGACAGCCCGAGGCCGACATGCACCACCTGGACCACCGACCCCTCGGGCGGCGTGCTGCCGCACCACCAGGGCAGGGTCGAAGGGACCCGCTCGTACGAGAGCAGGTGCTCCTGGACCGGATCCACGATGTCTAGTGTGGCGTCGAGCGGCTCCCAGGCCGGAGGCATCGTGCGGCCCATAAACTTCGTCTCGCCGTCGAGCGGATAGCGTTCTTCAATGACCTCGTCGGCGCCGGCGTCGCGAATGGCCGCGGCAACGTACTGGGTGGCCGCATGGTATCCGGACGCACCCGGGGAGCGGTACCACTGCGTGATGGTGGCCGTGTGCTGTTGGGCGCGCTCGCCCGACAGATGGGTGCGAAAAATGCGGTCGAGTTCCGGATACATGGCTACCGGGCCGACATCGGCCGCATGGTCAGGGCCCAGCCGCCGTCGATCAAGATATCCTGCCCTGTCAGATAGGCCGAGGCGTCCGACGCCAGGAACACGCAGAGCCCAACCAGATCATCGGGCCACGAGAAGCGGCCAAGCGGGATCAGGTCGATGTTCGCCTTGTACCGAGCGGAATCGGGATCCGGCGGGCGCTCGGGCGAGGCGACCGCGCCAGGTGATAGCGCGTTGACCGTGATGCCGTCGTCGGCCCACTCAACAGCCAGCCCATGTGTGAGACCGGTGACCGCGCCCTTCGATGCGCTGTAGGACGTTCGCTTCCACACGCCTTTCCGCGCCGAGATCGAGCCGATATTGACAATGCGGCCCTTCTTCTGCGCCTTCATCGTCGGGTAGACGGCCTGGCAGCAGTGGAGCATACCGCGGACGTTGATGCCCATGATCCAGTCGAAGTCTTCAGCGGTATGATCCACGGCGGTCTTGTCGACACGGACCGCCGCATTGTTGACCAGAATGTCGATGCGGCCCCATCGCTCGAGCGCGGCCTGCGCCATCTTGCGGCACGATGCCGGATCACCGACGTCCGTCTGCGCCGAGGCGACGTCCCACCCTTCATCCCGCAGGCGCGCAACCGCCGCCTCTCCGCCCGCCGCATCGCGGTTGGCGATCAGGACCCGCGCCCCGGCCCCGGCCAGCCCGCGACTGAGCCCGAAACCGATATTCCGATTCCCTCCGGTGACGATGGCAACGCGGCCTTCGAGAGAAAAGAGGCTCAGCGTGGGAAGCGCCAAAGGATGCACCTCTGCGATTTCGGTGGTTCTTACATTGAAACCTGCCCTGGAGACCGCGGAATTCAGAAGGGAGTCTCACGTCATCCTTGAAGAGTACAGCGCGTGACGGCCCTTCCGCACATCCACGTCATCACCACCGGCGGCACGATCGCCGGACAACCCCAGGCAACGGGAGAAGTCGCGCCCGGGCTCTCGGCCGAGGAACTCCTCGAGCGCATCCCAGGCGCCGCGTCTGTCGCGCGCGTCACGGTCGAGACATTTCTCAACGTCGCCAGCGCGTTCATCGGTTTTCGCGACATGCTCGGGCTCGCACAGCGCGTCACGCAGGTCTTTACAGATCCGGGCGTCGCCGGCGTCGTGATCACGCACGGCACCGGCACGCTCGAGCAGACCGTCCACTTTCTCGACGTGGTGCTCGGTGAGGACCGCCCGGTGGTCGTCACGGGCGCCATGCGCAACCCGACCCTGCTTACCGATGATGGGCCGCTGAATTTGATGAATGCGATCCAGGTCGCCGCCTGCCCGCGCGCGGCAGGTCTGGGCGTGCTCGTGGTCATGAACGGGACGATCCACTGCGCACGCGACGTCATGAAACTGCATTCGGCCCGGATCGATGGCTTCCAGTCGCCCGAGTTCGGACCCCTCGGCCACGTCGACGAGGACTACGTGTTCTTCGCGCGGCGACCCTTCCGGCGTCTTCCGGCCGTCATGCCGCCGGCGATCACCGCGCGGGTGGAACGGATTCCTTCCGGCGCCGATCCATCGGATCTGTTCCTGAAGACGGCGGTGGATCAGCATGTGGATGGCATCGTCATTGAGGCGGGACGCCTCTCACCGCGTCAACTGGACCTGGTGACCCAAGCGCTGACCCTCGGCATGACGGTGGTCATGGCGAACCCCTACCCCACCGGCAGGCTGCACCGCGATACGTACCGGCACCAGGGCGGCGAATCCGATCTGCTGCGTCGAGGCGTCATTTTCGCGGGGACGCCGGGGCACAAAGCGCGGATCAAGCTGACGGTCTTACTGAGCGCCGGGCTCGACCGCCAGCAGATCCGCGCCCTCTTCCACGCCGAATGGACCTAGTCGATTCGGAGACTCTCCACCATGACCCAGCAGTGCTCATAGGTGAACACGTCGGCCCCGCCGAGCCGGTCGCGCCACTTGGGGACGGTCGCCTCCTCGCACGCCTTGGCGGTCGCATCGAAATACTTGCCGAAGAGCAGCCATGGGTTGTCGAACCCGGTTTCCTTGGCGACCGCCATGAAGTTCACGGTCCGCAACGCCTGCGCGGCGTTCGCCCGAAGGTCGTTGATATACTCGATCTGCACTTTCACGTCCTGACGGGTGCCCAGCCGGCTCAGGTGCCCGCCGATGAAGGTCACGAAGTCGTAGCCCAGCACCTGCTGGTGCGCCTCGATGTAGCCAGGGATGTCATGCGAGACCGCCAGCCGGGTGAAGGGCACCCAGCCGGGGAAGATGACGTCGACCAGCATCAATACCTTCTGCTTGGGCGCGTAGATGAAGATGTTGCCCGGCTCGTGGTTCTCCCCCTTATAGTCCAGCACGAGGGTCTGCCTGCCCACCTTGAGCGTGTACGACGTCGAGAAGGTCACGGTCGGCATCGGCCGGTCCGGGTCCTTCGCGCGGGCCAGCAGTCTGGCCGTCTCGCGGTGCGCGATGATCTTCACACCCTTGGGGAACATGCTCGCAGCACCGATATGATCCTTGTGGGCATGACTGTAGATGACGTGCGTGACGGGTTCTTTCGTGACATCCGCGATGGCCTTCAGGTAGTTCTTGCCGATTGTCGGCGGAGCGTCAACGGCGATGACACCTCTGCCCGTGACCAGGAACATCGCCTGGTAGGCACCGTCAGTCACCCAGAAGAGCCCGTCCTTGATCTCCTGGACGAGGTAGCCCTTGTCTTGCGGGATGGCCGGTCCGCGGGCCGACTGCGGCACGGGCGCGGCGGCGAACACGGCGGCGGCCGATAAGATCACGGTCAACGCCAGGACCTTGAGTACGAGTACGGCGGTTCGCATGGATATCCCCCCTTTACTGTGCTCTGGAACGAGGCGCGAAGATGGAGAATTCCGTCACTCCAGATCGCGAAGTGCCGCCAGGCAGTCGGCAAGCCCCTCCCGTAACATGTATCGCGGTTCGTAGCCGAGTTCTGTCTTGGCCCGCGTGATGTCCATACGGCACAGGTGCTTCGCCGGCAACTGACCCGCGCCGACGACAATCTCGCTACCCGGCGCAAGATCACGAAGGATCACCGCGGCCTGCAGTAGCGTCGAGGCCACGCCGGTCCCGATGTTGTAGATGCCGGACGGTGTTGAGCGCGCCAGGGCCGCCGCCCCGCACCCGGCCGCGCAGTCCTTGACGTAGACCAGATCCATGCCTTGATCGCCGCCCGCCTCCAGACGATACGGCCGCCCCGCCGCCACCGCGCTCAGCATGTCGTTGATCGGCCCGGCGCCGCGAGGCTCGCGCTGGAACCGGCGCTCGGCAGCATAATACCCTCCGAATCGCAGCGCGGCGAACTCCAGCCCGTGCAACTCCCGGTACCACGCGGCGTACCGCTCGCACGCGTACTTGCCGATCTCATACGGACGCACCGGATGGGGTGGGGTCGTCTCAGACACCGGCTCGTAGTGCGGGTGCCCGTGGCGGGTCCCGTGGAAGTCGGGGTACAGCGACCAGGTGGAGGCCAGGACGATGCGGCGCACCCCGGACAGCCGGCAGGCGTCGAGCATGTTCAGCGTGCCGCCGACGTTGGTCTCCTCGTTGGCCAGGGGATGCTGGTTGTACCACTCGCCGACCAGCGGCCAGGTGAATGACGCGATCGGGTTTGACGGCGCCGAAGACCTCGAGGACTTGCGCCAGATCGCGCACGTCGAGGCGCCGGTAAGACAGTCCCGCGATCCCGGCGAGAATGGGACCCGGACCCGGCAGGACGTCCGCGGCCGTGACCTCATGCCCGATGTCGAGCAATTGTCGGACGACATGTGACCCCACGACGCCGGACGCGCCCGTGACCAGGATCCTCATCCTCCGCGTCCTATCCTCCGGCCCCACGCGCGGGATCGCTCGGCCCGGCGAGCAGCGTCCTCGTCCGCGCCACGCAGTCAGCCACGCCGGCCTCAAGTGACCACGCCGGCTCGAAGTTCAGATCGCGTCCGGCCCGCGTGATATCGAGCACGCAGTAGTGACCCGGCGCGAAGTCGATGCCCGGACCGATGTCGATGTGCGCGCCAGGCACCGCGGCCCTGACCGCCGCGGCAAAGCGTCCCGGCGTGACGCGTTCGCCGGCGCCGATGTTGTATGCGGGGCTCGACAGTCGCGGCGCATCCGCCGCCAAGACAAAGGCCCGCGCGAGGTCCCTGACATACACACAGTCCATGACGCGTTCGGCGCCGCCGGGGATCGCCGTGGGCCGGCCGCGCACCGCGTCGGCGATCATCGCGTGGAGCATCCCCATCGCCCGGCCGCCGGGATCCCGGGTCCGCTCGGCCGCGTAGTAGATCGCGAACCGGAACGCCGCGAACTCCAGCCCGAACTTCCGCTGGTAGAAGCGCCCCATGCGTTCGGCGGCGTGTTTCCAGACTTCATACGGGCGATCCGGGTCGAGCCAATGATCCTCCGGTACGGGCGTGTAGGACGGGTGCCCGTACGGCGTACCATCGAACTCCGGGTAGACCGTGCGTGTACTCGCCATCACGACGCGCCGCACCCCGGCCCGCCGCGCCGCCTCGAACACGGACATCGTGCCCTGCATGTTGACTCGAAACATGACCAGTGGTTCGTCGTCGGAGGCGGCTCCGGTCAACGCCGCCAAGTGGAGGATCACGTCGACGCGGTGCTGCCGGCACACGTCGATCAACGCCTCGAGCTCGTTGATGTCCGTCCGCACAAAGTCGACCCGGCCATCGAACTCCTGCAACCAGACCGCGCTCGGTGCCGCCGCGTCGAGCACGACCGGCCGGGTGCCGCGCTCGACGAGGTCGCGCACCACGTACGAGCCGACGACGCCCGCGCCTCCCGTGACGAGGATGGTCATCCGACCTCGCCCTTGAGCCGCGGATCCAACGCGTCCCGGAGGCCGTCGCCAAACAGGTTGAACGCCAGCACCATCAGCATGATCGCCGCACCCGGTGCGATCGCGATCCAGGGTGCGGTCTGCAGGAACTTTGTCCCCTCGGCCGACATGTTGCCCCACGTGGGCGTCGGCGGCGCAACCCCGAGCCCCAGAAAACTCAGGCTGGATTCTGTGAGGATCGCGGTCGAAATGCGCAGCGTCGAGAGCACGACGATCGGCGACAGGCTGTTGGGCAGGATGTGCCGGCGGATGACCCGGCTGTGTCCGGCGCCCAGCGCGCGCGCCGCCTCGACATAGTCGCGCCGGCGTTGCGTCAGGACCTCGCCGCGGACGATCCTGGCAAACGGAGGCACGCTCGAAATCCCGACGGCCAGCATCAAATTGAGCAGGCCGCCGCCCAAGAACGCCACGATCGCGATAGCGAGCAGGATCAGCGGAAACGCCATCAGGACGTCCACGACGCGCATCAGGGCCTGGTCGAGCACGCCGCCGTAGTAGCCGCCGACCAATCCCATCGCCGAGCCGATTCCCGCGGCGATCGCCACCGACAGGACGCCCACCAAGATCGAGATGCGCGATCCGTAGACCAGCCGTGCGAACAGATCCCGCCCGAAGTTGTCCGTCCCCATGGGGTGGCCGGGCGTCATAGGCGGCCGCAGCCGCTCGAGCAGGCGCTGCTGCAGCGGGTCACGGCGCGCGACCCACGGCGCCAGCACCGCGACGGCTACCACGGCCACGATCACGAGGAGTCCCAGCGCGGCGCTGCGGCGGGCCCAGAGCGTGCGCGCGGCTCGCCGGAATGGTCCGGGAGCGACCGAAGGGTGCGCCCCGGTCGGGGGCGCGCTACGAATACCGGATACGAGGATCGACAACCGCGTAGCTCAAATCGACAAGCAGGTTGACGAGCAAGATGCCGAACGCGAAGACCATGATCGCGCCCTGCACCATCGGATAATCGCGCGCGTAAATCGCGTCCACCACCAGTTTGCCCAGGCCCGGGCGGGCAAACACCGTCTCGATGACCACCGCCCCGCCCAGCAGGTAGGCGATGTCGAGCCCGATGATGGTCACGACCGGGATGGCGGCGTTCCGCAGCGCGTGCCGGTAGACCACGGCATAGTGGCCCAAGCCCTTGGCGCGCGCGGTCCGCACGTAGTCCTGGTGGAGCACCTCAAGCATGGATGACCGGGTCATGCGTGCGATCAGTGCCGCCGACCGCACGCCGATCGCCGCGGCCGGCAGCGCCAGGTGGCTCGCGAGGCTGCGCCAGTCGCCCCAACTCCCCGCGCCGAATATGGGGAACCAGCCGAGTTTGTACGCCAGCACGTAGATCAAGAGGATGCCGAACAAGAAGGAGGGGCCCGAGAGCCAGAGCATCGCGACGGTTGTCGTGAGGTAGTCGACGGCGGAATTTCGACGGACCGCCGTGACGATGCCGGACGGCACACCCACGAGGATCGCCAGCAGCACCCCGGCCGCCGCCAGGACGACCGTGAACGGCGCCTGCGTCACGATCTCGCTCATCACCGGCTGATTGGTCCTGAACGACTTTCCCAGGTCGCCTCTGAGCACGCTGCCGACATACGTGACGTACTGCACGGCCAGCGGCCGGTCCAGGCCGAGGCGGGCGCGCAAATCCGCGAGCACCTGCGGGGTGACGCCGGTATAGTCACCCAGCAGCAGCTCGGCCGGATCGCCCGGGGCGATGTGGATCAAGAGGAAGGCCAGCGTCACGACGCCCACAATGGTCGGAAGCGTGGCCAGCACGCGCTGCACGAGATAGGCCATGGCTGGAGGGGCCCGAGGCCCCCGGGCTACCGTTCGATCCTGACAAACTCGAACCGGGTCATCCAGTGCGCGGTGTTGAGCGCGTGCCCCTTCTGAGACTTGTGGTATGCCGTCACGTACACCGGGTTGAACAACGGCACAAACGGCACATCACTGGCAACCTTCTTCTGGATCTCGACCAAGATGCGGGCCCTGTCCCGAGCGGTGACCGCGCGGCGCTGCGCCTCGATCAGGTCGTCGACCGCCCCGTAGTAGGCCTGATTCCCCCCGGGCGGGAAACTCGCCGAATGGAACTGCTCGGTGAGGAACTGGTCTGGATCGAACCGGCTGGTCCCGCTGATGGTGATATCGTAGTCCCCCGCCTGCCGGCGGGCCGTCCAGGCGCCCGCTTCGAGCTTGACGAGCTGCAGGTCAACGCCGATATCCTTGAACCACTGCTGCATCGCAGTGGCCATCAGATCGCCGTATTCCCCGGGCTCGTACACGACGTTGACGCGGAACCCGTTGGGGTATCCGGCCTCGGTCAGCAGCTGCTTGGCCCGCGCGACATTATAAGGAAACTTCTCTACGTCGTTCGTGTGCCCAATCATCCCCGGGGGAATCACGCTGTACGCCGGAGAGCCCAGCCCCTCCAGCACCGTCTTGATGAACGTGTCGCGGTCCACGGCGTGCGCAAGGGCCCGTCGCACTCGGATGTCATCCAGCGGTTTCCGCCGCGGGTTCATCGAGAACTCCCACCACCCGGTGGTCGGGGTGGCCGTGAAAGCCAGGTTCGGGTCCCGCTGGAGCGCCTTGTACACCTGCGGGTCGCGCACGATCGCGTGGTTGATCTCGCCCTTTTGCAGGGCGAGGGCCGCGACGTTGTCATCGGGTACGACCTTCCACACGACCCGCTTGATCGCGGGGGCGCCGCGATAGTACTCCGGGAAGGCCTCCATGATGAGTTCCTGTCTGGGCGCGTAGCTGACGAACTGGAAGGGACCGGTGCCAATCGGATTGAGGGAGAAGCGCTCGCCCAACTGTTCGACGGCCTTTTGACTGACGATGTAGCCGGGCCGGAACGCCATCGCGCCGCCCAGGAAGCTTGCCGATGGCGCTTTGAGGTTGACCCGCACCGTATAGTCATCGACGATCTCGACGTTCTCGACGATCAGCAGCGACGCCCGGTACCGGGATCGGGTCGCCGGGTTCAGGATCCGCTCGATCGTATACTTGACATCTTTGGCGGTGAAGTCGCCGAATCCGTGGTGAAACTTCACGCCCTTTCTCAAGAAGAACGTGTACACCTGGCCGTTGGGTGAGACGCGCCAGCGCTCCGCCAGGTCCGGTTCCACGTCGAGCGAGTTGATCTTGTACCGCACCAGGCCGGAGAAGACGTTCATTGCGATCTGGTAGTCTGGAGACCCTGGGATGTGCGCGGGGTCGATGTTGCGAAAGTCCCTGGGATACGCGGAGATGATGACTGGCGCGAGCGAGAACCTGGCGGACTGGCTGGACGCCGGTCCCGCAATCACGGCCAGAACCAGAACACCTCCGAGTGCCGTCAACCACACCCTCCGGCCGATGCTGATCATGGGCGACCCTCGTCGATGGTTCGTAATTGTGAAGGACTTACCTGACGCTCTCCGGAATTCCTCCCACACAGAACGCTATGACCACACCTCGCTGGCGATGCGTCCGCACGGAGGGACGCGGCCTGCCCGCTTACGATATTGCCGTGGAACGCGCGGTCCTCGAGCCACAAGGGATCCAGGTTGAGCCCGTGGACCTGGACGACCTCGAGGCGTTTGGGCGCCTGGCGCCCGAGGTGGATGCCGTCTTGCACCTGCGGGGGATCCTAAATGCCCGGCACATCGACGTGTTGAGCCGCTGCCGGATTATCGCCCACTACGGCACGGGCGTCGACCGTGTCGACGTCGCCGCCGCCACCCGGCGGGGCATCTGGGTGACGAACGGGCCCCGCTATGCCGTCGACGAGGTATCGTCGCACGCGATCGCGCTGCTGCTCGCCGTCGCGCGAAAGATTGTCGCGGCGGACCGCGCGGTCCGTGCCGGGCAGTGGCACATCAGGCCCATCGTCCCGGTGCATCGCATCGCCGGCCGGACACTCGGTCTGATGGGCTTTGGCAACATCGCCCGCGCCACGGGGCGCAAGGGCCGGGCCCTGGGGCTGGACGTCGTGGCGCACGATCCCTACGTCGCGCCTGAGATCTTCGCATCGGAAGGTGTCCGCGCGGCGGATTTTGCCGGCTGCCTTGCCGCGGCCGACTTCCTGTCGGTCCATCTGCCGCTGACCGCTGAGACGCGCGGCATGATCAATGCGGGTGCCCTCGCCAGCATGAAGATCGGCGCAATATTGGTGAACACCTCGCGGGGTGGCGTGATCGACGAGCCCGCGCTTCTTGAGGCGCTGCGGTCCGGCCGGCTGGCGGGCGCGGGTCTCGACGTGTTCGCACAGGAACCCCTCCCGGTCGATCATCCGCTACTGAGCCTGCCGAACGTAACGGTCTCGGGGCACATCGGATTCTACTCGGAGGAATCGATCCAGCAGATGCAACGCGACGCGGCCGAGCAGGTCGTGGCGGCGTTGCAGGGTGCCGCGCCGCCCTTCCTGGTCAATCCCCAGGTGTTGAGAGCGGCAACCTGATGGACGGCGTGCGAGTCGGCGTGGAAGTCGGCGGGACCTTCACAGACTGGGTCGTCACCCAGGACAACCGCGTCATCCGCGTCGGCAAGGTGCTGTCGACGCCCGCGCGGCCCGAGATCGGCGTGATGAACGCCCTGGACGAGGCCGGGGTCAGGATCGATCACCTCTCAGCGCTGGTCCACGGCTCGACTATCGCCACCAACGTCGTGGTCGAACGTAAGGGCGCGGTCACCGCGCTCGTAACCACGGCGGGGTTTCGTGATGTGATTGCCATCCAGCGGCAGGCAAAACAACGACTGTTCGACCTGTTCTACAAGCACCCCGAACCGCTCGTGCCGCGCCACCGTGTGCTGGAAGTCGCGGAGAAGGTGGCGCCGGACGGCGCGATCCGCCAGCCACTAGCCCTCAACGGCCTGATCGAGCAGCTGGATCGGCTGATCCGCGAAGACGGTGTGCAGTCTGTGGCCGTCTGCCTGCTGCACGCGTATGCCAATCCGGCGCACGAGGAAGCCCTCGAACGCGCTCTGGCCGAGCGGTTTCCGGATCTGCATGTCTCCCTCTCGTCGGACGTGCTGCCCCGGTTCCGTGAATACGAGCGGACCTCCACCGTTGTCATGTCGGCGTATACGAAGCCGGTCGTGGACCGGTACCTGGGCCATCTGGAGCGGCGGCTGGCGGAGGCGGGGTTCGGCGGGCACCTGAACATTATCCAGGCCAACGGCGGCAGCGTCCCCGCGTCGGCCATCCGCCGGCACGCGGTCAAGATGATCCTGTCGGGTCCGGCCGCCGGCGTCGTGGGCGCGACGGCGATCGCCTCGGACGCCGGCGTCCCCGACATCATCACCTTCGATATGGGTGGCACCAGCACCGACGTGTGCCTGGTCAACGGCGGCGAACCCAAGATCACGACGGACTACAAGATCGCGGGATTGCCCCTGGCCCTCCCGATGATCGACATCGTGACCGTCGGCGCGGGTGGTGGATCAATCGCGGCGGCCGATCGCGGCGGCATCATGAAGGTGGGACCCGAATCGGCCGGCGCCGATCCCGGTCCCGCGTGCTACGGCAAGGGTGGCGCACACTTCACCGTGACCGATGCGAACGTCGTGCTGGGATTGATCCGGCCCCACACCTTCTTCGGGGGCAAACTCCGCTTGAACCTGGACGCCGCCACCTCCGCGCTCAGTGGTCTAGCCGCCTCGCTGGGGATGGCGCCCATGGAAGCCGCGGAGGGCGTCCGCCGTCTGGTGAACTTCACGATGGCGCAGGCGATGCGTCTGGTATCCATCGAGCGCGGCCACGATCCCCGCGACTACACGATCGTCGCCTACGGTGGCGGCGGGCCGCTGCACGCGGCGCAGCTCGCCGACGAATTGGGCTGCGGGCGGGTGCTGGTGCCCTACAACCCCGGCATCATTTCGGCGTTTGGGCTATTGCTTGCCGACACCCAGCAGGACTTTCTCCTGACGCGAATCTCGCCCGCCGGCGGCGCGACCCGGAACGTGCTCGCGGAGCACTTTAGCGGGTTGGAGGCACGCGCCAGGCGAGAGTTCGACACCTATGGTGTCCTGTGGCCCGAGGTCGAACGCCGCTACTTCCTGGACATGCGGTACATCGGACAGGCGTACGAATTGACGATGCCGGTCGACGAGTTCATGACGCACGGCGCCCCGCTCGACCAACTCGTGCCGCGGTTCCACGAGTTCCACCGCCTGCGCTACGGGCACGCGTCGAGTCGCGAGGGTGTCGAGATCGTGAACTTCCGTCTCACGGCCGTGCATCGGTCGACGGTCCAGCGGGCGAGCGCCGTGATGGCGCCTCGGGATGGGCCCGTGGTCGCCGAATCCGCGGGGGAGTACGTCTTCTACCAGCGCGACACGCTGCCGCCGGGATTCACCGTCCGCGGACCGGCGGTCGTCGAAGAGGCGACGGCCACGACGTTCGTCCCCGGCGGGTGGGTAGGTACCGTCGAAGCCGACCGGAATTTAACTCTCAGGAGGGCGTGACGTGGACCCGGTCTCCCTTTCGATCATCGGCCACGCGTTCGTCGCCACGGCGGAGGAGATGGGCGTCAACCTGTATCGCTCCGCGCATTCGACGATCGTGCGCGAGGTACGCGACATGGCCACCGCGCTCTTCGACGCCGACGGCAACACCGTCGCGATGGCCAACTGGATCCCGATGTTGCTCAACGCGATGGAGCCGGCGGCCCAGGCGCTGCGCAAGCACTATGACTTCCGCACGCTGCGGCCCGACGATGCGTTGCTGACCAACGACCCGTTCGACGGCGGGCAGCACGTGAACGACATCTTGTTGTTCACGCCCATCATCGTCGAGGGCGAGGTCATCGGGCTATCGTGCGCCAATGTCCATCATCTCGACGTCGGCGGTGGCTCGCCCGCAAACAATGCTCAGGCCACCGAGGTGTTCCAGGAAGGCATCATCTTCCCGCCGATGAAGATCACCCTCGATCAGGATTGGGAGGACAGCCCGTTCGGCAAGTTCTTCCGCGCCAACATCCGGGTGCCGGAGAAGACGATCCCGGACTTCAACGCGCAGATCGCCGCCTGCCGGACCGGCGAGGCGCGCGTCGCCGCCCTGTGCCGCAAGTACGGCAAGGCGACGATCGTGGAATTTCAGCATGAGATTCAGACCTACTCCGAGCGCATCATCCGCGGCGCCATCGACGCGATTCCCGACGGCGACTATCGCGGCGAAGCCTATATGGAAGATGACGGTACCGGCGCGCCCGGACCCTTCACGATCCGCGTCACGGTTAGGATCCGCGGATCGGACATGCTCCTGGACTTCACTGGGACGGATCCTCAGGCGAGGGGCTTCATCAACATCCCGCTGGCGTCAACCTACGCGACGTGCCGGACCACCATCATGTCGATCCTGCAGGCCGGGCACCTGCTGGTGAACGCGGGCGCGTTTCGCCCTATTCAGGTGGTCGCACCCTACGGGACCCTGGTCAACCCGGCCCGGCCGGCGGCGACCCGGGCCCGCACCAGCACATGCTACAAGATCTTCGACGCGGTGCTCTACGCGCTGGCGCCGGTGTTACCCGACAAGATCATCGCGCCGGGGTTCGATTGCCAGACCGGGGTCTCGATGGCGCTGCGCCGTGACGGCCGCTTCAGTGTGATCTCGGAGGTCCTGGGTGCGGGTGTGGGCGCGCTCTACGACCAGGACGGCGCCGATGGTATGATCATGCACCTGACGAACGGGATGAACACGCCGGTCGAGTCCGTGGAGATCGAGTTCCCGTTTCTCGAGATCCTCCGCTACGGGGTGGTGACGGACTCCGGAGGGCCTGGGAAGTTCCGGGGCGGGTTGGGGATGGAGCGCAAGTACCGCATCCTGGCCGACGGGATCAACTTCGGCCTGCACTCCGACCGGCACCGCCATTCCGCAAAGGGACTGTTCAACGGTGCAGGCGGTTCGCCGGGCGCGTGCTTCGTGGAGCGAAACGGTCAGGTGATCCACCTGGGCTCGAAAGTCTCGGCGGTCCTACAGGCCGGCGACATCCTCACGGTCCGCTCCGGCGGGGGCGCGGGCTACGGCCCGGTGCAGGAGCGGGACCCGGCCCACGTGGAGCGCGATATCCGGGAGGAACGCGTCACGGTGGAGCACGCTGCGCGCGCCTACGGGCACACGACGCGCGCGGGTGTGCCCGCGTAGCAGCAGCGCGTAGCATGCCGCGCTCGCGGCTTGTTCCCACGTATCTGATCGGCACCAGCCAGACGATCGTCTCCAGCGCCATCGCACCGCTGATTCCTCTCTACGTCGTCTCCCAAGGCGCGTCACTGGCCATGGTGGGTGTCGTCGCGGCGTCGAATGCAGCGCTGCCGCTCCTGCTCAGCGTGTGGGCCGGGGGCGCCGTCGACGCCGTGGGGTCGCGCCGGATGTCGCTCAGCGGCAGCGTGTGCTTGGTCATCGCCATGGCCGTACTCGCCGCCGCACCCGGCATCGGCTGGATCATGATCGGCCAGGCCCTCGCCGGGCTCGCTGGGACGATGCTGATCGTCGCCTGCCAGACGTCGGTCGCGCAGGCCAGCAGCCACGACGACCGCGACAAGAACTTCGGCTTCTTCGCGTTTTGGGTCTCGCTGGGCCAACTCGCGGGTCCCCTCATCGGCGGTTTCCTGGCCGACGGGTTCTCCATCAGGGTCGCGCTGGCGGCGTCCGCGATTCTCGCCCTGGTCCCGGGGGCGCTCGCCCTGCGCATGCCCGCCGCGCGCGGGACGTCGGAGACTTTCAACGTCGTCGGGCGCGCGCTGCGCGACCGCAACATCTATCAGGCGGCCTGGCGGCTCGCGCGCCGGCGCGATTTGGAATTCCTGATGTTGGTGACCTTCGCGATTATCTTCGCGTGGAGCGTCCGCACCAGTTTCTATCCTCTGTACCTGCAGTCGGTGGGGTTGTCGAAGGTGTCGATCGGTCTCATCTATTCGTTCCTGGGCGGATCGTCGATGCTCGTGCGCCCGCTCGTCGGCACCATCACGGCACGCTTCGGTCGCCGGCGGGTCCTGATGGCGGCGATGGCCCTGGCAACGGTGGGGATCGGGGTCACGCCGCTCCTCAAGGAATTCTGGATGCTCGCCTTCGCGGTGGCAACGACCGGCGTCGCGTTTGGATTTACGCAGCCGCTGACGATGAGCATGATGGCGGGCAGCGTTGGCGCGCACGAACGCGGGTTGGCGCTCAGCCTGCGGATGACGAGCAATCGCCTGGCGGAAGTCGTGAGCCCGGTGCTGTTTGGAACCTTCGTCGCCTTGTCGGGTCTGGGCAGTGCGTTCTATCTCTCGGCCGGCGTGCTGGGCGTGGGGATCTTGATGATCAGCCGCGGCGCGATCGACGCCGCTGCGGCCGGGAGCGCGGTGCCGCAAATCGGTGAGGAGGCTCCAGCCTCCCACCTATCCTCTCAGGGATCCCGCCAGTTCTCCGATCTTGCCCTTCTCGAGCACACAGAGTCCGGCCCGCGTGAGGAGCCTTCCGAACGTCTCCACCCGTGAGGACGTGGGCTGCGGGCGGTCGCAGCCATCGGTTGGAGCTTAGCGTCTGGCAGACTTGAGCCAGGTCTCGAAGGCCGCGACCTGTGACTCGTCCGATCGGAAGTTGCGCACCTCAGGGATGCGCAACCACTCGAAGTTGCCGCGTATCGCGTACAACTCAGCGTCGGTCAACTCAACTTCAATGCGGCCTACATCATCTTTGAGCTGGGCCTTTGGTTTGGCGCTATTCCACGATGGCTGCCAGAATTGCTCATCACCACGAACCGGGATACATTCGTCAAATGAATAGCCTGGGAGTGCCTGACCGAGCCGATCTGAGAGTTGCACGCGTAACTGGCCGTAAGGCGCGCGCACATTCAGTTTGAGGTCAAGCGGGTCATTCAGATGAAGGCAGCGTGTCATCACTCGCCCGGTGCAACTGTAGGATTCCAGATACATGAAGCCGTCGCGCCGAAGCGTGTGAACCAACAAAGCAGCATGGCGTTGGTCGAGGTGTCGGTAGTGTTCGCCGCGCGAACTGCCAGAGTAAATACGGAGGTTCCCGTCATCCGCCTGGATCATAGACGACGGATAGATGCATCCCCCACCCTCCTCACCGCGCGGGTTGCGTGCGACAAACGGCTCGCGGAAGGTGCGGTTGAACGCCATGCCGTCGTAACTGTAGGTGAGCTGGGCCTCTATTGGGCCATTGCGTTTGAGCAGCTTGACCTCGTACGGGTCGCCGGACAGCAACCACAGCAACCCGACAAACATGCCTTCGTAGGGGAAGACTGGCATTCCGTAAAACTGCACGAGAGGCAGATCGAGTGGATCCGGGGAAAGCACCCGGTACGGACCGTCAAACGTATGGAAGTCCGTGGTGTCGATGCGCACGATCCGCCGCTCGGCCTGCTGTGGCCGAGTCACTATCGTGTAGACGCCGCGTTGGGCATTCCAGAAGATCGGATAGGGGCCGTCGGAGCAATACCAGTTGTTCCAAACACGGTCTGCAACCGCCCAGTGGATTCCATCCGGCGAATGGGCGATTCGCTGCTGGAAGACCCGTTTGCCGTCCGCCCCTTCGTGTTCATAGACACAAACAGCCTTGAGCCGCTGTTTGGAGTTGCTCGGATGCGGATCGAAATAGACGGGGCCTCGATCATAGATGTCGTCATGCTTCAGTATCTGGTTTGGTACCAGCATGGTTGACTTGTCGAGCACATGCGTGAGGTCCGACTTCGTCCAATGGAGACCATCGTCGCTTTCAGCCATCATCAACAAGGGTATGTCCGCCGGGGCAGCCGCCAACTCCTCGGTGGCGCCGACCACGCCCTGGTAGATCGCCTTCCACTTTTTCGACTCAGGATCGCGATAGACGAGGGGAAAGTTCGCAATCCCTTTCGTCAAGTCGCCTTCGAGGGTCGCCTCAGGAATCCATGTGGGCTTCCCCAGCTTCCGAACAATGTTGTGGTACGACTCCAGGCACCAATCATCAAAGAAGAGGATGGTCGTCATTCAAATCCCCCGTGATCTCGTAACTTCACTTCAATTTACTCACGTCTTTAGGCCCGAGGTGATGCTCCCCTGCACCAAGTAACGTTGGCCGATGAAGAACAGTATGATCGGCGGCAACGACGCCAGAACGGACGCCGCCATTAGCAAGTGCTCATAGCTGACCCTTGAGGTCACACCGATCGTTTGATAGAAACGCAACCCCACCGGCAGGGTAAAGTTGGCCTTGTCGCTCAGGAAGACGAGGGGGTAGAGAAACTCATTCCAGTTGAACAGGAAGGCGAACACCGCGACGGTGATCAGTGCAGGTGACGAGAGGGGCACGATAATTCTCCAAAAGATCCACAGCGAGCTCGCGCCGTCGACTTTCGCGGCCTCGTCGTACTCTTTAGGGATCGTCAGAAAGGCCTGACGCAGGAGGAAAACGAGGAAAGCGCCGTTGCTCCCGAAAGCCAGGAAGTTGGGCACCGTGAGGGGCAAGAGCGTGTTCAACCATCGCAGGGTCTTGAACAAGATGAACAGCGGGATGAGCGTGACCTCGCGTGGCAGGATGAGCGTCCCCATCAAGACGAGGAACAGCGCGTCCCGGCCGGGGAATCGAAAGCGGGCGAAGGCATAGGCAGTCACGGCCGACGACACGGTCAGGCCGATCACCGACCAGAACGCCACTACCACGCTATTCAATGTCCAGCGGCCGAACGGCTGCTGTACCCACGCCTGCACGTAGTTCTGCCACTGCCACACTTGCGGCACCAGCGTCGGCGGATACGCTGCGATCTCCTGAAGGGTTTTGAACGAACTCAGGATCGTCCAGAGGAACGGGCCGAAGAAAAACACGGAAAACGTCAGCGCCAGGCCCTGCAGCCACATCTGGCGCAGGGTCAAAGCTTTCACTCTCGTTCCTCGCCAGCATAGTACACCCACGATGCCGACCAACGGAACTGCAAGGCCGTAAGAATCAGGACGATGATCAGAAAGATCCACGCCATCGCGGAGGCATAACCCATCTCAAAAAAGTTGAAGGCGTGATCGAAGAGCTTTACGACGTAGAAGTACAGTGAAAAGCCCGCCGGCCCGCTGGCAATCCCACCCTGTTCGGGGATCGCCAGCAGGTACGCGATGTCGAACACCTTTAGGGCAGCGATGAGGGTGACGATCAGGTTGAAGAACAGAGCCGGCGTAATCATGGGCAGGGTAATATAGCGGAAGGACGGCCACGCCCCCGCCCCGTCGATGCGTGCGGCCTCGTAGAGCTCCTGGGGGACATTCTTGAGCGCCGCAAGGAGGACCACCATCCGGCTGCCGCCCGCGAATGTCCACAGTGAAATGATGGCCACGGTCGAGATCGCCCACCGGGCGCTGAGCCAGGACGGCCCTTTGATGCCTACGAGCTGTAGGGCGTAGTTGACGATGCCAAGCTGCGGATGCAGAATCCAACTCCACAGCAGCGCCGCCGCAACCACCGGTGTGACATACGGCAGAAAGTAGGCCGTGCGGTACAGGCTGTTGCCAATCAATCGCTGGTTGAGCAAGGTGGCAAGCGCCAGGGAGCCCACCATGACGAGCGGCACGAGGATCGCCGCGTAGTGGAACGTGCGGCCCAGCGAGGGCCAAAATTGCTCGTCTTGGGTGAGGGCCACGACGTAGTTCTGAAGCCCG
>JBGPNN010000027.1:0-22326 GCA_041487495.1 bacterium
CCTACCGCAAGATCGACGAGGTGCCGTTCGATTTCGACCGGCGGTGTGTCTCGATCGTGGTCGAGGCCAACGGCGAGCGGTTGTTGATCAGCAAAGGGGCGCCCGAAAGCGTGCTGGCCCGATGCGTGACGCTGGAAGCGGACGGGCAGTCCCGGCCCCTGGATACGGAGGCGCGGCAGCGAAGCGAGGGCCTCTATCAACGGCTGAACGCGCAAGGCTATCGGGTCTTGGCTGTCGCGTGTAAGACGGTACCGGCGCAGGTCGCCTACGGCGTCAAGGACGAGCAAGGCCTCACGCTGGCGGGGTTCCTCACCTTTGCCGATCCCCCGCGGGCGGATGCCGCCGAGACGCTCCGCGGGCTGCGGCGTGACGGCGTCGAGGTCAAGATCCTCACCGGCGACAACGAGTTGGTCACTCGGCACGTCTGCGTGGAGGTCGGCCTGGACGCGACTCGCATCATCCTGGGGTCAGAGATTGAACAGATGACCGACCCCGCGCTCGCAGCCACCGCCGAGCACACCGCGGTGTTCGCGCGTGTCTCCCCAGGGCAGAAGACGCGGATCATCCTGGCGCTCAAGTCCCGCGGGCACGTGGTGGCATTCCTCGGCGACGGCATCAACGACGCCCCGTCCCTGCACGCGGCCGATGTGGGCATTTCGGTGGCGGGCGGCGTCGACGTCGCCAAGGATGCGGCAGACATCATCCTCATGGAACACAGCCTCGACGTGCTCCACAGCGGCATCATCGAAGGCCGAAAGGCCTTCGGCAACGTGATGAAATACCTGCTGATGGGCACCAGTTCGAACTTCGGTAACATGTTCAGCATGGCGGCCGCGTCGGTCTTTCTCCCGTTCCTGCCCATGCTGCCCACCCAAATCCTGTTGAACAACTTTCTTTACGATACCGCTCAGATCAGCATCCCAACCGACAACGTCGATCCCGCCTTCATCCAAAAACCGCGGCGGTGGCGCATCAATCTCATCCGCGACTTCATGGTGTTCATCGGCCCCATCAGTTCAATCTATGACTTCTTGACGTTCTTCGTGTTGCTCAAGATCTTCCGCGCCTCCGAGCCAATGTTCCACACCGGCTGGTTCGTCGAGTCGCTGGCGACCCAGACGTTGGTGCTCTTCATCATCCGGACAGCGGGGAATCCACTACGCAACCGCCCAAGCCTCCCGCTGGCGGTTACAACGCTTTCGATGGTGGCGGTCGGGGTCGCGCTGCCTTACACGGCGCTGGCGCCGTATCTCGGATTCACGCCCC
Source organism: bacterium (assembly GCA_041487495.1). GTDB lineage: Bacteria > Sysuimicrobiota > Sysuimicrobiia > Sysuimicrobiales > Humicultoraceae > JBGPNN01. The sequence goes on from JBGPNN010000027.1 coordinate 1,267, forward strand.
TCCCACGCGAATACTTCCTCTTCCTGGTTGGCGTGACAAGCACGTATCTGCTGTTGGTCGAGGTGGTAAAGCGCAGATTACTGGGCCGGTTGTTTGAGTCTACCGGCACCGCTTGAGCTTCGACGTACCCAACTGCTCGCAATGGCTCGTACAGCGAAACCAGAGGACGCGCTGGCTTCGATTGTCATAGACTGCCAGACCATACCACCGCTTCGGAGAGGCCACCTCGACGTACGCGGGCACAGACACGCCGTGTCTCCCAAGGATCTCCCGGACGGTTCCCGCGTTGGCCGTGGCCGAATCCTGCGCGAGTTGCGGCGGGATATCTTTGGACGCTTCGGTATACACGTTAAGGCGCTGGTACGTCTTGCCGATCACGCGGGTACATAATTTCGACCCCTCGGGCTTGACGAGGGAACGCTGGATCTCGTTCACCACCGCTTGGCTCATCTGCGGCGAAGCCATGGCAGAGGCTGCCGAGATGGCCACAAGGCTGCCGATCATCGCAACGGCATATTTTGCCGGCATCATCTAGGGAAGCTGCACGCTGACCCCGCCGTTCAGCAGCACCGACAGCATGCCCTTTAGAGGGGAAGACTTCGATTGAGGTCCCACGGTCGTTCCGGCCGCGAAGAGCACCTCGATTCGGCCGGCCAGAAGCTGCCTCTCCGCGGTCATCCGCCCGTCCACGCGCACGATGTCACCAATCGCGATCTTGTCAAACGAGCCACGCGCGCCAGTCACCTGGGTCGTGTCGGTTGTGGCCACTTTGATCGGACTGTTGCCCTCCTGCATCGTCAGCGACCGGTCCACCTTGGCGGTCACGATCCCCTTCTTGGTCTGCACGCTTTCGCTTGGGACCGGCGGGTTGGCTGCTGCCGCACGCAGCAGCGATGGCAGAAGAAGGAAAAGGAGCAGCAGGATGCCTGTGGTGCGGAGCCGATGACGACACATCACGGGAGGACCTCCTCGGGCACTTGTCATTTCCCCGGCGGTCTCACAGGGCCCGTGTCAATAGTCTTTATGCCCTAAACCGCCCACGGCCCAGACGGGGCCGAAGTCTAGGACGGGTGAACTTTGGGCATCCTTTGATTTGAACCTCCGATAATAGCAAACCCGCCGCGAGGCGGGGACGCAAAGCCACAGGACCCGTTGGGTCGGCTGGGTTGCCGAAGAGGGTTTCGTGCTAGATGGCGGGCCCTCATGGTTGCGTTGGGGGCTCAGCGGCGCGAGATCCTCTACGGATCTCGCGCAGTTCATTTTAGAAAGGGGCTGTGGGGACTCATGAGTACGCATGGGGCGCGGGCAACACACACCCTCCAGGAGCTTCTGACCCCAAGGGATCTCTTTGCGTGGGTTGCCGGAGACGAAGGTCCGTACTACCTCCTTGCCCTGTGCATCTCACAGTCGGGAACGCCATCTCCCGAGATCACGACAGAGTCCCAGTCCGACCCGGACCGGGGGAATTCAATTGATGGGAAAAAAGAGGCTTCCCCGCGGGACAGAGCCCGGTGGTTCGGACTCCGCCCTCGCGGGGATGCCGAAGCGCGGTGCGCTTAGACCTTACTTCGTCACGAGCTTGAGCGGCACCGGCGTGAACTTAGGCACCTTCTGCCCGCCGAGCACCTTCACTGCCGCTTCAACGGCCAGTCGCCCCATCTCCTTGGGCTGCTGCGCGATCGTGGCGGCCAGCTTCCCTTCCTGAACCGCCTTCAGCGCATCGGCGATCGCGTCGAAGCCGACCACGAACATCCCCTTATCGCGCTTCGCCGCGGCGATGGCCTGTACCCCGCCCAGGGCCATCTCATCGTTTTGCGCGAAGACCGCGTCGATTTTCTTCTGCGCCTGCAAGATGTTCTCCATGACCTGGAGGCCCTTCGCCCGGTCGAAGTCGGCGGTCTGGGACGCGACAATTCTGATGTTCGGGTACTTCTTGAGCCCTTCCCGGAACCCCTTACCCCGGTCCCGCGCGGCCGAGGTGCCGGCGATCCCCTCCAACATGACGACGTTGCCTCTGCCGTTGAGGCGCTTGCCGACATACTCGGCCGCCATCATGCCGCCGGCTACGTTGTCGCTGGCGATGTGCGCAACGATGTCACCACCGTTCGCCCCGCGGTCGACGGTGATCACTGAGATCTTGGCCGCATTCAGCTTCTTGACGGTCGGCACGATCGCGTCGCTGTCGGTCGGGTTGATGGCGACCAGGTTGACCTTCTTGGCGATCAGGTCCTCGATGCTGCTGGCCTGCTTGGCCGGGTCGTTCTGCGCGTCGAGGATCACGAGCGTCACACCCGCCTTGTCGGCAGCGGCCTGAGCCCCGTCGCGCAGGTCGACGAAAAACGGATTATTGAGGGTCGAAATCGATAGTCCGACGGTGAATTTTGGAGCGGTCGAGGCTCCCGTCAGGCCCAACATCAGGACCAGGGCCCCCACGATGGCACTCGTCACGACCTTCCTGTACATCTGTAGTTCCTCCCTTCAGATGTGCGACTCCTTCCAATCTGCGCGCGCTCGCTGCGATGGCCCGTTGCTCCCGCTCTCACCTCCTCCCGCGGAGCTTCTGATCGAGCAGCACGGCTAGCAAGATGACCAGGCCCTTCACGACCTGCTGGTAGAACGACGAGACGTTCAAGAGATTGAGCCCGTTGTTCAAGATGCCGATCAGGAAGGCACCCAGTAGCGTCCCGGCCATGCTGCCCTCGCCGCCGGCGAGCGTCGTGCCTCCCAGCACGACGGCCGCGATCGCGTCCAATTCGTAGCCTAGCCCGGCCGTGGGCTGCGCGGAATCCAGACGCGAGCTCAGGATGATGGCCGCCACCGCCGAGAGTAACCCACTCAGGCTGTAGACGAGCACCTTGAACCTCCGCACGCTGACGCCCGACAGCCGCGTCGCCTCCTCGTTACCGCCGATGGCGTAGATATACCGGCCCACCACCATCTGGGTGAGCATGATGGTCGAGGCGGCAAAGACGAGCAGCGTGATGATCGCGGGAATCGGGATCCCGGCGATGTCGCCATTGCCGAACCATGAGAAAGTCGCTCCGAGGTCACTGATCGGGCGGCCGTCCGTGTAGACGAGCGTCAGGCCACGGGCGATCGTGAGCGTCGCCAGCGTCGCGATGAACGGCGCCACGTTGCCGTACGCGACCGCCATGCCGTTCACTGCGCCAAACCCAGTGCCCACGGCAAGCCCGACCAGCAGCCCCGCGAGCAGCGGAGCGCCGCCTTTCAATACGCCCGCCATCACGACGCCGGCGATGGCGAGGACAGACCCCACGGACAGATCGATGCCGCCGGTCAGGATCACGAACGTCATGCCGGCGGCCATGATCGCGTTGATCGACACCTGGCGCGTGACGTTGAGCAGGTTGCCGACGGTCAGGAACGAGGGCGACAACGCGGTCAGCGCTACCACCAAGAGCACCATCGCGGCCGGCAGTCCAAACCGCTGCACGCGCATCCGCAGCTCGACGCTCGAAGCGCCGTGGCCGGCTGAACGCGGGGTAGCGTCAGTGGCCGGTTGCACGTCGATACGTCCTCCCCGTGGCGCTGGCCATGATCGCTTCCTGGGTCGCCTCGGCTCTTGAGAACTCACCGGTGATCTCGCCTTCGTGCATCACCAGGATCCGGTCGGACATCCCGAGCACTTCCGGGAGTTCAGACGAGATCAACAGTTGCGCCACGCCCGTGCGCGCCAACTCCACCATGAGCCGGTACAGTTCCACCTTGGCGCCGACGTCGATGCCGCGCGTCGGCTCGCACATCAGCAAGACCTTCCCGCCGCCCTCCAGCCACTTTGCCACCACGACTTTCTGCTGGTTGCCGCCCGACAACGTTCGCGCCGCCTGCTCTGGACTGGCCGTGTGAATCTGCAGGCGCGCGATCCGCTGCTCGACGACACGCCGCTCTTCGTCCCGGCGGACGAAACCCGCGACCTCGAGCCGGTCGAGCGACGGCAGGCTGATGTTGGCGCGCACGCTCATCCCCAACACGAGCCCCTGCGTTTTGCGGTCCTCCGGCACCAGGCCGATGCCCCGGGCGATGGCATCGGAGGGAGATGTGATGTCGACCTTCCGCCCCTCGATGACGATATCGCCCGCCCCGATCGGAATCGCGCCGAAGAGCGCGTGGGCCACCTCGATCTTCCCAGACCCCACCAGGCCGGCGATGCCGACGATCTCGCCGGCGTGCACGGCGAACGAGACGTTGCGGAACAGGCCGGGAGCGGACAGGCCACGGACCTCCAGCATCGGCGGGCCGGCCGGCACGGATTCCTTCGGGAACTTCTCGGTGAGCTTGCGACCCACCATCGACTGGATGAGCCCGTCCATGTCGATCGCGTCGCGCCGGAACGTGCCGACGTGATGCCCGTCCCGCAGGACCGTGACGCGGTCGGCAATGCGAAAGATCTCCTCCAGCCGGTGCGAGATGTAGACGACGGCCACACCGCGGCCGGTGAGGTCGCGGATGATGTCGAACAGCCGGTTCGTCTCCTCGATCGTCAGCGCCGCGGTGGGCTCGTCCATTACCAGGATGTCGGCCTTCTGGCTGAGCGCCCGGGCGATCTCGAGGGCCTGCCGTTCGGCGACGCTAAGCAGATCGACACGCGAGCGCGGATCCACATCGATGCCGAGATCGGCCATGGACTGCTGCGCCTGGCTCCGCGCGACCCTCCAATCGACGAACCATCGCCACCGCCGCGGCTCGCGCCCCAGCAGCAAGTTCTCGGCAACCGACAGCGGACCGACTTGACTGAGTTCCTGGTGAATGATGGCGATCCCCAGCTCGCGCGCCTGTCGTGGGCCGGTGATCTCGACCCGCCGGCCGCGCAGCCGGATCTCGCCGCTGTCGCGATGGTGGATGCCGCCGAGGATGCGGATGAGTGTCGACTTGCCCGCGCCGTTCTCTCCAAGGAGCGCATGCACTTCGCCGGGCAGGACCTCGAGGTCGACATGGTCGAGCGCCCGGACGCCGGGAAACTCCTTGCTGATGTCGATCATCTGCAGCACCGGCTCCGGGGAGGCGCGCGACGGCTCAGTCGATGGCAATGGCATCAAAACGCGACTCCACTCTGCAGCAGCACGTTGGCGTATGGCGTGACAAATCACTGTTGAGAATGCCGGCACGCTTCACCGCGCCATCGCCTCCTCCACCTCCGCGCGTGTCGGCAGCGACTGGGCGCCCATGCGCGTCACCTTGAGCGCCGCCGTGTGCGTGGCGAACCGGACCGCGGCCGGCAGCGCCTTCCCTTCGCCGAGCGCGATGCCCAGGGCCGCGGCAAACGCATCACCGGCGGCAGTGGTATCCAAGGCCTTGACGGGAATCGCCGGTACGTGCGCGCGACCGCCGGCAAACAGATAGAATGACCCCCGCTCACCGAGCTTGACGACGGCGGCCCCTACGCCCTTCTGCAGCAGGGCTTCCGCGGCCCGTTCGGTTTCTGGAATCGTGGTGACAGGCAGGCCGGTGAGGATGCGGGCCTCGGTTTCGTTGGGATTGATGACGTCCACCAGACGATATAGGCTGTCTGGCAGCGGCGCCGCCGGCGCAGGATCCAGACAAACAAGCGCGCCGCATTCCCGCCCGATCCGGGCCGCCCGCAGCACGGTGTCCAGCGGCACTTCCAGTTGGAGGAGGAGCACGCGTGCGGAGGTGATCGCACCCGCTGCGGCATCGATGTCCTCGGGCCGGAGGCGCATGTTGGCGCCTGGGGCCACGACGATCATGTTCTTGCCCGCGGCGTCGACCGTGATGGAGGCGACGCCCGTGGCAGCGCCGGGATCGGCCCGCACGTGCGTCAGGTCGATGCCTTCACGCCGCAGCGCCGCGAGGTGCTGGTCGCCGAACGCGTCGGCTCCTACGCGACCCACCAAAGCCACGTGGGCGCCCAGACGCGCGGCGCCGACGGCCTGATTCGCGCCTTTGCCACCCGGAAAGGTGGCAAAGGTACCCCCGGCAAGCGTCTCCCCAACTTCGGGCAGGCGGGGGACCTTTACAACGAGGTCCATGTTGAGACTACCCACAACGCAGACGTACACCGTCTGCCCTCCGACCGGCAGGGTTCTACGACCCGGGTTCAACCTCAATGTACGCCGCCCCAGCGGGAGAACGCCATCGGGTCCTGCACTGAGATGGGAAAGTCGGGCTTGCACCGGATGCCGCGGGCCCTGCCGGCCTCTACGGCCGGTTCATCGGCGTCACGATCAGCCGGTGACGTATAATCTTGAGTCATGAGTGACTGGAGCTCGAGACTCGTCGACAGCCTCAAAGCCAACCAGATAGAATTCGTGGCGCACGTGCCGGACGAGGTCACGGGCCACGTCCTGACGCTGCTCGAGGCCGATCCCGCGGTCACCGTCGTCTCCGTCACCCGCGAAGAAGAAGGGGTGGGCGTCCTGGCCGGCGCGGCCCTGGGCGGCAAACGAGGCGCGCTGATCATCCAGGGGAGTGGGGTCGGGAACGCGATCAATGCCCTGGCCTCGCTGTGCGTGGGCAGCCAGATCCCGCTGCTCATGATTATCAGTGAGCGCGGCCGTCTGGGAGAGTTCAATCCCGTGCAAATCCCACTGGGACGCGCGATGCCAAGGATCTTCGAGGCCCTGGGGATTCAGTCGTTCTGGATCAACACGATCGACGAGATCGGTCCCCTGCTCGACGGCGCCGCGGGGCTCGCCTTTGCCAGCTCACTGCCTGTGGCCTTGCTGTTGCCGACCACCTTAACCGGGGGTAAAACGCTCAAATGACCAGGCTCGAAGCCACCAAGGCGCTCCTCCAAATCCTCGATCGCCAGCCGGTGCTGGCGAATCTGGGGGGGAATTCCTATGACCTCATCGCGGCGGGTGACCGGCCCGAGAACTTCTACACGTGGGGCGCGATGGGCTCGGTGTCGTCCGTCGGGTTGGGGCTCGCGCTCAGCCGTCCGTCGCTGCGGGTGATCGTGCTGGACGGCGACGGCTCGCTCCTGATGAATCTCGGCAGCCTGGCGACGATCGCCGCGCAGCGTCCGCAGAACCTGGTTCACATCGTCTTCGACAACCGGATGTACGAAACCACGGGCGGCCAGGCGACACATACGGCCCGCGGTGCGAACCTCGCGGCCATCGGGCGCGGGGCAGGCCTGACCCATGTGGAGGAGGTAGCGACGCTGGAGGCGTTCGTCCGAGCCGCCCGCGGCGCCCTCACGGATCCCGGGCCGTGGCTGATCGTGGCGCAGGTCACACCATCGGTGTCGTCGAGCAAGATCCCCCGACGTCCAATCTACTACAAGGATCGGTTCGTCGACGCGATTCGCTCGTTATAGCACGTATGACTGACCAACCCGCCTACGCGACCGCAGGTGGCCGCCGGCGGTGCCAATCGGTCTCTCGTTGAAAGATCATCCCCATCTGTAGAAGCGTTGCCTCGTCAAACAGGTTACCGGTGAGGGCGAGAGCCAGCGGCAGCCCCTGCCGGCCAAAGCCCATGGGCAGGTTCAGCGCGGGCACCCCGCACAATGCGCCGAGCACGCTGTAGTTGCCGCGCTTGCGGGGCGCGGTCTTGATGTTGGTCTCCAGCGTCAGCGATTCGTTCATCAGAGACGGTGACACGAGCGCGTCGAATTTCTCGAAGAGACCCAGGACATCGTGTGTGATCTGCAGGCGTTTCTGCTGCGCTCGAACGTAGTCAGACGCTGTGAGCTTCAGCGATTCGCGCAGCCCATTTTTCTGCCCCGCGTCGACGAGTTCATCGAGCTTCTCGCTCTTGATGAACTCCGCGTGTGCGGCCGCCATCTCGCCACTGAGGAGTGTCTGCGCGATGCCGACAAACGGGTGATCGGGCACCTCCACCCGCGAGGTCCGCAACCCGGCCCGTTTCAGCACCCGCACGGCCTCCGCAAACGCCTTCTCGAGATCGGGCGCATCAGAAAAATCCGCGGGGAGGATACCCAGACGGAAATCCTTGCGCGATAGGCGCGGGCTGAACGTGAAACCGCGGTCGGCGGCGGTGAGATCGTTCCCATCGGCGCCGGCGATCGCCTGTAGCACCCAGCCGCAATCCTCCGCGCTGCGCGCCATGGGCCCGACCTTGTCCATGCTCCAAGACAGCTCCATGGCCCCATGCCGACTGACCAGACCCCAGGTCGGGCGTAGTCCGGTGATGCCACAATAGGCCGATGGCGTGACGATGCTGCCCCAGGTCTCGGAGCCCAGGGCGTACGGTACGAGCCCTGCCGCGACCGCGCTGCCTGATCCGGACGACGAGCCGCCCGCCCAGTGTCCCACGTTCCACGGATTGAGGCCCGGCCCGTGCAGCGACGCCGTCGCATACTCGTACCCCCCACCGCCGGCGAGTTCCACCATGGCGAGTTTGCCGACGAGTACCGCGCCCGCGTCCGTCAGCTTTCGAATCACCGTCGCGTCGTCGTCGAGGATCTGGTCGCGGTGTGCGGGCGAGCCCCAGCGCGTCGGAATCCCCTTCGTGGCGAGCAGATCCTTTGCCCCGTAGGGGACGCCCACGAGGGGCGAGGCGACCTCGCCTCGCCGAAGCAGGCGATCCGCCCGCCGCGCCTGCACCATGGCGATCTCGGGTGTCAGGGTCGCGAGCGCATTATATGTCGGGCCCAGGGTCCCGAGCCGATCGAGAGCGATCTGGGTGAGTTCCACCGAGGAGATCCTTCGTGCCCGAAGCTCTCGGCCTAGTTCCGTTACGCTTCTGAAGAACACGTCGTTGTCAGACACGCGCTCCATCCTCCCAACCCATATCTATTTCGATTCGATCGCCACCGACGCGGTCATGTTCCATCGCAGACGCGGATCCTGGCGATCAAGCGAGATGACCACCGTGTAGACGATATCGCCAAACCGGTTCTCGCCAAACGGCTTGATCTCGGCGACCCGGCCCGTCAGTTCGAATCCCGGGATGGCGTCGAAAGTGATCTTTACCGCGTTGCCCGGTTTGACGCTGACGATGTTCAGTTCGGTCAGGTCGGTGGTCTCGATTCGCCAGACAGAGAGATCACCGATGCGCACAACCGGTCCTCCTGGCGCGACGAACTCTCCGACCTTCGGGCCCACCCAGGCCACGGTCCCCGCCAGGGGGGACCGGATCTCCGCCTGATCCAGGGCGACGGCCGCCAGTTTCCGCGCCGCGACCGCGGAGGCCACATCGGCTTCGGCGGTGGCGATGGTCTCGGGCCGCGTCCCGGCCAGGAGCAGGTTGAGCTGCGCTCTGGCGCGCCGCACCTCGGCCTCCGCGGCGCGTATCTCCTCGTCGCGCGCGCCGGTCTGTACCAGGCTCTGCTGCTGGCGCGCCGACGCCACGGCCGCCTGCGCGGCGGCGTACTGGGCTCGCACCGCGTCAAGATCGGCCTGCGCGGTCGTGACCCTCGCTCTCGCCTGATCGACGAACTGTTGAGGCACGGCCTTCTGGGCGAACAGCTGCTCGGCCCGCCGCAGGTCGTCCTCCGCCAACCGCATCGCCGATTCGCCCTGCGTCACGCGCTGTTTTGCGGCCGCCGCCTGCTGCTCCGCCTGCTCGACCTGACTGGCGGCCTGCGCACGCTCCTGAGGCCTGGCACCGGCCCGTAGTTGATCGAGGCGCGCCTGCGCGGCCGCGAGTGCCGCTCTCGCCGACTCGATGTCCTGTATGCGGGCTCCGGCGCGTAGTTCGTTCAAACGCGCCTGGGCCCGGCGGACCTGCGCCTCGGCCTGCGCTACCGAGGCTTCAGCTTGCCGCGCGGTCTCCGATCGCACAAGCACTTGATTGGCGCCCACGCGGTCGCCGACGTTGACCAGGATCTCGGCGATCGCCCCACCCCCGGTGAGGCTCAACGTCACACCCTTGACCGGGACGACCCGCGCTTCGGCGACGACCTGGTCGCCCGCCTTGACCGGCGGGAGGTTCTGACCCGGATCCTGGGAGGACGACGGCGCGCGGCGCAGGCGACCGGACACGAGGTACCCGACACCCAGGACAACGATGAGCACCGCGGTACCGATCACGACCCTTCTCATTTCCGGATCCCCCTACCCCGATTCCTACTCGTACGCCAGCACGTCGCGAACGGTAAGCCGCGAAGCGTTCCAGGCCGGCAGGAAACTGGCGATGGCGGCCAACACGATCACGATCCCGAACCAGAGTCCCACACCGATGAACGAAAACCGGTAAGCGGGGATCGACCGCAAAAACGTCTGCCCGACCACCGCGCTCAAGACATAGCCGAGCGGGAACGCCACCAGCATACCGATGAGCCAGCTCAAGAAGCCGATCAGCATGCCCTCGACCAGCACGATTTGCAGGATGGATCGATCTGAAGCGCCGATCGCGCGCATGACGCCGATCTCGCGGGTGCGCTCAAGCACATTGATGCTCATCGTACCCATCAGCCCCAGCCCGCCGACGACCGCGAGCAGGACCGCCATGATCATCAAGAAGACGATGATGACGTTGAACTGCGCCGTGATCTGCTTCCGGATCTCGACGATGGTCTGGTTCGAACGGATCCGCAGGCCCAGGCGGCGGAACCGCGTCTCCAATGCCTGGGAGACCTGCGCCGTGTACGCCCCGTCGTGCCGGTCCGTCACCAGTTGTACTCGATCCGCGCGCCCGTACGTGCGGATCACGCGCGAGACGTAGGGATAGTTGGCGTAGGCAAACGGTCCGGACAGGACGCCCTGCACCAACCCGACCACGCGCCAGGTGGACTTGAGCGTCCCGATCTTGAGCACGATCTCATCGCCGACGTTGACGTCAGGCTCTGCTTTGGTCAGGTCGGTGTTGATCACGACCGCGTTCTCATCCTCGGGCAGCAGCCACCGGCCCTTGAGGAGCACGGGGTCCAGCATCTGCGTGACGGCGGGCAGCGAGATGACGAAAATGCTGACGCTCTCGGTGTTGTTGGCCCTGATCCTCTGCGCGGACCGGAACCCCCAACTCTCCGCCTTGACCACGCCCGGGACGCGCAGCGCCTCGCGCCCGAGCTGCTCGATCCGATACGACCGGCTAAACTCGAGCTGTACGTCGTAGTTCCAATACTTGAACAGCCGGTCGAGCGCGCCCACCAGCGAGCTCTGCACGCTGAGAATGCCCATGAAGATCGCGCCGGCAAGCGTGAGCGTCCCAAGCGTCAGCGCCAGGCGGCCTTTGCGCCGGAAGGTGTTGCGCAGCGATATCAGCGTTGGGCGAGACACGCCACGGACGCGCTCCACCGCGCGATCGATCCACCCTTGCCTGGGGCTCGAATCGCCCAACCCGTAGTCGCTTATCGCCTGCCGGACGGTGATTCGGGTGCCGCCGACGATCGGAAAAAGCGCGGCCACGACCGGCACGACCAGACCGGCCACGAGCTCCAGTGCCAGAATCCTGGGAGGGAGATCATAACCGCCGATTTCAAAGTTGAGGAGGGATGCGGTGAACCCGGCAAACGCGCGGGCCCCCACCACCCCAAGCGGCACCGACACGACCAGTGCCAGGAGCCCGTACGCGGCAACCGTGGCCAGGTACATGCCCACGATCTGGTCCGTCCGGGCGCCCACCGCCTTCATGATCCCAACCTGGCGAACCTGTGACGTCAACAGCGAAGAGACCGTGTTGACGACCAGCAGGCCGCTGAGCAGCAGGGACAGCGCGCCCAGGACCCCGAGGATGAACGTCATCGTCTCGAGCTGGCTGTCGGCCCAATGCTTGCCAGGCTCGAAAACCAGGGTAAAGAACACCTCGCGCCCGCTGTTTTCGATCTTGCTGCGGACTTCGGCGGCGACCTTCTCGACGTGGGTCTTGTCGAGCCGGTCCTTGGCCACAACGAAATTCAGCTGGTTGAAATCGCGGGTCTCGCCGAGCCACTCCAGGGTATCCATGCTGATGTACCCATAGGAGATGCCGCGGAAGAACGTCGAGATCTGGCTGAGATCGTGGACCGTGCCTGCGACCCGTATGGACCGCTGTTTGCCGTCAGGCGTTTCGATGAGCAGGCGGTCGCCCACCGGCGCGCCGACGATGGCGATCGATGACCGCTCGATGAGCACCTCGCGCTGTGGGGGCGGCCACGCGCCGGTCTTGTGCCAGACCTTGTTGACGCGGATTTCTTTGTAATCGCGGAGCGCGATGAGCAGCATCTCGCGCCACTTTCCGGGCCCGGCGCTGTATCGCACGGACACGAAACGCCGGCCGTCGGCGTCACCTACCGAACGCATGCGGCGAATCGTCTCCACCAGGTCTTCGTCAAAGGAGTCCTTGGTGAAGATCTGCGCGCTGGACGGGCTGGTGGCGTCGTAGGCCGCGCGCAGGTCGCGGGTCATGATGACCCCGGAGCCCGCGATCATACCGACGGCGAAGACGCCGACGGCGATAGACAGCACCACCAGGACGGTCCGGGTCTTGTTGCCCCACAGGTCGGCGGCGACCTTGCGCCAGCGCGGGCTACCCACGCGTCTCTTCTTTCTGTTGCGCCGCAAGGTTCTCGGCCGCGCGTTGGTCGGCGACCCGGGCGATCGCGGTCCGGAGGGCCTCCGACTCGGCGAGAAGCGCGCGAAACGACTCCCGATCGAGCGCGACCGCCTCGGCGCCGCTCTCGGGCGCGGCGCAGACGGTCGCGAGTGCCCGCCCTCCGTGCAGCAACTCGATCTCGCCGAAGAACTGGCCCCGCCCCATTGTATTGACCACGAACTCCCGGCCCTCCGCGCGCTGGATCCGTACGTCCACCTCGCCCTTGGTGATCAGGTAGAAATGATCGACCGCGTCCCCGCGGCGGATAATCACCGCGCCGGGTGGAAACCGCAACGGCTCGAGGTGGTGGGTGACGCCGATCAGTTGCTCCTCGCTGAGCGACGGGAAGACGCGGGCCAGATATTCTTCGATGATGGCGCCGTCGGACAGCACGATCGTCCGCGACACGGCCCGCGCGAGGTCGTTGTCGTGCGTCACCATCAGGATGGTCTTGCCTTCCTTCACAAGCCGCTCGAACAGTTGAAAGACCGACTGCGCGGTCTTCGAGTCCAGGTTGCCGGTGGGCTCGTCGGCCACAAGGATTGGTGGATCGTTGGCGAGCGCGCGCGCGATGGCGGCGCGCTGCTGCTGGCCCCCGGAGACGGCCGACGGCAGCTTGTGCGCCTGGTCAGCCAGTTCGACCTGGTCCAGCAGGCGCATGGCACGGTCCACGCGCTCGCGCGACGCATACATCCCGGCAAAATCCATCGGCAGGATGACGTTTTCCAGCAGCGTCAGCGTCGGCAGCAACTGGAAGAACTGGAAGATGATGCCGAGGGCGCGGCCTCGCCACACGGCCATCTGTCCTTCGCTGAGCGTGTGGACGGGCGTACCGGCCACATGGACTTCGCCCGACGTGGGGCGGTCAATTCCGGTGATCATGTTGATGAGTGTCGACTTGCCGCTGCCCGACTTACCGATGACCGCGACGAACTCGCCGGCATCGACCTTGAGGTCGACGCCTTTCAACGCGGTAAACGTCCCGGCCACGCTCTCGTAGGACTTCACGACGTTGCGCAGGTCGATGAGGTAGCCGTTTGGGCCAGGACCGCTCACATGGCTCAGGTGACCAGGCGGTGTTGCAGGGCAATGGCCACGGCCTCCGTACGGCTGCTCGCCCCCAGTTTGGAGAGAATGCTGCTGACGTGGAATCGCGCGGTCGAGCGACTCACCACGAGCCGCTCTGCGATGCCGGGGTTGGAGAGCCCTTGTACCATGAGGACCAGCACTTCGCGCTCTCGCGGCGTCAGGTCGTGGCCGATAGCCAGCGGCTGCACCGCCACGTGAATGAGCGCCTGCGTGGCTTCCGGCGCCAGCGTGGCACGACCGGACCGGGCCGCTCGGATGGCGTCGGCCAGGTCCTTGGCGCCAACGTTCTTGAGTAGATAACCGATCGCACCCGCCTGGAGGACGGGCTGGACCAGATTCTCCTCTGGAAAACTGGTCAGCGCGATGACCTGCACCTGGGGGTACAGCCCTTTGATCTTGTGGGTCGCGGCTGCGCCGTCGCCACCAGGCATGACCAGATCCATCAGGACCACATGGGGATGGACCTGACCGCACACGCGGACGGCTTCGTCACCGCTGCCCGCCTCGCCGACCAGTTCGAGGTCATCAAAGACCGTCAGGAACGCGGCCAGCCCGCTGCGGACGAGGGCGTGGTCGTCCACGATCATCACGCGGATACGCTCGACGGCGGTCACGCTCGCCCCTCTCCGGCTGCCAGCCAGACGCACGCGATCTCGGTGCCCTGGCCGGGCCGGCTGGTGACGTTTAGGCCGGCGTCGATGGATTCCGCGCGCTCGCGGATGATCTTCAGCCCAAAATGCTCCGCGGAGATCTTGTCTGGATCGAACCCCACACCGTCGTCGACGATCCGCAACTCAGCGCCCTCGACGGCGTGCCGGAGTGTCACCTGGACATGCTTCGCCGTCGCGTGTTTCACGATGTTGTTGAGCGCCTCCTGCGCAACCCGGTAGAGCGCGATGTTCACGTCCGGCGGCAGCGGCCGCTGGCCTTCGACCACAAGCGCGATCGGCAGCAGTGTGCGGCCGGAGATCGCATCGGTCAATTGCCGGAGGAGGTCCGCCAGCGGGACATCGATCAGTGCCGCCGGCCGCAGTTCAAGCAACAGCGTCCGCATCTCGGCCAGCGCGCCCCTTGTCAGGCGACGCAGTTCCTCAAGGCGCCGCCGGCCCTCCTCGGGGTTGCGTTCCCACAGTCGGGGCACGACATCGGCGATCAGGCTGGCTGAAAACAGCGTCTGGGTCACGGCATCGTGCAGCTCACGCGCGAGACGGCTACGCTCTGCCGCCGCCCCGGTCTCTTCTGCCTGCGCACGCAGACGAGCGTTCTCGATCGCCAGCGCTGCGTGGTCGCCAAGCGTCACGGCAAGCGCGACTTCTTCCGCAGAGAACTGCCGCGGGTGCGGATAATAGAGGACCAGCCCCCCGTACACCTCATCCTTGACAATCAGCGGCACCGCGAGCAATGCGTGGTAGCGGCCGGCGTTGCGCTCCAACAGCGCCCGCAGCCGCGGGTTGCTCACCAGGACGCTATCGTCGCGTATGGTTTTGTGGACTTCGCGCGCCGCCACGGGGCGGCGCGCTTCAACCGCGCGGCCGACGACGCCGTGGCCGACCGGGATGATGACCTCGGCCATGTAGTCTGGTTCCAGGCCGCGCGCGGACTGGATGCTCAGCGCGGTCCCATCCGCCTGCAGCCGCCAGACCGCGACACCCTCGGCGCCCAGCAGATGGCTGGCCTGAACAACGACGAAGTCCAGGATCTCCTCCAGTAGCCGGCTGGAGTTGAGGATCGTCAGGACATCCCGCAGGCTTTCGGCGACCTTGCGGCGGCGGTCGAGTTCCTCGGTGCGCTCCTCGACCCGACGCTCCAGCGTCTGATAGGCAACCACGTGGTCTGTGACATCGCGGGCGATCCCCTCGACGGCCACGACGGCGCCGCCGGCATCGCGCACTGGGATAATCCGGTGCTCGGTCCAGATCGTTCGGCCGTCGCGGTGCGTGAACCGAATCGTCACAGGATCGGCCGTCGCGGTGCCCGGTTGCTCGAGCATGGCATTCAGCCGCGTGCGGTCGTCAGGATGAACGTGGGTGCCGGTCAGGCTGGGATCCGCATACAGCTCTTCGGGCGTGTACCCAATCACGCGGGTAACCGAAGGGCTCACGTATTCAAAGCCGGGCGTCGGCGTGACGCGGTAGCGATAGATGACGTCCCAGGCATTTTCCGCCAGTTGCCTGAACCGCTCAATGTTGTGCTGTGTAATGCCGGTCGTGACTATGCCTCCCGTTTTGCCGCCATTCGCCGAATCGTGTAGGCAATCCACCAGACGTTCCAGGCCACCAGCATCATGCCGGCTAGCGCCAGCCGGGTGACGTCAATGATCGGCTTCACCTTCGTGTCCTGGCCACTGATCTCCAGGACGGCCACCGGCCTGATGGACACACCCGCGCCGCCGCCCCCACCCTCGCCAGACTCTTCCTCTTCCTTTTCCTTCTCGCTGCTGCGGCCCGCGCCAAACCCAAAACCATATTGGACCCTGGCGACAGGAATGATCGTGCGACCGTCCACCTGGAGCGGGTCGCCGAACACCGTCCTGACCGTCGCCCGTTCGTGCACCTGCCCGATGCGGCTCAGCATCTCTTCCAACATGCCCGTCCCTCCTGTCGTCTGTGGGATTCCCTTCCATTCTACTCACATCTACTCACACGAGACCGAGCAGCGGACAGAGCAGCCTAAGCCCCACCCAGATCAGCGCCCCACCTGTGACGTCGAGCCAGATGCCCGACGTCATCATCTCCTTCAGCGGTACGAGGCCCGACCCGTAGACGATCGCGTTCGGCGGCGTCGAGACCGGCAGCATGAAGCCGAAGCTCGCGCCCAAGGTCGCGCCGAGCACCGGCGGGATCGGACTCATCCCGCTGCCGGCGGCCACGGCGATGATCGTCGGGACCAGCATGCTGGCCGAGGCGGTGTTCGACGACGCCTCCGAGAGCAGGATGCCGAGCACGATCGCCACGGCGGTCAGCGCCCACACGCTGTCGGCACCGGAGGCCCGGACCACCGCGGTCCCTACCGCTTGGGCGAGTTTCGTCTCGAACATCAGCTTCCCCAGCGCGAGCCCGCCTCCGAAGAGCAGGATCGTCCCCCAATCGATCCCGGCGGCCCGCCGCCACGTGAGGGTAAAGGTGCCCCGGCGCAGGTCGACCGGCAGGATGAACAGCAGCACCGCAGCCCCGAGCGCGACGATTGACTCGGGCAGGTGGCGTTCGAAGAATAGTGGGATCGGCGCCTGTGGCGAGGACAACATCGCCGCGGCGCCGGGCAGTATCCACAGGGCCACTGCGAGCCCGAATACCGCGGCCACATTGACCTCTGAGCGGCGCCACGGCCCCAGCCGTCCGCGCTCCACCGCGACGTACCGGTGCAGGTCAACGTCCAACCGTCCCCGCGCGCCGTAACGCACGGTCAGAATCACCCAGCACAGCGCCAGCATCAGCACCGCCATCGGCAGCGCCACGGCCATCCAGTCGAAAAACGTGAGGCGGCGGCCCGCGAGGTCGCGGAGCATGGAGAGCGCGATCAGGTTTGGCGGCGAGCCGACCGGTGTGCCGACGCCACCGGTCGACGAAGCCCAGGTGAGCATCAGCATAAGGGCGATCGCGAACTGGCTGCGGGAGGTTTCACTTCCGCTTTCCGGATCGCCGGCCAGGCTCTTGAGCATCCCCACACCGACCGGCAGCATGAGCGCGGTGGTGGCCGTATTGCTCATCCACAGCGACATCGCCCACGTGATCGCGCCGAGTGCCGCGAGCAGGCGCGCCGGTGTGCGCGTCGCCCAGGGGAAGCGCAGCAACGCGAACGCGACGCGGCGATCCAGGCCACTTTCCTGAAACGCCGCCGCAAGCATGAACGAACCAATGAACAGGAAGATGATTGGGTCGCCGTACGCCGAGAGCACCGTCTGCGCCGGGGCGATTCCCAGTACAACGCAAAGCACCGACGCGAGGAGCGCCGTCACCGGCACCGGCAGGGCTTCGGTAATCCAGTAGATCACCGCCCACACAAAGACCGCGGCGAGATGGTGTGCCCGAGGCGAAAGTCCTCCGAGCGGCAGCGCCAGGATGACGGCGAAGGACGCCGGTCCAAGCGCCAGGCCAGCCAGGCGCTTCACCATGGCTGGCGATGCGTCGCCGCTCTGGCCGTCCGGGGCTACGAGGACTCCTCCTGCCGCGCGGTCAGGACCGGAATCCGACTGTGCCGCACCACAAACTCCGCGACGCTGCCAAAGAAGACATGGGCCAGACCCGTGCGTCCGTGCGTCCCCATGACAATGAGATCGACGTCGAGGTCCGCGGCCACCTCAAGGATGACGCTGCGGGGCGTCCCTTCCTTGATGAGCGTCCTGGCCGTGGGAAAACGGGCCGCCAACTGCCTCATCTGCTCGGCGGCCTCGGCGTGGGCACTCTTCACCAGGTCATCGACCGCGGGCATCATGGCCATGTCCGGCGGGAGGCCGGCCATCGCGGCGAGCCGCACGTCCAGAACGTGGAGTAGAACCAGTTCGGCATTGAAACACTCGCCCAGCTTCGCCGCCCACGCGAGGGCCGGTTCGGCTCCCGACGAGAAATCCGTGGGCACAAGCATCCGCTTGATCTGCTTCATCCGCCATCACCTCCCTTGATCTGCAGCACCATTATGCTATCCTTTCCACGCGCTGTCGCCCGGCTGCCGACCTGAGGGGGAATCGGGTTCTCGACCGATGGCCTGGCCTGTGCCGTCTGACTACGCTGAATGGGTGACGCGCCACGCGCGATCAATGGGGCGGGGGATCGCGCCCACACGGGAGGGCGAGGGCGATGCTGACAGCAAGTGACATCATGACACGGGACGTGATTTCAGTGTCACCGGACATGTCGGTGGCCGAGACCAGCGAGTTGTTGACGCGGTACCGCATCCACGGCGCGCCGGTCGTCGGCGACGGCGGGCAGCTCGTCGGCATGGTCAGTCTGGTGGACCTGGTCGGTCGCGTCGGGGAGACCGCGGCGGACGTGATGAGCCCGGATCCCGTGAGCGGCGCCGTGGATGACCCGGTGGATGACCTCGCGGGTCTGATGCTCGAACAGATGGTCAGGCGCGTGCCGATCGTGGAAGGTGGGCGTGTCATTGGCATCGTGAGCGCCAGCGATATCATCCGGGTCTTCTTGAACCTCCACGACACCTCCGGCGGGCGAGAGGTGCAGCGGGCAGCGGCCTCGCCGCGCGCCAAGACGGCGGGCCGCCGCAAGATCGGTGGCCGCAAGACCCAAAAGGCACGGAGGTAGCAAGCGCGGGTATACTGCGAGGTAATGACTGTCCGCTATCTGCTCCCCGGCGCTCAGCCGGTGTTCTGCGCGCTCTTCGTGATTTCTGCCCGGATCGTCGAGCGGACGGCCGGAGATGCGGCGGCACTCCCGCTCCACATCCTGGCGTACCTGGCCGGCGGCACCGGCAGCGCGATCACGGCCTGGGCCGCATTGCGCGCGCGACGCGTCGACGTCAACCTACTGATGCTGGTGGCGGCGCTGGGCGCGGCCACGATCGGCCGGTGGGATGAGGGTGGGGTACTTCTCTTCTTGTTTTCGCTCAGCAACGCCATGGAGTTCTACGCGTTGGGCCGCACGCGGCGCGCCATCCGGGCGTTGATGGAACTGCGGCCGGCCGCGGCACTGGTCCGGCGCGGCGGTGACGAGGTCGTCGTGCCCGTCGAAGACCTGCGCGTCGGTGATGTGGTCGTCGTGCGACCGGCCGAGCGGCTGCCCGCGGACGGCATCGTCCGCCACGGCGCGTCGAGCGTCGACCAATCGTCGATCACCGGCGAGTCGATGCCCGTCGACGTCGGCCCCGGCTCGCAGGTGTTCGCCGGGACGATCAACCAGCGGGGCAGCCTCGACGTCCACGTGACGAAAGAGGCCGAAGACACCACCCTGGCGCGGATCATCGCGCTCGTCGAAAAAGCGCAGTCGGCGCAGGCCCCGAGCCAGCGGCTGATCGACCGGTTCGGCGGGATCTATGCCATCGGTGTGATCGCCGCAGCGATCGTGACGTACGGCGTGTTCACGCTCCTCGGATTCGCGAGTGCTGCAGCGTTCTACCGGGCGATCACCCTGCTCGTGGTTGCCTCGCCCTGTGCGCTGGTGATCGCCACGCCCGCGACAGTGCTGTCAGCGATTGCCAACGCCGCGCGCCATGGCATCCTGTTCAAAGGCGGGGCGCACATCGAGCGGCTGGCCGACGTGAAGACGATCGTCTTCGACAAGACCGGCACGCTGACCGTCGGGCGCCCGGTCGTCACGGACGTGATCCCCTTGGCCGGCACCGAGGAAGCACTCTTGTTGATGGCCGGCAGCATCGAGCAGCGGTCGGAGCATGCGTTGGCGGAGGCGGTGGTGGCAGCCTGCCGCGAGCACCGCCTGGACCTGCAGGAACCGCAGGGATTCGAATCAGTGACCGGCCGCGGCGTCCGCGGTACCGTAGCGGGCCGGACGGTGCGGGTCGGCAGCGAGCAGTTCATGCGCGATGAAGGCGTCAGTATCTCGGACAGTCTGGCCGTCCATCTGAGCGTCATGCGGCAGCAGGGCAAGGTGCCGATCCTCGTCGCCAACGAACGCCTGATCGGTATTCTGGGAGTAGCCGATGTCCTCCGGCCGCAGGCCGGATCCGCCATCAGGGCGCTGCGGGCGCTGGGCATTGCGCGGATCATCGTGCTGACCGGCGATCACCACCAGGTTGCGGAAGCGGTCGCGGGTCGACTCGAGGTGGACGACATCCGCGCCGACCTGCTGCCCGATCAGAAAGCCGACGTCGTACGGGCACTGACCCGCGAGGGGGCCGTCGCGATGGTGGGCGACGGGGTGAACGACGCGCCGGCAATGGCCACCGCCGATGTGGGTGTGGCCATGGGCGCCGCCGGCACCGACGCGGCCTTGGAGACGGCCGACCTGGTGCTGATGGGCGATGACCTCCACCGGCTTCCCGAGGCGATCCAGTTGAGTCGCCAGGCCCGCCGGGTCATCAAGCAGAACCTGGCCTTCGCGGGCGCGGTCATCGCGGTGTTGATCACGCTGACCATCGCGCTGGGCCTGCGCCTGGCGCTCGGCGTCGTCGGGCACGAAGGGAGCACCGTTCTGGTCGTCCTCAACGGCCTCCGCCTGCTCCGGTTCCGGCCCACTCAGGCCTGACCCGGAAATCAGACCTCCACCCGATGCACGGACCCCGGCACGCCGGTACCATGAAACCAGGAGGTGAGGGCAATGTCTAAAGCAACAGTGCGTGGCAGGGAAATTCAGGATCCCCCGATTGCACAGTTCCTGTTCGGAAGCACGACGATGGCGTGGGTCTGGCTGGTTGTGCGCGTGTGGGTCGGGTACCAGTGGATTACGGCCTCGATGCACAAGCTCGAGGATCCGGCCTGGGTGAAGACCGGTACGGCGCTCAAGGGCTTCTGGGAGAGCGCGGTGCGGATCCCCGACAAGGGGCGGCCGCCGATCTCGTTCGACTGGTACCGGGACTTCCTCAATTTCCTCTTGAACACCC
>JBGPNN010000028.1:0-22256 GCA_041487495.1 bacterium
AAGCTATGTTCCCGGGCGCGTTCTCGTGGAGCTGCGGGGTACCCGGTTTGAGCGCGCGCTCGGCGTCGACCACCGCCGGCAGCACCTGGTAGTCAACCCTGACGGCTTCAGCGCCGTCGCGCGCCGCGTAGAGGCTGTCTGCCACCACCACCGCCACCGCGTGCCCGGCGAAGTGCACCGTATCGACCGCGACGGCCCGGAATGGGGGAATCTTCAGACCCGGCAGAAGCCAGCCGCACGGCAGCATCCCCACCCCACTGTCGGCCAGATCCTTGCCGGTGAAGACGGCGATGACGCCAGCAGTCTTTTTGGCGTTGGCCGCGTCGATCGTTTTGATCTTCGCGTGAGCATGCGGGCTGCGAACGAAGGCCGCGTACGTCACTCCCTGTAGTTTCAGGTCGTCGGTAAAGCGCCCCGCCCCCGTGATCAGCCGCGGATCTTCACGGCGCTTGATGCTGGCTCCGAATAGCTTGGTGACGGCCACCGCGCCTCACCTCGCCTTCGCGGGTTGCGGACCCATCTTGCGCGCCGCGGTCTGGACGGCGTTGACGATGTGCTGGTAGCCGGTGCACCGGCAGAGGTTGCCCTCCAGCCCGTGCCGGATCTGCTCCTCGGAAGGATTCGGGTTGCGCTCGAGGATCTGTAGCGCGGTAATCATCATCCCCGGCGTGCAAAAGCCGCACTGCAGGCCGTGCTCTTCCCAGAACGACTCCTGAATCGGGTGCAGCTTGCCGTCTGTGGCGAGCCCTTCAACCGTCATGATCTTCCCGCCATCGGCCTGCACGGCCAGCACCGTGCATGATTTTACCGCCAGCCCATCCAACATGATCGTGCAAGCCCCGCATGATGTGGTATCGCAGCCGATGTGGGTCCCGGTGAGGCCAAGCACCTCGCGAATGTAGTGGACCAACAAGAGCCGGGGCTCGACGTCGTGGGTGGCAGTGACGCCGTTGACGGTGATGGAGACCTTCATGCTCCACACACCTCCTAGGGGCAGTGGTCGTGCCGTGGGATTGAGGCATTGGCTTCGCCGCACGCCAGCCACCTCCCTCCCTTGATGCGGTACAATGAATCCACAAAAGGCCCATTCCGAGCTGGCCCCAAGGAGCCGCCAACGTCAACCTCAGCTTCCAGCCGCGCCGCCTGGCACCCTGATCCCGCGGAAGCCCGGGCCAGCCGCCTGCACCGCTTCATCGAGCAGCACGATCTCCGCGACTACGACACCCTGTATCGCCGGTCGGTCGACGACCCGGCCTGGTTCTGGGGCGCCATCGCCGCCGACCTTGGGCTGGAGTGGATCCGGTCCTACAAGCAGGTGCTGGACCTCTCGCGCGGCATCCCCTGGGCACGGTGGTTTACCGGCGGCCAGACGAATCTGGTCATGAACTGCCTTGACCGCCACGTCCGGTCGGGCCGCGGCGAACGGCCGGCCATCATATGGGAAGGCGAAGACGGCGCGGTCCGCACGCTGACCTACGAACAGTTGTTGGAGGAAGTCGGCCGGATGGCCGGCGCGCTGCGCGGGCTCGGCCTGGGCAAGGGCGACGTTGCCGGCGTCTTCATGCCGATGATGCCGGAGGCCGTGATCGCCACGCTGGCCCTCTCCCGGATCGGCGCCATCTACGTCCCGATCTTCTCGGGCTACGCGCCCTCCGCGGTGGCCACGCGCCTGGCCGACTGTGGCGCGCGGGTGCTCTTTGTCGCCGACGGCTTCACGCGACGCGGTCAGCGCATCGAGATGAAGCAGATCGCCGACGAGGCGGTCGCGCAGGTCAAGAGTGTCGAGCGCGTGATCGTCACGCGGCGGCTGGGCCAGACGGTGCCCTGGACGCGGGGCCGGGACCTCTGGTGGCACGATATCGTGCGCAACTATCCGACGGCCGCGCCGCTCGAACCGATGGACCCCGAAGACCCGTTTATGATTATCTACACGTCGGGCACGACCGGCCGGCCCAAAGGGACCGTCCACGTGCACATGGGCTTCCCGCTCAAGGGCACGATGGACATGGCGTACTGCTTCGACGTCAGGCCCACCGACCGCGTCTTCTGGTACACCGACATCGGCTGGATGATGGGACCCTGGCTCATCGTGGGAACGCTGACGCTCGGCGCCACAATGATCCTCTACGACGGTACGCCGGACCATCCGACGCCGGAGCGCTTGTGGGAGATCGTGGAGCGCCACAAGGTCAGTGTGCTGGGTATCTCGCCCACGGCCATCCGGGCGCTGATGCGCCACGGCTCCGAGCCACCGCATCGCCACGATCTCTCCAGCCTGCGAATCCTGGGCAGCACCGGTGAACCGTGGAATCCTGGGCCGTGGACATGGTACTTCGAACACATCGGCGGCGGCCGGCTCCCGATCATGAACTACTCGGGCGGCACCGAGATCTCCGGGGGCATCGTGTGCTGCGATCCGCTACACCCCCAGGTGCCCACGGCGTTCACCGGACCGATCCCCGGGATCGCGGCCGACGTCTACGACGAGCGCGGCCGGCCGGTGCGCGGCGAGGTCGGCGAACTGGTGATCACGCAGCCGTGGCCGGGGATGACGCGGGGTTTCTGGCGCGATCCGGACCGCTATATCGAGACCTACTGGTCACGGTGGCCGCGCGTGTGGGTGCACGGCGACTGGGTGAAGATCGATGAGGACGGCTACTGGTACATCCTGGGGCGCAGCGATGACACGCTCAACATCGCCGGCAAGCGCGTCGGGCCCGCAGAGGTCGAGTCGGCCTTGGTCAGGCACCCCGCAGTCTCGGAGGCCGCGGCGATCGGTGTGCCCCACGACATCAAAGGGGAAGTGATCGTCTGCTTCGCCGTGCTGCGGCCCGGGGTCGAGCCCTCCGACGCGCTGCGCGCGGAGTTAAAGCAGACCGCCGTGGCGCATCTCGGCAAAGCGCTGGCGCCCGACGATATTCAGTTCGTGCGCGATCTGCCCAAGACGCGGAACGCGAAGATCATGCGCCGGGTGATCCGGGCCCGCTACCTGGGCCGGGATCCCGGTGACATCTCCTCGCTCGAGAACCCTCAGGCGATGGAGGAGATCCCCCAGCGCGCTTAGCGCTGGACAAACACCAGCTCGGGATCCCGATCGGCGCTGCCCTGCGCCGGTGGTCCCGCGCCCGCGGGCCCGCGTGGCACGGTCACGACCACGCGCCCGGGCTGCGGCGTCACCACCACCGGCACGTAGCGGATCTCGTCGACGCGGATCACCGTGACCGGGATACTGATCGGGACCAGGTAGAACAGGCGTCCCTTGTGCTTCGCGCCGGCCGGCGTGGACAGGCGCACGATCTGCCCTGGCGGGATCATCGCCGGCCCGGGCGGCCCGAACGCCAGGAAAGCGCCCGCCGTCGTGCGGAGCACGTAGAACGTGTAGCAGCGCCCGCCCGCAATGATGGTGTTGCCAAAGGCAATCGCCTGGTCAAAGCAGTGGGCGTCGCCCTGCTGCTTGACGACGACCATCTTGAGGTGTTTCTTGTCCTTGTCCTTGGCGGACTTGCCGCCGGAGTCGGCCGACGCGACCATTGGGACGGCCAGCAGGACGGCGAGCGCGCCCGCGATGAGTAGATATTGTCGCATGATCGTGCCTCCCTGGTGCAGCGAGTTTGAGTGGTGTCTGCTAGCGCTGCGCGAAGCCCACTTCCAGCGACCGCTCGCCATTGGGAATCGTGAAGATCAGCCGCCGTTCCCCGCCTACGCCGACCCGCACGGCGACGAACTGGACCGCGTTCACCGGCAGCGTGGTCACGGCCGCCGGGAGGTGCACCAAGTGCAGCATGCGGGATCTGATCTGAGCGCCCGCCGGCGTTCCCAGCCGGATGATCTGGCCCGGCGTGACGATCGGCGGCCCGGGCGGCCCGAAGCCGAGAAAACTGCCCGCGTCGGTGCGGACAAGGTAAAACGTGAAGCACCGGCCGCCGGTGATCACGAGACCACCTAACACCAGGGTTCGCTCGAAACAGAACCCGCTGCCCTGGGGCCTGAAGTCTTCGGGGTTCCTCACATCACCCCCGGGCGGCTCGGCCCGACCGGCCGCCAAAGGCGTCAGCACGAGCACCCCCACGATCAGACCGACCAGCAGCGATGCCCTCCATCGGTGAGAGCGCATCCACGTCCTCCTCTCGACCCACAGGGGTCGCACACTTGTTATGCCCATCTTCTCATACGGGGAAGCTCCCCGCGGGGTTCCAGGCCTGAGACGCTCTCGCCGGGCGCTCGGCGGGTTTTCTACCTTCCGCCGGCGGCCAGCAGACGCTGCAGGTCGCGAGGGTTGACCGTGGCGACCGCGATGACCGCGACGACCACCGCGATGCCGATCAGGAACGTCGACAGCGCCGCGATCACCGGGTCCTGCTGGCGCTGCAGATAGTAGAACATCGCCACCGGCAGCGTCATGTTGTCGGTCTTCACGAGAAAGAGCGATGTCTCCACCTGGTCCCAGGAAATGATGAACGCAAAAAACCCGCTGACGGCCAGCCCGGTCCGGATCTGCGGCAGCGTCACCTTCCAGAAGGTCACCAGCGGCGTCGCGCCCAGGTCCATCGCCGCCTCTTCAAGCGCGCGATCCACCGACACGAGCGTCGCCGACAGGATCGAGATCGCAAACGGCAGCGTCACCATGAGGTGCGCCAGGATCAGGCTATCGAGCCCCCCGAACCGCCGCAGGAGGATCACGTAGACCAGCATCGCCACCCCGAAGGCGATGCGCGGCACCACCAGCGGCGCCAGGAACGCCGCCCGCAGCCACTCGCGCCCGAAGAACCGGTAGCGTACGAGACCCATCGCGGCTAGTGTCCCGACGATCAGGCTGACGACGGTGGCCGTGGCCGCGACGACGAGGGAGTTGAGCGCGGCCCTGAACAGCGCCTCCTGCTCAAACAGCTTGACGAACCAGCGGACCGAAAAACCCGGCGGCGGGAAGATCGCGTACGACACGCTGCTAAACGCGTACACGAGGACAAAACAGATTGGCGCCAGCATGAAGAGCATGACCAGCACGAGGAAGACAAACAGCGCGGTGCGCGCCGGATCGCGGGCGGTCACCGAGATACCTCCGCACGGACGTACGCGTGGCGGACGAGATGGTTGCTCACCATCAGGATGGCCACGGCCAGCACCAGCAAGATCAATGAGACCACCGATGCGAAACCCAGGTTGACCGCTTCCATGTCCCGGTAGATGAGCCCCGAGAGGATCTGCACCTTGCCGCCGCCCATCAGGAACGGCGTCACAAACGCGCTGATCGTCAGCGTGAAGACGATCTGCGCCCCGGACACCACGCCCGGCAACGTGAGCGGCAGCGTGACGCGGCGAAACGTCTGCCACCGGTTCGCGCCCAGGTCCATCGAGGCTTCTTTGAGATCGGGCGTGAGCTGCCCGATGACGCTGATGATTGGAAACACCATGAACGGCAGCAGGATGTGGACCAAGGCGATGACGATACCGGTGGTGTTGAAGATCAACGGGATGGGCGCACGAATCAGACCCAGGCTCCGCAGCGCGTAGTTGACGGCGCCGGTCGGGGAGAGCAAGAGCAGCCAGCCGTACGTGCGCACGACCACGCTGACCAGGATCGGCGCGAACAGAATGATATAGGTCAGCAACGCCCAGCCGGGCCGGCGGATCTTGCTCATGGCGTAGGCCGTTGGGTAGCCGATCAGCAGGCTCAGCGCGGTGACCAAAACCCCCAGCTGGAGCGTCGTGACCACCACGCTCCAGTAGTATCCGTCGGTGAGGAACCGCAGCCAGGCGACCCAGGTCACCCGCGGGGTCCCGGCGGCCAGGAACGGATAGACGCTCATCGTGATCAGGACCGCCATGCAGACCCAGAACACGGCAAACGAAAGGACACTCGCCGGCGCCAGGAACGGGACATGGGGGTAGCGGCGTATCAAAGGGGAGAACCCTGCCTACTGGGCCAGCACGACCGTGTGCTGGGGCGACCAGCCGGCTACGACCGGTGAGCCAGGGGTCAGACCGCCCGCGGCGTCGTTGTGCACTTCGGCAACGAGCGCGACCCCGCCACTCAGTTGTATGCGCGCCCGCACCACGGCGCCCATGAAGGTGACGTCCTGGACGCGCCCATCCCAACGGTTGCCGCTCTCGCCTACCGCGGCGCCGAGCTTGACGTGCTCGGGGCGCACCGACACGGTGACGCCCGCGCCCACTTGCGGCAAGCCGCCCGTGGCGCGGTCCGCCGCGGCCATGATGCGCAGGCCGTCGACGTCGACAACAACGCCGGAGGGACCCGCGGCACTGACCCGGCCTTCGAGAAAATTGGCTTCGCCGATGAACGACGCGACGAATCGCGTCTGCGGCCGTGCGTAGATCGCCTGGCTGGTGCCCACCTGCACGATCCTGCCCAGGTTCATCACGGCGATCCGGTCGGACATCGTCAGAGCCTCGCCCTGGTCGTGGGTGACATAGATGAACGTTGTGCCAACCCGCTGCTGCAGCGCCTTGAGTTCGGCCTGCATCTGCAGCCGCAGTTTCAGATCGAGGGCACCGAGCGGTTCGTCCAGCAACAGGACGGCCGGCTCATTGACCAGCGCCCGGGCGATGGCGACGCGCTGCTTCTGTCCTCCCGACAGTTGATGGATCTCTCGGGCGCCGTAGCCCGGGAGGTCTACCAGTTGCAGCACGCTCTCGACCTTGCGCGAGATCGCATCTGACGGCACGCGCTTTAGGCGAAGCCCAAAGGCGATGTTTTCGAACACGGTGAGGTGCGGGAACAGCGCCAGGTGCTGGAAGACCATGTTCGTGGCGCGCCGGTACGGGGGCACGTCGGTGACGACCTCCCCCCGCAGCACCACGTCGCCGGCGGTCGGGTATTCGAGCCCGCCGATCATCCGCAGTGTCGTGGTCTTCCCGCAACCCGATGGGCCGAGCAGCGAAAAAAACTCGCCGCGCCGGATCTGCAGCGAAACATGATCCACCGCGACGACACTGCCGAAGTGCTTGGAAACCTCTCGAAGTTCTACGTCGTCGTCCACTACCGCCCGATGCGCGCCACCACTTCTTTGTCCCAGCGCTCGCGCCAGACCGTTTCGTTCTGCGCCATCGTTGCCCAGTCGAGCTGGATCGCGCGCTCGGTCTCCTTGGGACTATACATCGGTTGATCGCGCAGGCTCGGCGGCACGACGACCTTCTTGGACGTGGGCACGAAGTTGGTGAGTACGGCCCACCGGGCCAGCCACCGTTCGGAGAGGACCAAATTAACGACCTCCTCCGCGATCCGCTTCTGCTGCGGCGTGACGCCCTTCACGACCACCATATACAACGGGAAGGCGATCAGGCCCTCGCGCGGAATGACAAACTCGAGCGGCGCGCCATCGCGCTTCCACGCCAGCACGTTGCCACCAAACATGACCGCCAGCCACGCGTCGCCGCGCACGATCAGATCGCGGGTGTCAACGTTGCTGTTGGCAAACGCCACGTACTGATTGGCCCGCTCGCTCCAGAGCTTGAAGCCGGCGTCGATGTTCTTCTCGTTCCCGCCGTTGAGCCGCGCGGCAATGACCAACCCGTTGAGGTACCAGGCGTACTTGATCGACGTCACTTTCCCGCGAAACCGCGGGTTCCATAGGTCGGTCCACGACGTGGGCGCCTCGCGCACAAAGTTGGGATTGTACATCAACCCGACGGGCGCGGTCGAGAACCCGATCCCTTTGTTCCCCGGCCGCCGATACGCATCGAGCATGTTGACCGCGTTGGGAATGTTGTTCAGGTCGAGCGTCTCCCACATGTCATCGACATCGCCCTGATAGGCGAACGGCGTGTTGCTGTAGCCGAAGTGCACGAGCGGGCGGTCGGGAGTCAGCTTGCGCGCGGCGACCATCTTGGGATAGACCTCAAAGTTCTGCCCCTCCAGGACTTCGAGTGAGGTCCCGGGATGGTTCTGCATGTAGAACTTGGCGACTTCATTGGCCACCGTGGGCAGATTCAGCCCAGAAAACGCGAACATGGTGAGCCGCTCCGTGCCACCGGCTGAGGCCTGTTGGGCCAGCCCCAACGTGGTCCCGCCGATCTGCGCGATCGCGAACAACCCCAACCCGGCCTTTGCGCTTTCGGTGAGGAACTCTCGTCTCTTCAGGCGTCGTGCCATCTTGCTCCCTCCTCTGGCTTCACGAAGGTGAGTCCGTAGCCATTTCGGGTGGGCGGCGGCGGGTTCCTGCGTACGCCGGCAGGGGGCGATTTGGACCGAAGGGAATAGAACGCAGGGCAAACCTTATCAAGGTGGTGATTTGGGTGAAGCGAGTGATCCTGGCGGTCGTCGTGATGGTCCTGCTCGTCGCCAGTCTGACATCGGCTCAGGCGCCGCGCCGCGGCGGGACGCTGCGGGTGGGACTGGACGCCGATACCACGGGGATGGATCCGCATTTCGCGAGCGCGGCAGTGGATCGGCAGGTCTATCAGAACCTCTACGATAAACTGGTCGACATCAATCAGGATCTGGAGATCGTCCCGATGCTGGCCACGTCGTGGGCGCTCTCGAACAGCGGCCGGACACTCACGTTCAAACTCCGGCCCAACGTCGTGTTCCACGACGGCACCCCCTTCAACGCCGAGGCCGTCAAGTTCAACTTCGAGCGCATGCTCGAACCCGGGTCGTTCCGTCGCAGCGAGATCCTTCTCGTGCAGCGGGCCACGGTGGTGGATCCGCTGACGGTGCAGCTCGACCTCGAGCGGCCATCGAGCGCCCTGTTGGCCGTGCTCAGTGACCGCGCCGGCATGATGGTGTCGCCGACGGCGGCCCGGCGGCTGGGGCGGGACTTCGCGCGCGAAGCCGTCGGCGCCGGACCCTACAAGTTCGTCGAACGAAGACCACAGGAGAGGACCGTCCTCGAGCGATTCGACCGCCATTGGGATAAGACGGCGGGCAACGTCGACCGGATCATCTACCGCCCCTTTACGGATGACCAGGCGCGCCTGGCCAACCTGCGCGCCGGAGAGCTCGACATCATCAACCAGGTGGCACCGACTGAAGTCCCGGCGCTGCGGACCGATGCCCGCGTGAAGCTGCTCGAGCGCGTGGGACTCGGCTATTCGGGCGTGTGGGTCAACACGGCGTCGCCGATGCTGGGGAACAAGGCCCTGCGGCAGGCGTTCAATGCGACGATTGATCGCGCCACGCTTGTGCGCGTGGTCTTCGGCGAGACCGCGGCGCCGGCCAACGGACCGTTCCCCCAGGGCATGTTGGCCTCTGACACCGGGCTCAACGGCAAGATCCCCGAGCGGAATCTGGAGCTCGCCCGCGCAAAACTTCGCGAGGGTGGACAGCCCAATGGGTTTGCTCTCACGCTCAAAGTCCCACCGAATCGCGTCCAACAGCAGCTCGCCCAGGTGTTGCAGTCGATGGCCGGTGAGGCCGGCATCCGCGTGAGCGTCGAGATCGTCGAGTTTGGGGCGCTGCTGAGCCAGATGGACAAAGCACAGTACGACGGGGCCCTGGTGGGATGGAGCGGCCGCCCGGATCCGGATGGGAACGTGTACAACATCTTCAATACCGGCGGCGGGTTCAACTACTCCCAGTACAACAATGCGCGGCTGGACTCCCTGCTGGAGGCCGCGCGGATCCTCTCGGCGCCGGATCTGCGCCGCCGGGCGTACGCGGATGCGATGGCGATCCTCAACGAGGACCTGCCGTACATCTTTCTGTACTGGCCCAAGGAGTATAAGGCGATGTCCCCCAAGCTGCAGGGGTTTGTCCACATCTCGGACGGGATGATTCGGGCCCGGCACGTCTGGCTGAACCCGTAACTCCTGGCGGGCCCGGGCTCAGCCGTTCGTGACGACCCGGGCCCCGTCCAGGTTACCGAGCATGTAGGAGTAGTCGCCGGGGTTAACCGGCGTGATGCCGGACCGGAGCAGCACGACGATGTTGCGCGGGTAGGGCGCGCGCAATTCCTCCAGCGTGTCGAACGTGTACGGTGAGATGACCCGGCCCAGCAGCATCCCCTGGGGGACTTCGTGTCCCATGGCGCCGGGCCCGACCAGCGAATGGAGCAGCCCGCCGTGCCCGGGTCGGAGCGTCGTCACCTCGCGGATCACCGTTTGCTGCTCCGGCAGTTCCGACTGCCCGTCGATCATGCCGAGATGACGCATGACGTTGAGCACCCCTCGTACGCCCACGTCGACATACTGGCGGTCGAGCACGTACCCGCCGCCGATCTCGGGCACGACCGACGGCTTGCCCTGAGCGGCGGCCAGCGCGCCCATCGTGCCGGCGTAGCCGTCGACCTGCCGCACCACCCGCTGGCCAAACGCCAGGGCGCAGTCGACGTCACGCAGGCTGATGCAGTAATCGACGATCGGGAACGTGCCGCCGGCGTGCAGGTCGATCAGGTGCGTCACCTCGTCCAGGAACTGGGTCTGCAGCGCGTGGGCGAGGCGCGCGGCCAAGTCGAGCGCGGGATCCGCCGGGAAGACACGGTTGAGGTTGGAGATCTCGATGGACCCAGGCGTGACGCGGGTTAGGGCCTGGAACGCCAGGGGGTTGGCGACCGGGACCAGCCGCAGCCGGCCACGCAGTCGGGCGGGATCCACGGTCTCCACGACCCGCCGGATGACCTCGGGACCGGTGATCTCGTCACCGTGGAGGAGCGCGGAGACCCCCAGGCAGGGGCCGTCTGAGGCCCCGTCGATCTCATGGACAGGCACCCGCAAGGCGGCACCCATGGCCAGGGTCGAGACGTCGATCCATCGGAGCCGGCTGCGCGTCATATGTGTAAAACTTACCAGAAAATCGTCAAAATCCCTCCTGATTTCCACCTGCGAGGAGCCGCAAATGGTATAGTAGATAGGTGAGACTCTCCACACGCCCCGTTCCCAGGCACGATCCCAGGCTGATTTATGCCATCCAGGCGAATCGGGCCGGTGGGCTGACGGTCGCGGACATCGCCGCCAAGCACAATCTGCCGCTCCCGACGGTGCTCCAGCTCCTCAGGGCGCCTTCACCGTCCTGTGCGTTGAAGACACCGTACGAGTTCCGGCAGGGCGCGCTG
Source organism: bacterium (assembly GCA_041487495.1). Classification (GTDB taxonomy): domain Bacteria; phylum Sysuimicrobiota; class Sysuimicrobiia; order Sysuimicrobiales; family Humicultoraceae; genus JBGPNN01. The sequence continues at coordinate 11,010 of JBGPNN010000028.1, forward strand.
CCCGCGCGGGCGCCCGCCCAGGTCTACTGGCTCGGATACATCGCGTCCTCAGGGCGCATTTTCGGCGAGAACGCCCGGGGGACGTTGGTGCTGGCGATCCATCCCGAAGACGGTGCGCACGTCCAGACGCTGCTCCAGGACCTGATCGAGGGGTACGCCAACTGCGAATTCGTCGACAGCAGCCTCAACGGACGCCAGGCCTATGTCCGGAACCCTGACCTGGCGCGCGTGTTGCTCCAGTGGGGCATCGCGTCGTCACTGGAGCAGACCAGCATTCCTCTGGAGTTCTTGCCTCAGGCGCTGCTACCCGATTTCCTCAGAGGGTACATCGAAGGGAGCCGGCTGACCCGTCCGTTTGGCGAGGGCCGTAACGGCAACGGCAACGGTGTCCCGTCCCCCGGATCGCTGCGCTCCCTGGCACTGGCCGGTTCGCCGGCGCTCATCGAAGGGCTGGCCACGGCGCTGCGAACGGCCTGCAGCGCGAGCGGCTCGATGGGATCGTCCACACAAGCTGGCCTCACGCAAATAGTCTTTCCCGCTAAGGATGGGATGCGGCTCCTCGAGTACGCGTACCGCCTCCCGGTGCGAAGTTCTCCACGTGCGGAGAAGTTCGTCGCGCATTTCGCGCGCCGGGAACCTCGCCGGGCGCGAGAGACCTCACGAGGCCAGGACGCGCAACCAGCACGCCGGTAGTTAAGAGCCCGTCTGCTCTGAATCAGAACGCGGAGGTCGCCCGTGCAAGGGCATCTCATTTTCTCATTCATCGGGGAACTACAGCCTGGGGACCGCGACCGGGAGCACCTGGTCATTCATCGCGTGGTCACGTGCGACGCCAGCCTCGATAATCGGGACGTCGCCATCCATACCCAGTGGATTCTCTTCGACGAACCGATGACGTGCTCGGTCGGGGTCTGGCCCGAAGTGGAAGACCGTGGGGCCCCTCTCTTCCAAATCACAAGAACGCTGGAGCCAGAAGCCGCGCCGGGCACGCTGGCCCGGCTGTGTACCGTGTCGGTTCGTGTGCGACGAGAGGTCCTGACGCCGGCGTCGCTCTACTGGGTGAAGGTCTTCCGGGACGACGAACTGGTGACACAGTATCCCTTAAAGCTATCGGCAGGGACGCCCCCAAGCAGCCCCGACTCCCCAGTGAATTGAAAAGAGGCCGGGAGCGCCGGCCTCTTTTGACCATTCGAAGTGGGTGTTAGCCCTGGACGGCTTTGACGTTGACGGCCTGCGGGCCTTTCTGGCCCTGCGTGACCTCGTACTCGACCTTGTCGCCCTCGTTGAGCGTGCGGAAGCCTTCGGATTGAATCGCGCTGTAGTGGACAAAAAGGTCCTTTGTGCCGTCATCCGGCGTGATAAAGCCGTACCCCTTCTCCGCACTGAACCACTTGACTGATCCTCGTGGCATCCGCCATCTCCGCCTCTCGTCTGCTTCCCATCGACCCTCATCCTCTCGTGTTGCTCAGGGGTTGTCAATGCGGCCCGCGGCGCGTGAGACAAGCCAATCGAGGAGCGACGGGACGAGTGCGTTTACAAGCATGCCGACACCGTAGATACTGGGGACGACCACGCGGGAACGCGGGCGGTCCGCCAGGCCCACGATGGCCTGCGCGACACGCTCCGCGTCTGCCCGCAGCCATCGTTGCGAGCGCCACCTCCCGCCGACCCGTCTGAGCCCAACGCCCGTCTCTCGCCGCTTCGTGCCGAACTCGGTCCCCTCGACGGGTCCCGGATAGATGACACAGATGTGCACCCCCGCCCCGCGCACCTCGCGCCGCAACGCCTCGCTGAACCCGTCGAGACCGAACTTCGCGGCGTTGTAGATCGACATGGTCGGCGTGGCGATCTTGGCAGCCACGGAGGCCACGTTGACGATGACGCCCCGACGCCGGGCGAGCATCATGGGCAGCACCGCGCGCGCCAGCAGGATCGGCGCAACCAGGTTCACCTGGATCCCGGCGCGGATGTCATCTTCGGGCAGTTGCTCCAGCCAGTTGAACCGGCCCAGCCCGGCGCTGTTCACCAGGACGTCGACTGGCCCGTACCGCGCCGCGGCCTCGGCCACCAGGCGGGCGATGTCCTCACTCCTGGCAAGATCCGCGGGCACCACCAGGTTGTCCGGGAGATCGGCCGCCACGTCTTGGAGACGATCGGCGCGCCGGGCAGCCAGCACCACGCGGTCGCCCGCGCGGCCGAACGCCCGAGCTGTCGCCGCCCCGATCCCGCTCGACGCGCCGGTGACGATCACCGTCCGCCCGCTCATCCTGTACCTCCGATCGACGACGGTCCCGACCGCGCCGCCCTGGAGCGCGGCGGCGTTCGGGGTGCAGTTCGCGCGCGCAGCGTCGAACCCTGGTATGTGGCTGCAGGGGTTGCCGTCGAACCCAGAGAAGGGACCGCCACCCGAGAGGAGGCATCGATGGAATTTCATGACGTCCTGGGTCACAGGCGGATGATCCGCACGTTCGACCCGCGACCCGTCCCTGATGCGGCGCTGCGCCGGCTGCTGCGGGCGGCCCAGCGCTCGCCGAGCGCCGGGCACACGCAACCGCTGGAACTGGTCGTGGTGCGCGATCGCGAGATCCGCCGCGGGCTGTCGGCGGCGTCATGGAGCCGCGGCGCGCGTCCCGATGCCGGCGACCTGACCGTCGTCTTCTGCGGTGACCTGATGCGCGAAGCCGAACGGTATGGCGCCCGCGGCGCCGGAAAGTACCTGTACATGGATATCGCGTTTGCCGCGATGCTCTTCATGCTGAGCGCCATCGATGAAGGCCTGGCCGCCGCGTTCATCGGCGATTTCCATGAGGAACATGTCCAGGCGGTCCTGGGCTTGCCACCACACGTCACACCGGTTGGCATGGTGATCCTGGGGTACGGTGACGAGGAGCCACGCCGGCGGCCCCGGCGCCCGCTGCGGGAGGTCATCCACCACGACCGTTATGCGCCAGCCTACGACTGGACGCCAAGACACCTGCCACCGGGAGGAACATCATGAGCGATGTCGTTCATCTGTCGAAGATTCGTATCATCCAGGAGAAACGGCCGAAGCGACGCGCCTATATCGCCGACTTCCCTCAGCCGATCTACTTTGGCGCCCACGCGGGGGTGGCAGCGTTCTACAAAATGACGCCGGAGGAGCCCCTGCCCGCCACGCTCGACTATCTGGTCGCCGCCGCGGCCGGCTGACTCACCGGCACCCTCGCGGGCGCGCTGGAGGCGCGCGGCATCCCATCTCATCCCGACAAGGTATGGAGCGAGGCCGAGGGCACGGTCTCCGCGCCGGAAGGCGTCATGAAGGTCACCCACATCAAGGTGACCTATCATCTAAAGATTCCGTTCGGGAAACGGCCCGAGGCCGAGCGGGCGCTGGCCGTGTTCGAGCGGGGCTGCCCGGTCGCGCAGACGCTGAAGGGCTGCGTCACGTTTGAGCACCACGCGGATATCGAGGAAGCGTAACCATCCGCGTCGCTGAATGTACGCGCCGGACGGGTCTATTCGGTCGGCACGGCTTCCGGCGACGTGCCCCGCACCGCGATGGAATCGAGAATCATCGTCTTCTGCCAGATCTTCACTGACAGCGCACCGGCCAGCGACTCGACATCGTTCACCGCGTCAAGTACGACAGGATCCATGAGGTACTGCGCGTGCAGGGCGGCGAGTTTGCTCGTCAGCGATAGGAGTTCGGAGCAGTAGTCCAGATAGCGAGCCATCTGGAAGCGCGTCAGGATCCGGGCCGGCGACGTCGTGGTGGCAGCGGCCGGCAGCGAGAGGAACTGCTCCGGGTCCTTCGTCAGTTGATGCATGTCCACGACGTGCGCGATGCTGCGCAGTTCGTGAAGGCCCCGCAGCGACGCGCGCCGCTTGATCCGGCCCTCCAGCGTCAACAGAAAGAAAACGGCGATACCGCTCGCCACGGCCGACAGTTCCTCCGCAACACGGCCCAGACCAGATTCTGGGAGCCGCTCGCAGATCCGCCGGTGCAGCCGTTCCAGCGTCGCCATGATGCGGTCCACGTCGAGCTCGCGGTACATTCGCGGCCTCCGTCACCCTTTCGCCGTGCTCACCACACAGCGTCGGCCCGTCTCTCTCCTAAGTCGGGAGGCGCCGCGGATACTGGCCGAAGAAGTCGATGCTGGGCTGCAGAAGCACGCTGTAGGGGCGCATTTGCTCCGCCGGCGGCACCAGGCCGAGCCGGTCCAGCACCTCGGACGAAAGCGCCCGAACCGCGCCACGCCCGGGACGCATGCGCTCGTGCCACACGGGCATGTGGGAGATCTGCCGCCCCCTGAGATCGTGAAAGTACCCGTCCAGCCTCATCGTCAGAAACGTCGTCATGTGCTCGGCGGAGTCGAAGAGCGGCCCCCCGCCGGACGGTTTGCGCTCACCGACAATCTGCGCGTGCAACCGGTGGGCGGGTGCGGTACAGTCAAACTGATACCTTCGGTAGGTCTCCTGTTCCGCATCCCATTCGTGCCGCAACGTGATCGGCGCGCTGAACGTTGGCGCGCGAAAGACGATCCGCTGGAGGTCCGCCTGCCGGTTCCGCATCACGACCCTGAAGAACCACGCCCCGGGGGCTCCAGCAAGGCGGACATAGGCACGGTAGTTCACCTGGGGAAAGGTCGCACGCAGGCACCGCAGCGCCGGCGCCGAGGGGCCGGCCTGCTGATTCTCGAACATGACGACCGACACGAACGCCCACGTGTTGTCCTGCCCGTCGTGCCTGAGGTCCAGATCGAACCGGGAAGGCACGTGCGGCCGCACGCGCTCGGGCGCCACGGCATACGTGACCATCGCCAGGTGGCGCAGTGGCGCGATGATCGTGGAATGCGGCGGTCTCTCGTGCGTCTGCATCGAGCGGCCTGGGGAGACGATCCCTACGAGGTCGACGTGGAGTGGGACGCCTGCAGCAACCTGGCTCCGACGTGGCGGGCCAGCGCTTCTCCGCCTTCCTGCATGACGACCTTGTGATTCCACGCAAACAACGGCCGTGCCAGGGGCGCAAACAGGTTCATCCACGCCTTGGTGGTACTGACCTTCCAGTCATAGCGGACGACGGTGACCGAGGCCTGCGGCGTCAACTGCCACCGCCCGGTGCCGCTCAATTCTCCCGCCGACGCCGCTTCGAGGACCTGTGGCTTGTCAATCCGCGTCGTGCGGAGGTCAAAGATGAGCTTGTAGGAGAGCGCGGTCTTCCACACGTGGTGCCACAAGCTGCCGACCCCGTCGGCATCGCCCTCCTCGAGCTTCTCGACCCGCTCGACAAACTTCCACCAGGTCGGCCAGCGTTCGGGATGCGCGATCTCGTCCCAGATCCGCTCGATCGGGGCGTCGATGTGCCAGAGCGTGACGAAAGCGTACCGCGTCATGGGGCCTCCCCCTACTCGCCCTTGTTCGGCATCGGCGCGGCCGGCCGGTACGGTACCGGGATGAACTCGACCCCGGGCCGGCGCTGTCGGGACTGCGGGTAGAGTTCCATCAGTTCGTAGACTTCTCGCGGCATTTCGTCGCTGACGAGCAGGCCTAACGCTTTGGCTTCATCATGATTGATGGGATAGTCGTGCGTCCAGCGGCCGTCGCTCAGGGTCTGGGCGAGCACCTCCGCGCGCTCAGGTGTCTGGTGCTCCAACAGCAGGTTGTAGACGGTCTGATGAACCTGCTGCAAGGCCTTCCGCGCGATATCGGCGAGGATCAACGTCTGGTCGTCGCGGTTCGGGTTCGGCTGCTCCAGAGCCTTGAGGATCGAGGCCGCGGGATAGTAGCCCTGCTGGCCGCCCAGTTGGGGATCGACCGGACCGAGGACGGCATCGGGATCCATCACGATCTGATCGGCGGCCAGCGCGATGAGGGTGCCGCCGGACATCGCATAGTGGGGCACGAACACGGTGACGTCACCCTTGTGCCGCTTGAGCGCCCAGGCGATCTGTTCCGCCGCGAGCACCAGCCCGCCGGGCGTGTGGAGGATCAGATCGATGGGCATCTCTGGGGGCGTCAGGCGGACCGCGCGCAGCACCTGTTCAGAGTCCTCGATGTCGATGTAGCGCGAGATCGGCAGCCCCAGCAGGCTCATCGTCTCCTGCCGGTGGATCATCGTGATCACCCGGGACCGCCGCCGTGTCTCGACGGCGCGGAGTGCCATAAGCCGGCGCGAGGCCTGCATCCGCTGTTGGATCAGCGGGATGAACACCTGCAGCAGGACCAGGATCCAGATGATATTGACGATATTGCCCATGGGCGTCCTCCCGTTGCCACGGTATGTCTCTGGGACGTTTGAAGTTCTTCGACCGAGCGCCCCCTGTCTCATTCCCGGGGGCTGGAGGGCGCGGAGCGGTGGGGGGAGGCCTAGAGGAGTACGGGCGATCAGTCCTTGACCAGGGCCGGCACGTTCTCCCGCCACGCCGCGGCAACCGCGCCGGCCACCGCATCGACCTCGGCATCCGTGTGGGCGGCTGTCACCGTGATGCGCAGCCGGCTCGTCCGCGGCGGAACCGCCGGTGAGAGAATGGGCAGCGCAAACACGTCGTGATCAAAGAGGTACCGCGCCATGCGCAGCGCGGCGTCATCGTCGCCGGTGATGACCGGGACGATCGGCGTCGGATCGTCTCGCACCGGCACCCCGCCGCCCCGCAGTCCCGCGCGGAGCCTGCGCACGTTCGCCTGGAGCCGCGCGACGCGCTCAGGCTCGGCCTCCATGATGTCCAGGCTGGCGATCACCGCGGCGGTGCTTGCCGGCGGCAGCGAGGCGGAGAAAATGAACGCCCGGGACGCGTGCTTCAGATACGTAATCAAGTCCGCGGAACCGGCAACGTAGCCACCGAGTGAAGGCACGCTCTTCGACAGCGAGCTCATCTTGATGGGAACAGCGCCGTCCAGCCCAAAATGAGACTCGATGCCACGACCTTCCCGGCCCAACACGCCAAGCGAGTGCGACTCGTCAACCATGAGCCACGCGCGGCGGCGCTGGCAGACATCGACCAGCGCAGGCAGGTCGATCAGGTCGCCATCCATGCTGAAAACCGCGTCAACGACAACCAGCGCCCCCGACCCGTCCGGCACCTTGGCCAGCTCCCGGTCAAACGCGGGGATGTCGTTGTGCGGGACCCGGACCAGGCGGGCGCCTGACAGCAGGCAGCCGTCGACGATGCTGGCGTGGTCGAGTTTGTCGCAGATGACGACATCGTTCCGGCCGATCAGCGCGGAGATGGCGGCGAAGTTCGCCAGGTAGCCGCTGGAGTACACGACCGCGGCCTCCGTACCGACAAACGCCGCGACACGCCGTTCGAGCCGGTCGTGGAGGTCAGTATTACCGGCGAGCAACCGGACGCCGTGCGTCCCCGTCCCGTACCGGGTCAGGGCGTCATGCGCCGCGGCTTCAATGGCGGGATGCCCGAGTAGCCCCAAATACGAGTACGACGAGGCGAGGAGCATCTGGCGGCCGCCGATGGTCGCATGAGCGCCGTTGACGGCCTCGACCGGCTGGAGATAGAAGTAGTGATCCCGTGCCCGGAACGCCCGCTCACGATCGGCGAGGTCCCGGATCCGCCTCTCGATTGGATCCACGCAGTATCCTCCGCTGTGCCTTGCCTAATGCAGTTGGCGACGGTGTGTGCGGCTTCCTTCCCCCTAGATGGAAATGCTCCGGCGGTCGCGGACGGTATTGCGGGCGGCCGGGGTGACCACCGTGCCGAGGATCGTGTGCCGGGGCTCAAAAAATCGCCCGCCCCCTCTCAGCAGAACCGAACCCATCCGCTCCCCCAATCCAGGCTCTTCGAGCCCCTAGCGCGAGACGACGACCAGGTCGCGATCAGCCATCGGCAGCGCGACGCGGGTGCCGCCGTTCGCGTGCGAGTGATAGGTGCCCAGCGCCATTTCCAGCGCGGCGCGGCCGTCGTGACCGCTCGATCGGCTTTCGCGACCGCTCTCGATGCAGGCGATCAGTTCTTCGATCGCCGCGACCAGCGTGCCCTGCCCGCTACTCTGCATCTGGCGCACAACGCGCTCGCGGCACGCCCGGCCCTGATACCAGGCCTGCCCGCCCGCCGGCGGCACGGGGTCCCGATACTCCCACAGCACGAGTCCCTCTTCGGCGGGATCAATGAAGAGGCGACCTGTTGTCCCCTGCACCTCAATCGCCAGGCCCACGGCGCCGTCCAGATCCACGAAGCCAATCGCCCCATCGTGGAAACCGAGCATCGCGCGGCCCGGTGCATCGTCCGCGGCGCCGGGGCGGACCTCACCGGTCACCCAGGTCGTCTCCCCTCCAAACAGCCGCATCAGGTCAAACAGGTGCGTCCCGTTGTGGATCAGCGGGCCCGGGCACGTCCCCACGACGCACCGCAGCGCGCCGATCGCACCCTCCTGCACGAGCCCCGCGGCCCGCTCGTACGTCGGGTGCCAGCGGCGGGTGTGGTTGACGATCAGCGCCGTTCCCGCGCGCCGGCAAGTATCCAGCATCGCATCGGCCTCGCGCAGGCTCGTTGCCATGGCCTTCTCGCACAGCACACCCCTGGCGCCGGCTTCCGCGGCGGCAATCGTGACCTCGGCGTGCAGCGGCGCGCGGGTCGTGACACTGACCACGTCCGGCCGCTCGCGCGCGAGCATGTCGCGATAGTCGGCGTAGACCGCCGGTACCCCGTACCGCTCCTGCATCAGGCGGCGCTTTGATTCGTTGGGATCCGCCGCGGCCACGAGTCGTACCGACGGGACGGCCAGGTACGCGGCCGCGTGGGTATCGGGCGGGATGCTGTAGTTGACGCGGCAGCGGACTTCGTCGTCGAGGGTGGCGGCCTTGCGGCCGCACCCCACGATGGCGGCCCGGTACGTTCGGGTGCTCATTTTTCCGGCGGCAAATTCCCCAAGTAGTCTTGCTCTGTCCAGCCGAGAGGGAAAAGCATATCCCGAACCGGCCCGAGCGTTCTCCTGGCCAGATGCCTGACTACAAACGGGTGCGCGTAGATGTACGCCTCGGCGTAAGGAACGCCGACCGCGCGGCCGATCGGCGCATCGCGTTCCGCAATTTCCGCGTTCGTTCGTTCTTCTGTCAGGAGCATGCTGCCTTCCAAGCAACGCATCGCGTGGCGTTTGAGATCGATGACCTCGGAAATATCGACATAGTAGTTGGCTGGAGCGAAGTACGGCGTCACCCGGTACATGGCTGTCTCGTAGCGGGCGGGCCAAAGAAGGACCGTATTGACCTGGAATGCCGGTTTCTTGGAATCGGCGCCCCACTCGTTCGCGTACTTGACCGCACGGAGGACCGCAGCCCCGGTCGTGGCGTGATCGGGCTGATCCGAAAACGCCGTATCGATAGGATGATGCGTGATCACAATGTCTGGCCGAAAGTCCCTGATGATGTCCACCAGTTGCTGCGTCTCCTCGTGCGTTCCTTGAAAGAGCTGATCCTTGAAGTCAAGCTGACACAGCTCGACGCCAAGGACCTCGCAGGCCTTCTCGATCTCCCGGAGCTTTTTGGCCTTGACTTCTTCAAAAGATGGGTACCCTGTCGTCCTCGCGGGCGTGAGGAACGGGTTGCAGTGACGGGCGCCATATGTTACCGGGATCAGCAGGATGCGATCCTTCTGCCTTGCGTGAATAGCCGCCGTCCCGCCCGAATTGAGCACAGTGTCGGCAGGATGCGCCCCGAAGATCGCTATTCGCAATGGGCCGTCAGAAGTCACCGGACGGCATTCTGCTCCAGTTCCAGGATCACCGCACTTTGCCCCGGGCCAGCACCGGCCAGAGTGCTTCCACGTCGCCGTTCCGCACACCGGCCAGGGTGTCCCAGAGGTTCAGCGCGCCGCAGGCGTGGTTCGGAATGATCTCGACCCGATCGCCGATGGCTAGGCGCGGGTGCCCATTACTCAGCGGGACGACACCGTGCTCCTCGCTCAGCCGCGCCACGATCACGTCGCCGCTGCCCTTCAGGTACCCATAGCCGGTGACGTGGTCGTTGGCCAAGTGAAAATCGCTGCTCAGACACTTGCTCCCCGCATCGACGATCGCCCGGTCGGGGGCCGGCCGGCTCACCACGGTGGTCAGCACGGTCAGCGCGCAGTCGTCCTCGGCGCACGCGCCGGCACTCATCTGCGTGAAGTCGTTGAAGATATACGTGCCGGGCCGGATCTCCGTGACGCCGGGGACGCGGCCGGACACTCGGACCGTGGCCGACGACCCGACGCTGACCTCGCGCACCGGGATCCCGGCGGCCTCCAGCGCCTCCTTGGTCCGGACGACGCAGGTGCCCTCGTAGAGGCCAATTGCGTCGCGCTCCGCCGCCGCGGTCGCGCGGATCGCGTGGCCGGCATGCGTCAAGACGCCCGTGATCGTGACGCCGGTCAGGCGCGCGATTTGTTGTGCCAGGCGCACGACGGGCCCGCCGGGGGGTAGGCCGCAGCGGTTCAACCCGGAGTCGACCTCGAGGTAGAGGTCAAAGTGGACGCCGTGGGCGCCGGCCGCCTTGGCCAACCCTTCGGCCACTTCGAAGGAGTCCAGGGCCACAGTGATCTTAGTCCGGCGCGCCAGATGGACCAGACGCAAGAGTTTGTCCGCGCCGACGATCGGGTAGCACACCAGGATGTCGGTGATCCCGGCATCGGCCATCACCTCGGCTTCGCCCAGCTTGGCGACGGTGATGCCGGCGGCGCCGGCGGCCAGTTGCAGGTGCGCCAGCGCGGGGATCTTATGTGTCTTGACGTGCGGTCGCAATTTGACGCCGGAAGTGCGCGCGAACTCGGCCATCCGGCGGACGTTGCGTTCCATCCGGGGCAGGTCCACGAGGAGGACCGGTGTGTCGAGATCGGCGACGGTCATCGGGTGTCTTCCACGCGCGCCGGCCGCGGCGCCTCCCACCCGCTGCGCGCCGCGGCGGCGATCGCCTCTGCGAGTTCCATGGTCCGTACCGCCTCGTCCAGGTCCGCGGCCTGGGGACCGACCGGCCGCCCGGCCGCGACGCATGCGACAAAGTGCTGATCCTCGTCGAAGAAGCCGTCGGGATCGGTACGATCGCCGGGCGGCGGCGACAGCGGGGTCCAGTGACCCGCGGCAAAAGCCCGCCCCTCCCGATACGGCGCGCCCGTGCCGGTCAGTTCGACCAGGACGCCCTTCCCGTGCATCTGCAGGCGCTCGACCTTGGTAGTGTGATAGTGGCTGAGCAGCACGCCCACCCCACCGTCCCGGAAGCGTAGCAGCGCGTGCACGGCATCGAGATGAGGACTGTACCAGCGTCCCCCGACCGCGAGGATCTCA
>JBGPNN010000029.1:0-22162 GCA_041487495.1 bacterium
CCCTGGACAATCCCCAGGACGATGAGATCGAGCACGGTTGCGCTCCTGCCAGTTGTGCGTCGGAAAAGTCCGTCGTCAGTCCGTCGTGTGCTCTCGTCCCATCGTACGTCTGTTCGCCAGGTTCGTCAACGTGTCTACACGGGCGCCGGCACCAGGTCCAGGAGTTTCAGCACAACCTGGATCTGCTCTTCCTCCTTCGGCGTCGCGTCGACCAGCGGCAGCCGCACCTTGCCGCAGTCGAAGCCGCTCAAACGCATCGCGGCCTTCACCGGCACAGGATTCGTCGTGATGAACAGGACCTTGAACAAGGGCCACAGCCGCCGGTGGATCCGCAGCGCCTCGGCCACCTGCCCGTCGAAGAAGGTCTTGATCATCTTCTTGATCTCACCGGGGATGGGGATCAGGTTGCCCGCGACGCTCACCACGCCCACGGCGCCGACCGCGAGCTTCGGCAGGGTCAGGCTGTCATCACCGCTGTAAATGAGAAAGCTGTCCGGTGTCCTCACGCGGATCTCGGAGACCTGGTCGAGACTGCCGGCGGCTTCCTTCACCGCGGCGATATTGGGCACTTGCGCAAGCCGCGCGATCGTCTCAGGCGTGCAGTTGACGCTCGTGCGCCCGGGAATGTTGTAGAGCATCACCGGCAGGGGCGTGCTTTCGGCGATCGTCCGGAAATGCGCGTACAGCCCGTCCTGCGACGGCCGGTTGTAGTACGGGTTCACCAACAGCAGACCGTCGCAGCCCACCTTCTGTGCTTCTTTGGAGAGGTGGATCGAGTGCGCGGTGTCATACGTGCCCGTCCCCGCGATGATCTTGCCCCGGCTGCCAACGGCCTCCTTCACGGAACGGAACAGCCGGACCTTTTCCTCATCCGACAGCGTCGGTGACTCGCCGGTCGTGCCGGCGATCACCAACGCGTCGTTGCCCGCGTCGATCAGGCGCTTGGCGAGGGTCGCCGCCTTCGCATAGTCCACCTGCCCGCCGGCATCGAACGGTGTCACCATCGCGGTGACGACGTGCCCAAACAGCGCCATGCCACTCCCCTCCTCTTGTTGGTTAGGTGCGCGCGGCCCGCGCATGCCGTCGCAGACGGCCGGTGGCTACCAGGTGTTCGACGATCTGCACCGCGTTGAGCGCCGCGCCCTTTCGCAGGTTGTCGGAACACGCAATCAACTGTAGGCCGTGTGGATCGAATCGATCCGGGCGGATACGGCCAACGTACACAGGATCGCGACCCGCCGCCAGCAACGGCGTCGGATAACGGCCGTTTGGCGGATCATCGACCAACTCAACGCCCGGGAAGGCGGCCAGGATTCGCCGCGCTGTGGCGGGATCGAGCGGCCGTTCCAGATCGAGATGAATCGCCAGGGTATGACCGACGAGCACGGGTACGCGAACGCACGTCGCGCTCACCGGGAAGTCGGCGGCCAGCATCTTCCGAGTTTCTGCGACAATCTTGGCTTCTTCCTCGGTGTCCCCGTTATCCATCCACTTCCACTGCGGCCGCACGTTGAAGGCCACCGGGTCACCGCCGGCCGCAGCCTGGAGCCGTTCGATGTCGCCCCGCTCGAGCGCATCGGTCATCCCCAGCAAGTTCCGGCTCTGCTCCAAGAGTGCGCGCATATTGTCGAGGCCGCCGCCTGAGACCGACTGATAGGTCGCAACAATGCACCGGCGGATCGTCGCCGCGTCGTGGATCGGCTTGATGGCCATAACCAGCGCCACCGCGCAGCAGTTGGGGTTCGCGATGACACCCTGATGGGCCGCCAGGTCGCCGGCGTTCACTTCAGGCACGACCAGCGGAACCCGCGGATCGAGACGCCAGGTCGAGGAGTTGTCGATCGCGACGCCACCACGCTCGGCCACGGCCCAGGCAAAGCGCTTGCTGGCATCGTCGCCGCCCGCGAACAGTGCCACATCGGCATCTGCCACGGCGTCGGTCGTCTCCTCGACCGTGTGCGGGATACCGCGGAAGGTGATCTGCTTACCCGCGGACCGCGCGGTCGCGAACACCCTCAACCGATCGACCGGGAACTGCCGCTCCTCGAGAATGCGCACCATTACGCCGCCGACGACGCCCGTCGCACCGACCACGGCGACCTGGAACCCCAACGCCAACGTGTTCACCCTCCCCGTACGTTACCGCAATCCTAGCAGATGCTCCAGTCCGTAAGCCAGCCCTTCCAGGTCACGGACCTGGCGAATCGCAAGCAGCAGGCCCGGCATGAACGATTCCTCATTGAGCGAGTCGTGCCTGATCCGCAGTGTCTGCCCGGGTCCTCCAAAGATCACTTCCTGGTGCGCGCCCAGCCCAGGCAGCCGGACGCTGTGCACCCGAACGCCACCGGCCATGCCACCGCGCGCTCCCTTCACCATCTCCTCTTCTTGCACGGCCGGTGTGGGCGCCTCCCCGCGCGACTCGGTGATGAGTTGAGCCGTCTTCACCGCGGTCCCCGAGGGCGCGTCACGCTTGCGGTCATGGTGCAGTTCGATGATCTCCACGTGAGGGAGAAACCGCGCAGCGACCCGGGCAAACTCCATCATCAAGATCGCGCCGATGGCGAAGTTGGGCGCTACCACCACGCCCAAGCGCCGCTGGGCCGCCAGCACGCGCAGCCTCTCGATGTCTTGAGCGCCGATCCCGGTGCTCCCGATGACCGGTCGGACTCCCGCCTCCAGCGCCGCGAGCGCATGCGCGACGGCCGGCGCCCCGGGTGCGAACTCCACCAGGACGTCTGGTGACGCGGCCAGCATGGCCCCAACGTCGGAGGATACGGCGACACCCAGCGTGCCGGTGCCGGCGGCGTCCCCGGCGTCCCGGCCCACCCCGCTCTCCCGGCCGATGGCCGCCACTACCCGCATATCCGATTCGTGCGAGATCGCGCGCACGGCCGCTCGGCCCATGCGGCCCGCTGCACCACTCACTGCCACACGTATAGAAGCCACGGCGCCCTCCTGCTCGACGCGCGAAATGTTCGACGCCCGCGGAGCGATTTCCCGCGGGCGTCGCGCCATCCGGCGAACTCTAAAGCTTATCCGACCGCAGGAGCCACCTGTGGCGTGCCTCCGACAGGCACGGGCGCCGCGGCCACGGGCTCGCCTGAGGCGTGCCGCAGCCGTCCCAGGCACCCGGCAAACGTCTTCTCGAGATCGTCGCGCAGAGTCGCGTGTTCCTTAAACGGCCCGATGGCGGCCATCGCCAAGGTCTCGGGCATGAAGATTCCTCCGGCCATACGCCGCACGGCATCCGGGGTGACGCCGTCGATGCGCTGGATGATTTCATCGAGGGTGATCTGACGGCCGTAGTAGAGTTCAGATCGCGCCAGCTTGGACATCCGGCTGCCAGTGCTCTCGAGACCCAACATGACGTTGCCCTTGAGCGATTCCTTGGCGCGGTCGATCTCAGACGTGTCGAGCGTCTGGGAGAACCGCGCGATCTCGTCGAACGTCAGGCGCACGACCTCGGCCCCGGTCTCCGGGCTCATCGCTGCATAGACGACGAACAGCCCGCCCTCACGATACGACGCTGCGTACGAGGAGATCGTGTACACGAGCCCACGCTTCTCACGGATCTCGTGGAACAGCCGGCTGCTCATTCCGCTCCCAAGCACGTTGTCCAGGACTTCCAGGACGTACAGGTCGTCGTCCGCCTGAGCCCGACCTTCGGTTGCCAGGCAGAGGTGTACCTGCTCGATATCTTTCGCGCGCAGGCTTGTCGTCGGGATCAGTGCCGGGGTCTCGGTAGGTTGGTCGGTCGTGCGACCGTTCCATCCGCCCAGGCATCGCCCGATGAGGTCGACCACGTCGCCGTGCTCGACGTTCCCGGCCACACAGACGACCAGGTTGTCGGCCCGGTAGCGCTCGGCGATGTATTGGACGAAGTCGTCGCGGCCGAGCCGCGAAACCGTTTTTCGGGTACCGATGACCGGTCGGCCCAGCGGATGCCCATTCCAGATCGTCTGGGCGACCAGGTCCTGCACCAATTCGTCAGGTGAATCCTCGTACATCTTGATCTCTTCCGTGATGACCTGGCGCTCGCGCTCGATGGCGTTCGGATCGAACGCCGAATTGAGCAGCATGTCGGCCATCAACTCGACGACCGCCGGCAGATGGTTGGCCAGCACCTTCACGAAAAAGCACGTGTGCTCTCTGTCGGTGAAGGCGTTCATCTGGCCGCCCAGCGCGTCCACCGCCTGCGCGATGTCCAGGGCCGTGCGCGTATGGGTCCCTTTGAAGAACAGGTGCTCCAGGAAGTGGGAGATGCCGTGCACGCTGGCGGCCTCATAACGCGACCCGGTCGAGACCCAAATCCCCATCGAGGCCGTGCGTACGTGCGGCATCATTTCGGTGATGACACGGATGCCGTTGGGTAGAATGGACTTGGCCACCAGTTCCATGGTGTGGCCTCCTCTAGGGTTGCGGCCGCCTCGGTGGTCGCGGTCCGCCAGTCCGGCGCGGGGGGCGTCCATCCCGCCTGCCGTCGCTGCGGGGGCGCCCCGGCCGGGCACCCGCCTGCAGACCGACCGGCTGCCGATCCTCGTCCTCTTCCCATCCTTCAGGCGGCGTCTGCGTGCCCCGGTGGGTCAGGTTGATGCGCCCAAGGTTGTCGATCTCTTTGACCTTGACCTCGATCTCGTCGCCGACCTTGACGACATCCTCGACCCGGTTGACCGGCGTGTAGGCGAGTTCAGAAATGTGCACCAGGCCCTCTTTGCCGGGTAGCAGTTCAACGAACGCCCCGAAGTTCATGAGACGCGTGACACGCCCCTTGTAGGACTCGCCGACCGCCACTTCTTTCGTGATGGCCTCGATCATGGCCACGGCTCGGCGGGCCGCGTTTTCATCGACCGACGCGATGCTCACACGGCCGTCCTGTTCGATGTCGATCTTGGTGCCGGTCTCGGCCGTGATCTTGTTGATCACCTTGCCGCCTGGGCCGATGATTTCGCGGATCTTATCGGGGTTGATCTGGATCGTGATGATACGCGGCGCGTACGGTGACAGCGTCGTCCGCGGTGCCGGCAGCGCCTTGGCCATGACGTCGAGGATCGTCACGCGCGCCTCCCGCGCTTGCGCCAGCGCCTCGGCCACCAACGTCCGAGAGAGCCCGGCGGTCTTGACGTCCAACTGCATCGCGGTGATACCCGCCCGCGTCCCGGCGACTTTGAAATCCATATCGCCCATGGCGTCTTCCATGCCCTGGATGTCGGTCAGCGTCACGTGCCGCCCGCCCTCTCCCGTGACCAACCCTATCGAGATCCCGGCCACCGGCGCGCGGAGCGGGACGCCGGCGTCCATCAATGACAGCGTTGAACCACAGACCGAGGCCATCGAGGTACTGCCGTTAGACTCCAGGACTTCAGACACAACACGCACGGTGTAGGGAAACTGTTCGGCGGGCGGCATCATCGGCTCGAGCGCCCGCTCGGCCAGCGCCCCGTGCCCGATGTCGCGCCGGCCAGGGCCGCGCAGCGGTCTCACTTCTCCGACTGAGAATGGGGGGAACCAATAATGGTGCATGTACCGCTTTTTTTCCACAATCCCGATGTCATCGAGGCGCTGCTCGTCCTCACCGGTCCCCAGGGTCGTGATCGACAGCACCTGCGTCTGCCCTCGCTGGAACAGCCCGGTGCCATGGGTCCGCGGCAGGACGCCGACGGCGCAGACCAGGGACCGGATCTCTTTCGGCCCGCGGCCGTCCGGTCGCTTGCCCTCCTCGAGGATCCGCCGGCGGACTTCGGCCTTCGCGACCGACGCGATGATGTCACCAATCTGCTGGGTGGCATTCGGGAACTGCTCCGCCAACCGCGCCGCCACGTCAGTCTCCACGGCGCGCAACGCGTCCTCTCGGGCCATCTTCTCGGGCCGCCCCAGGGCGTCACGTACGAGCGGCAGCGCCGCGGCCTTGACGGTGGTCTCTAGCGCCGCATCGGGTGCCGTCATCGCGACCTCTCGACGTGCCTTGCCCGCGGCCGCGGCCAGGCGCCGATGTGCCGCGATCAGCTTCTTGATCTCAGCATGGGCCATATCGATCGCTTCGAGCATTCGTTCCTCGGGAATCTCGGTGGCGCCCGCCTCGATCATGATGATGGCGTCCTCGGTGCCGGCCACAATCAAGTCGAGCTGGCTCTTGTCTTCCAGGTCCCGCATGGTAGGGTTGACAACCAGCTGGCCATCCACGAACCCCATGCGCACCGCGCCGACCGGCCCGTTCCACGGGATCCCGGAAATCATCAGTGCCGCTGACGCGCCATTGACCGCGGCCACCCCAGGGTCGTGTTCCTGATCGGTCGACAGGACGGTGGCCACGACCTGCACGTCGTTTCGCATCCCCTTGGGAAACAGGGGCCGTAGCGGCCGATCGATCAGCCGCGACGTGAGAATCGCGCGCTCGCCCGGCCGGCCCTCTCTCTTGAAAAATCCGCCGGGGATTTTTCCGGCGGCGTACATCCGCTCTTCAAAGTCACACGTGAGCGGAAAGAAATCGATACCAGCGCGGGCAGTTTCGGCCATCGTCGCGGTGACCAGCACGACCGTCTCGCCGTGTGTCACCGTTACCGCGCCGCCGGCCTGCCGCGCCAACAGTCCCGTCTCGAAGACGATCGGCTTTCCCCCGACCTCCGCCTCGGCACGACGCACTTGTGCTGCCAGATCCATCGAGTTCCCGTCCTTCCTCTGCTCCAACGAATACCGCGGTTTCCGTGTCTCCGTGCGCGAGGGCCCGTCGATTAGCGCCGCAGGCCGAGAGTCTCTACCAGACGCCGGTAGGTCGCGACGTC
Organism: bacterium; assembly: GCA_041487495.1. Lineage (GTDB taxonomy): Bacteria > Sysuimicrobiota > Sysuimicrobiia > Sysuimicrobiales > Humicultoraceae > JBGPNN01. The sequence continues at coordinate 6,780 of JBGPNN010000029.1, forward strand.
GGTCCTCTCGAGATAGGTAAGCAACCGTCGCCGCTGCCCGACCATCTTCAACAGTCCTCTTCGCGAGTGGAAGTCCTTGATGTGGCTCTTCAGGTGCTCAGAGAGCTGGTTGATCCGCTCCGTCAGCAGGGCAATCTGCACTTCCGGCGATCCCGTATCCTTGTCGTGCCGTCGGTACTTTCCGAGGATGCCTTGCTTCGCCTCGCCCATCAGCATTACCGCTCCTCCAGACTCCGGCACCCGCCGGTGACACTCCGCCCTTCGCCGAGAGACCGTTGGAGCAGCGAATCCCCCAGCCAGGGTCATCGTCCATGGTAGCACAGGGCTTGCAGGGGGGCAAAATAAAAAAGGCTAAAAAGGAGACGTTATGATAAATAATACAAATCTTTATACACAACTATGATGGATGAAATCGCCCTGGGCGAACCGCCAGCACGTGCCGCGCGTTCTCGATGTCGACCTGGATCTGGCGCAGGAGCCCCTCGGGGCCAGGAAATGCACGCTCCTCTCGGAGCCGCTCGACGAAGCCCAACGTCAGGACCTGGCCATACATATCGAGATCCGCATCCAGAAGGTGAGCCTCGATCGCCACAACCTGCCCACCGAACGTGGGACGCACGCCTATGTTCACCGCCGCCTGGTAACGAACCCCGGCGACCGTCGCGTACGCCGCGTACACCCCTCGGGCCGGGACCAGCTTCTCCGCCGAGACCTGCACATTCGCGGTCGGCACCCCGAGGCTCCGACCCCGACCTTCACCCCGGATGACGACGCCGGACATACCGTACCAGTGGCCCAGCCACAGGGCAGCCTGCGCCATGTCTCCCCGCCTGAGCTGCTCCCGGATCGCCGAACTGCTGATGGTGTGTCCTGCCTCGTTCACCGGCGGCGTGACCGTCACGCCGATGTCCCTGGCCCCGGCCCAGGCCTGCAGGACCCCAACGGTGCCTTGCCGGTTCTGGCCAAATGTGTGATTGGACGACACCACGATATGATGGGCGCGCAGCCGGCCGGCGATGAGTTCCAGCCAGTCCGAAGCCTGGGTCTCTCGCAGCCGTTGATCGAAGCGGAGCACCAGGAGCGTGTCGATTCCGGTCGCTTCAAACAGCACGATACGCTCGTCCAGTGTGCTCAGCAAAAACGGCTCGGCCGGGGGCGCGACGACAGAGAGCGGGTGCGGATCGAAGGTCGTGACGACAACCTCCCCGGAGTATCGGGCCGCGGCCTCGCGGGCGACCTGGATCACGGCCTGGTGTCCGCGGTGCAGCCCATCGAACGTCCCGATCGCCACACATGCCGGACGCGACGTGACGTGGTACCCGTCGATGCCGTACGCGACCTTCACGACGAACCTCGCGATCGCACGACGCGGAACGGTTGGAGCCGCCCGGCTTCGACCCGGCCCATCGCAATCAACCCGCGGCGGTCCCGGAGCCGGATCGGCGCTGCCGTCGGGAGCCGCTGCCACCCTGGAATTTGAAAGATCGGCAGCGCCCGGCCATCCATAACCTGCTGGCGCTGCGTTGGGGTCAAGTCGACGACGGGCAGGTCGTCGAGCGCGGCGTCAGCCGAATGGAGCAAGACCGGCAGCCGTCCGTCCGCCGCGGCGCTCGCGACTTCCTCGAGGGTGAGGCTCTCTTCCAGCATGAATCGCCCGCTGCGCGTGCGCAGCACGAACGACGCATGCGCTCCACATCCGAGTCGTTCACCCAGGTCACGACCGAGCGCCCGTACATATGTGCCCTTGGAGCACTCAACCTGCACCAGCGCGCGCGCACGGGGTCCGGGCGAGAAGTCCAGGAGACGGCACTCCAGGATCTCGACCTGGCGGGGCTCGATCTCCACCACCTCGCCACGGCGAGCGTGCTCGTAGAGGCGACGGCCGGCCCTGTGGACAGCGGAGACCATGGGCGGCACCTGCGCGTAGACGCCTACGAACGCGGAGAGGGCTTCTTCCACGCGCGCCCGCGCCAGCCCGGACGCATCATGTTCCGACTGCACCTGGCCGTACGCATCGCCTGAATCGGTACTGGTGCCAAACGTGAACTCGGTCCGGTAACCCTTCTGCCGCTCGATCAGGAACTCCGCGATGCGCGTGGCCTCGCCGAGGCAGAGGACCAGGACGCCGCACGCGCCCGGGTCCAGGGTCCCCGTGTGGCCGATCCGGCGCATGCCTGTCAGCCGCCGGAGGTAGTCCACGACGTCGTGCGACGTCATGCCAGGCGGCTTGAGCACGTTGAGCACGCCGTGGCTCGGCGGCAGCGTCTCAGGCATCTAACTCCCTCACCGCGGCCTCGAGGGCCAAGGCTACCGTGTCTTCCAGAGACCCGCGAACCTCGGCGCCCGCGGCTGCCGGGTGACCGCCGCCGCCCAGTGCCTGCGCGACGGCGTTGGCCCGGGCGCCATCACGCGAGCGGATGGACACGTGCACGATCTCGGCGCGCTGCTCCAATACCAGTGCCAAGCGCACACCCTGGATCGTCCGCAGCAGCCCCGCGATACCCGGGGCGTCTTGTGGAGACGCGCCGGCGGCCGCCACCATAGCCGGCGTCAGCACCGTGAACGCGATCCGGCCTCCCGCCCGCAACTCGAGACCCGCGAGCGCCGTCCCAAGCAACCGGAGCGCGGACGCAGGCTGGTCTTCGTAGACCGCCCGCACGATTTCTGGGATGGACGCGCCGCGCTCGACTAGGTCGGCCGCCAGTCGCAACGTGTTGGGCGTCGTGTTGGCGAATCGGAACACACCTGTGTCGGTCACGAGGGCTGCCAGCAAGTTCAGTGCGATGGGCCGGTCGATGGCCACGCCGAGGTGCCGCACCAGATCCGCCACCTGTTCACCAACCGCCGCCGCGTCAGGATCCCAGTCGGTCAGGTGCGCATAGGTCAGATGATCCTCGTGGTGGTCGATGGCGATGATCATCGACGCCTTCGCAACCGCCGGCGCCAGCGTGCCGGCGCGGTCGAGGGTGCCGCACTCCATCGTCACAGCCACAGCATAGGGCGCATCATCGGGCACATGTGTCACGACCCGCCCGGCGCCCGGCAGGAAGGCCAGCGCAGACGGCACGCCGTCCTGGCTACCCACGACGACCGATCGCCCAAGTCGCTCCAGAGCCAGCGCCAACGCCAAACCGGCCCCCAGGCAGTCGCCGTCCGGACTGGTGTGACAGACGATCAGGGTGCGGGCGCTACTCTTGAGAGCCTGGGCGACGGCCGCCCGGACGTCCACGCGACTCCTCCTCTGTCACCTCGAGGAGCAGGGAGGCGATGCGGGTGCCGCGTTCAATCGAGTCATCGAGGCGGAACAGAATCCCGGGGGTGAAGCGGATCGACAACCGGCGCCCCAACTCTGAGCGGACGTGCCCGGTCGCCCGCTCCAATCCCTCCATGGTGCGCTGCTTCGTCTCGGCATCGCCGAAGACGCTTACGAAGATCTTCGCATGTCGGAGGTCGTGGCTGACTTCGACACCGGTGATCGACACGAACCCGATGCGAGGATCGTTCAAACCCTGCAGGATAATCTCACTGGCCTCCGCGCGGATGACTTCCGCCAACCGCTCGGCGCGTGTAGGAGTCACAACCGTTCACCGGATCTCCACGTCGAAGTCCATCAAGACGATCTCGCCCTGGTGCTCCACGAAGCTCGCGACCTGGGAGAGGACCTCGTGGGCGTGTCGGACCGACGTTGTGATGCACGCAAACCCCACGGCGGACCGTCGCCAGGTGTCATGGTGATCAACCTCGGCGGCCGCCACGCGAAACCGGTGCTGCGCCCGCTCGACCAGACTTTTGATCAGCCGGCGCTTGTCCTTGAGCCCTCGGGCGCCGGGCAAGCTCAATTCGGCACGTGCCACTCCGACGATGATCGGGCACCCCGTCGCGGACGCTTACGCCGGAACCTGCTGGATCTCGTAGGCCTCGATGATGTCGTGCTCCTTCACGTCGTTGAACCGTTCGAGCCCGATTCCGCACTCGAACCCCTCGGTGACCTCACGGACATCATCCTTGAACCGACGCAGCGATCCAATCCGGCCCGCGTGGGCAATGACACCGTCGCGGATGAGCCGGGCCATCGCCCCGCGCACGATCCGGCCGTTGGTGACGTAGGACCCGCCGATGACGCCGAGCCGTTTGATCGTGAAGACTTGCCGCACCTCGGCTTGCCCGAGGGCGACCTCCCGCATCTTGGGAGCGAACAGGCCTTTTTGCACGGCCACCAGGTCGTCGAGAGCCTCATAAATAACCCGATAGAGCCGCATGTCGACGCCCTGCTCCTCCGCAAAGCGGCGCACTTGTGCATCTGGCCGGACGTTGAAGCCGATCACGACAGCGCGGCTGGCCGCGGCCAGCATGATATCCGACTCGGAGATGTTTCCCACGCCGGCATGCAGGATTGACAGGGCGACCTCGGTCAGGGGCAGCCTGGGGATCGCCGCCGTCAGGGCTTCGACTGAGCCGTGGGCATCCGCTTTGACAATCAGCCGCAACTCCTTTGGACCGTTAGCGGTCTCTTGTCCGGCTCCGCGGCGCGTGGTCGCCATTTCGGCCGCCCGCCGCCGCTCGCGGCGTTCTTCCGCGACGGCCTTGGCCATGCGCTCGTCGCGTACGACTTCCAGCAGGTCACCGGCGGTCGGAACGTCGACCAGCCCGACCACCTCAACCGGCGTCGATGGGGTCGCCTCTGCCACCCGGTTGCCTCGGGCATCGAACATCGCGCGGACACGGCCGTACGACTCACCCGTCACGACCGTATCGGTGATCTTGAGACGGCCCTCCTGAATCAGCACCGTGGCCACGGGGCCGCGTCCCCGATCGAGTCTCGCCTCGATGACCGTGCCACGGGCGGGCCGATCGACATCGGCCCGCAGATCCTGCAACTCGGCAACCAGCAGGATCATCTCGAGGAGATGATCAAGCCCGGTGCCCTGACGAGCCGATACCGGGGCCATGATCGTCTCACCGCCCCACTCTTCCGGCACCAATCCGTGCTCGACCAGAGCCTGCTTCACACGATCAGGATTCACCCCAGGGAGGTCGATCTTGTTGATGGCCACGATAATTGGCACGCCCGCCGCCCTGGCATGATGGATCGCCTCGATCGTCTGCGGCATGACGCCGTCGTCCGCGGCCACGACAAGCACGGCGAGGTCGGTGACTTGCGCTCCTCGCGCGCGCAGCGCCGTAAACGCCTCGTGTCCAGGTGTGTCGATGAACACGATCGACTTGCCGTTGACCTCGACCACCGACGCCCCGATGTGCTGCGTGATCCCACCGAACTCGCCCTCCGCCACCTTCGTCTTGCGAATCGCGTCGAGCAAGGTCGTCTTGCCATGGTCCACATGCCCCATGACCGTCACAACAGGTGGCCGGGGCGGCGCGCCCTCCCCGGCGGCCACCGTGAGTCGCTCGATCTTCGCGGTCGTGGCTTCTTCCTTCGACGACGCGGCTGGACGGCGCACGGTCGCGCCGAATGACTCGGCGACTTTCTTAGCCAGGTCCAGAGGGACTTGCTGGTTCAAGCCGGCCAGGACGCCATGATCAAGCAGCCGCCGCACGATCTCGCCGGCGGGAGCCTGAAGGCGGGCGGCCAGATCACCGACGGTGATCGGCCCCACCAACTCCACTTCTCCCGCAACTTGGGCCGCGGCTGCCACCACAGGCTGCTCTTCAACCTGGCGCATAGGCCGCCTCCGGCGTGGGAGGCGTCGCATAGGCCGGCGCGGCTCGATGCGGGGCCGCCCGGCGGCGGGCTTGCCGTCGGTCGCGGGACGCCGGCGGTCCGGCGTTGCCGTGCGCGCCGGCGCCGCAGGGCGTGGAGCATCGGCTGGTACGACGACGCGCCCGGGCGCCTCGCGCGGCGCTTCGCGGTGAGGCTCGCGCTTCGGCGGCCTGACGGGCTCGATACGTACCGCTCTACCGGGCCCCGAGGGCGCCGGGCGGAACGGTCGCGCTTCTGCGGGCGGTGCGGCTGGACCAGCAGCAGACGCCGCCGGCGCAGGCGCGGCTTGGGGCCTCGAAGACATGGCGGGCGCGCCGGGAGCTTCTGGAGGTGCAGGCGCGACCTGCGTCGCGGGCGCAGCTGCGGCCGGGCGCATCACGACCCGGGGACCCGCCTCCATACGGGCCGGGGGTTCGGGCAGCAAGACGGGCGGGACCTCTACCGGCGCAGGTGCCGGCGGCGGGATCACGATCTTCCGTACGCCCAGGATCCGTTCGCCGGTCGGGGTGCGGGCGTCGATCCGAGGCGGCGCGGGTGCTTCAGACGCTGGCTTCGAGACCTGAGTCAAGGCCGCGCCTCTCTTGCCGCGAGTTGCGCGGGTAGCGGCCACGAACTCGCGGATCCGCTCCTCAGCCGACACGGTCAGGCTGCTGCTGTGGCTCTTGACCGGCATCTTGAGCTGCGCCAGGATGTCCATCAGCTCCTTCGTGCTCAGCCCGAGCTCTTTGGCCAGTTCGTAGACCCGCATGCACCAACCTCCTCAGGACTCGCCCGACACCCGAACGGACCGGGTCCGGGCCGAACGCAAGGCATCCGCGATCGAGACGGGAATCGCAACTTCCAACGCGTGCGCCAACCGTCCTTGCTTCACGGCCTGATCCACGCAGTCAGTGGTCGGGCACACGTAGGCGCCGCGGCCGGAGACCTTTCCCGTCGTGTCCACCCGTATCTCACCTGCCGGTGTACGCACGACGCGCACCAGTTCGCGCTTCGGCCGCATCTGCCGGCAGGCGACGCACTGGCGGACCGGGACGTGATGCACACGCGGCATCGGTCACCCCTACGCCGTCTTCTGCTCGACATCGGGAGCGGTCGCCGCCTCAGGAGCGGGCGCCGCCTCTGGGGCGGCGGCCGGCGCAGGCGCCGTCCCCCCTTCCTCCTCGGGCAGGTCGACGAAGAGCTTCTGCGCCTCGATCTCCTTGATCTGGGACTCGCTCTTGATGTCGATCCGCCATCCGGTCAACTTCGCGGCCAGTCGCGCGTTCTGCCCTTCGCGACCGATCGCCAGCGAAAGCTGATGATCCGGGACGATGACCAGCGCGGTCTTCGTCGGCTCGTTGATCTCCACCCGCACGACCTTCGCCGGGGAGAGCGCGGCCGCCGCGAACAGCCCAATATCAGGGTTCCACGAGACAATGTCGATCTTCTCGCCGCGCAGTTCGTCAACGATGGCCTGCACCCGGGAGCCCTTTGGACCCACGCAGGACCCAACGGCATCGACGTTGCGGTCGCGCGAGGCCACCCCGATCTTGCTGCGCGTCCCGGCTTCGCGGGCAATCGCTTTGATCTCCACGATCCCTTCATAGACTTCGGGCACTTCGAGTTCGAACAGCCGCTTCAGCAATCCCGGGTGCGTACGCGACACGACGATCTGCGGTCCACGCGTGCCCTGCCGCACCTCGACCACGTACGCCTTCACGCGCTCACCCTGGCGGTATCCCTCGCGGGGAATCTGCTCCGGCGGCGGCAGCACTGCCTCGATCCGGCCCAGGTCAAGATACACGTTCTTGCGCTCGATACGCTGGACGATGCCGGTGACGATGTCGCCCTCGCGGTCGCGGAACTCCTTGTAGACGAGTTCGCGTTCGGCCTCACGCAGCCGTTGGACGACCACCTGCTTGGCAGTCTGCGCTGCGATGCGGCCGAAGTCCTTGGGCGTCACTTCGACTTCGACCATCTCGCCGACTTCCGCCGTCGGGTCCCACTCACGCACCTGTGACAACGCGATCTGCGTCGTCGGGTCGTCGACCACGTCGATGATGGCACGGACCTGGTAGGCGCGCATCTCACCCGTGTCCCTGTTCATCTCGATACGCATGTTCTGCGCCGTGGCGCCAAAGTTCTTCTTGTACGCCGACAGCAGGGCCGCCTCGATAGCCTCAACGATCACGTCCTTGCTGATGCCCTTCTCTTCTTCGATTTGATCGAGCGCTCGCAACAGCTCGACATTCATGACGGCGTACGTCCTCCTCTGGTGAAGTCTTCGCGAAGATCGTCCATCTCGACCACCAGGCGGGCCGCGGCAATTTGTGCCAGCGGTAGCCGCGCGGTCTGCGTGTCGACATTGAGCACGACGTCGTTGCCTTCCAAGCCCACCAGGCGCCCCCGCCACCTGCGGCGCCCCTCGATCGGCTCTCGCGCGGTCACTTCGACCTTACGGCCGGCGAACCTGACAAAGTCCTCAGCCGACCGCAACGCCCGGTCCAATCCGGGTGACGCCACCTCGAGCGTATACGCGTGCGGGATGGGATCGTGGAGATCGAGCGCGCGGCTCAGTTCCTCGGAGATGCGCGCGCAATCCTCCATACCCAGCCCGTTGGCGCGCTCGACGTTGACTCGCACGATGGTCCTGCGACTTTCGCCGAGCACGTCCAGCCCCACCAGCGACATCCCATGCCGGACCGCCACCGCTGCGGCCAGGTCTTCAACGTCCTTCAACCACGCCGGCGCTTTCAAGGCATTCGCCTCTCATAAAAAACGAGCGGGGGTTCACCCACTCGCGTCGTCCAGCCGACCGGTGGAACACCGGCCATCTACTGCAGTAGCCTCACTACGTCGTCATGGTAGCACACCTCCCCAGCCCCAGGCAAGCGCGGAAGCGGGGCACGCGAAGTGCGCCGCCCGATCTCGTGCCGCGCGCGTCACGGGTATAAGCGGTTCAGCAGACGCGGGAATGGAATCGTCTCACGAACGTGGTCGATCCCGCAGATCCAGGCCACAGTGCGCTCGATCCCAATGCCAAAACCGGAGTGTGGCACCGACCCGTAGCGGCGGAGGTCCAGATACCAACGGTAGACTTCCTCCGGCAGGTGGTGCTCAGCAAGGCGCTGCCGCAGCAAGGTCAGGTCGTGGATGCGCTCGCCGCCCCCGATGATCTCACCGTACCCCTCGGGCGCCAGGAGATCCGCGCCCAGCACCACCTCGGGACGGTGTGGATCCGGCTGCATGTAGAACGCCTTGCACCGTGTCGGATAACGGTGCACGAAGACGGGCCGGTCGAAGGCCTGGCTGACGAAGGTTTCCTCGTCACCGCCGAGGTCCTCACCCCACGGCACGACCTTCCCCTTGTCGGCCAACAAGCGCAGCGCATCATCATACGAGATGCGAGGAAACGGCGCGACCACGCGTTCGAGCGGCGCGACATCGCGCTCCACGATCTGCAACTCGGACCGGCACCGATCCAGCACCCGGCCCACCACATAGGCGACGAAATCCTCGGCCAGGGTGATGTACCCATCCAGGTCGAGGAACGCGGCTTCCGGTTCCAGCATCCAGAACTCGATCAGGTGCCGGCGCGTCTTGCTCTTCTCCGCGCGGAACGTGGGCCCGAAGCAGTAGACGCGGCCGAACGCCATAGCCGCCGCTTCATTGTACAGCTGGCCGGATTGCGTCAGGTACGCCTCGCCGAGGTCGAAATAGGGCGTCGCAAACAGCGTCGTGGTCCCCTCCGCCGCCGCAGGCGTCAAGATGGGGGCATCGACGCGAAGGTAACCGTGACTGTCCAGGTAATCGGTCATGGCGCGGATGACTTCGGCCCGCACGCGCAGGATCGCGTGCTGACGCCGGCTTCGGATCCACAGGTGACGGTGGTCCATCAGGAACTCCACCCCGTGCTCCTTCGGGGTGATCGGATACGGCTCGGCTTCCTGGATGACCGTGATCGATCGGGCGGTCACCTCGACCCCTCCTGGGGCGCGCTGATCGGCTCGGACGGCGCCGATGAGGATCAGACTGCTCTCCTGAGGCAGGTGATCAGCGGTGGCGAAGACGTCCTCAGGGACGTCCTGCTTGCTCATCACCGCCTGCACCGTGCCGGTGCCGTCACGCAGCAGCAGGAAATGGATCCTCCCGCTGCTGCGCCGGTTCGCGAGCCAGCCCCGAAGTTCGACCTCCTGGCCAATGTGCCGCGGCAGGGTATCGATGGTCGCGAGCGGCGGCTTCGCCGTCATCCTCTTCCCTCCCCGCCAACGCGGGCCCCCACCAGGAAGCCGGCGCCGAAGGTTGAATGTGACGTCCCGATGCTGATCATCTTCGATTTCGACAACACACTGATCGACTCGCGGATCAACTTCGCCGAGCTGCGTGCGGTCTTGATCGACCGGTGGGCGAGCCGGGCATCGCTACCGGCTCCGCGCGAGGATCTGATGCGCCAGTCTCTCCGTGACATCGTCCAGGGCGCGACAACCGCTGCGCCCGATCTCGCCGACTCCCTGTGGGCCACGATCGAGCAGTACGAGGCGGCGGGCCTCGAGGGGGCCACCCTGATGCCGCACGCGCGCACGGTCCTGCAGGACCTGGCCGCGCGCGGGTTCACGCTGGCCCTGCTGACGAACAACGCCCGGCCCGCGACGCATCGAGCGCTGGAGGCGATGGGACTCGCCCCGCTCCTGGCCCTGGCGTTTACGCGCGACGATGTGCCCGCGCTGAAGCCCGACCCGTCGGGTGTGTCGCTCATCGTCGAGCGCCTTGGCCCGTCACGCGCGACGTACCTGGTCGGCGACTCGTGGATCGACGGCCTGGCGGCCGAAGGTGCCGGAGTGCCGTTCATCGGGTTCGGCCAGCGGCGCGCAGATGCCGAAGCGCGAGGCGTCGTCCCCTGGGCCTGGATCTCCGACCTGCGGGAACTGCTGAACCTGGACCTCGGGCGCTAGACCGCGACCTACCAGAGGTGGGCGAACTTTCGGGCGAACCGCTGCTCCAACTCCTCGCGGTTGAGATGATAGACTGGGCACTCGCGTAGCATGCACACGTGGAGAGCCTGGTTGCAGTACGCGTCTGGAACCTCCCAACACTTCCGGTTGGCGTAGTAGGCCGCACACACCCCCTTTTTCGACGGGCCGGCCATGGCGTCGGGGGCCGCGGCCGGCATCGGGGCAGCCGGGGGAAAGTCGCGCACCAGCCGCAGGATCGGCCGGGACTCTCGTGGGGGCGGCGCCACTGCCGGCGTACCGGCATGAGTCCCGGTCGGCTCGGCGACCGGGGGCGCCGGCGGGACAGGGTCCTCGAGAGCCTCCATCTCGCGGGACGCGATCTCGATCAGGTCTCTAACGCCGCGCCGGAGCTCCTCGCGCCCGCTTGGCATGGGCAATCACCTCTTGAGCCAGATTCATATGTTCCTTCGCGCCCCGTGAATCGGGGCTCCGGATAAACAGCGGTACGCCGGCCATCGACGACTCGACGAGCTTGATATTGAAGTGAATCGTCGTCTGGAAGACCTTGTTGGGGAAAAACTCGTGGATGCCGTTGACGATCTCCTTGCTGATCGCTGTGCGGGAATCATACATCGTCGGCAGCACGCCCACAATCTCGACCTGGTGGCCGACCTCGTCACGCACCATCTTGAGTGTCCGCAGCAGCTGCCGCATGCCCAGCAGCGCGTAGTAGTGGGTCTGGATCGGAATGATGATCCCGTCGCAGGCCACCAGGGCGTTCAGCGTGAGCAGGCCCAGGGACGGCGGGGTGTCGATCAAAATAAAATCATACTGGGACCGGAGGGGAGCCAGGCGCTTGCGCAGAGCGGTCTCCCGGCCGATCCGCGCAGCGAGTTCCAGCTCCGCCGCCGCCAGATCGATCGACGACGGTGCCACGTACAGACGCTTGACACTACCCTTGCGGATGACGGACGCCATCGGCAGCCCGTCCTCGAGGTTCGGGTCGACGATGACATGATAGACCGTGCGGTCGAGGGTCGCCGGGTCGATGCCCAGGCTGACCGTCGCATTTGCCTGCGGATCCAGGTCAATCAGGAGGGTTTCATGACCAGACGCCGCGAGGGAGGCGCTGAGGTTGACGGCCGTCGTCGTCTTGCCGCAGCCGCCTTTCTGGTTAACGAGCCCAATAACGAGCGCCTCGGCGCCCACCAGCCTCTGCCACCTCAATTCCAACAAACTTCCGTCAAACGTTCCCCTCGCTGTTCGACCCACCGCAAACAATATCCTTTAGGGGGATTGGAAGAGCGGCTCCAAGTGGATAGGTAAGGAGGGAGAAGGGGCGCATGGATCGGCAAGTTGAACCGGTTGGAAAAGGAGTTCGCGAACGGAGAGTAACGTCAGTTAGTGAGGACCGCTCGACTCGTGGTCCTCAGGCTGCGGTCGTCGAGGTAGGCTGAGGAAACTCCGGTCGACGAATCGCACCAGGCTGGGCCACATCTGCGGGATCATACCGCCGACAGCGATCATGAACGCCATGGCCCACAGGACGAACCCCACATAGTCGCGTTCGGTCATGGACGATCCGCTTCCACGCCCTCCGCCGCGCCTCCTGCCGGAAAGCGCGCGAGAATCCACGCGGACGCCTCTTCTGGAGTGCTGATATCACCCTCGGCCTGCGCGGTCTCAGCAGCGTGCAACATCTTCGCAAAACGGGGCCCCGGTCTGTACCCAAGTCTGATCAGGTCGTCGCCGGTGACCAGCCGCGGGGGCGGTGGCCCGGCGGCGTCGAGCGCCTGGCGGGCGCGGACGGCCCACGCATAAAGGTCCAGATCGCCGTGGCTGGCCAGGCAATCGGCACGGTGCAGCTCCAGCAGCTCTTCGAAGTCGGGCCGGCGTAGGAACCGCGTGGCTTTCCCGGGCCGCATGTCTGGCAGGTCACCGATCCGGAGGTGATCCCGGACGAGCGTCACGATCACACGGGTGTCTACGATCGACATCCGCAGGCGCCGGCAGATGGCTTCGGCCATCCCCGCGCCGACATCGGCGTGCCCGTGGAACCGGATGCGGTCGGATACCGAGATCGTTGGCGGTTTGCCGACATCATGGAGCATCGTCGCCATTGCCAGCACCGGCGTGGGGTTGGCAAGGTGCTGTAGCGCCAGACAGGTGTGTGTAAAGACGTCGCCCTCCGGATGAAACTCCGGAGGCTGCGGGACCCCGACCATCGCGGCAACTTCGGGCAGCACTACCCGCAAGAGACCGGTGGCTTCCAGCAACCGGACGCCGGCCGCCCTGGCCGGCGCGACGAGCAGTCGCAGGAGCTCGTCGCGGATGCGCTCCGCGCTGACACTCACGATCGTCGGCGCGAGCGCTCGGACCGCCTCGAGCGTCGGTGCGTCGATCGTGAATTCGAGCTCGGTGGCAAACCGCACCGCACGCAGCAGGCGCAGCCGGTCTTCCGTGAAACGCACCACAGGATCGCCGACAGTCCGCAGCGTCCGGCGCTCGAGATCCGCCAGGCCGCCGGTCACGTCCAGGAGGCGGTCTTCGATGGGATCGTAGGCGAGCGCGTTCACCGTAAAGTCGCGCCGCCGGACGTCTTCGCGCAGATCAGCATACTCGACCGAGGAAGGTCGCCGCCCATCGAGGTATGGCCCCTCCCGTCGAAAGGTTGCCACCTGATACGGGCGACTGTCGAGGAAAACTGTCACCACGCCGAACTCGGCGCCAATGAGCGCCGTGTGAGGAAATAGACCGGCCACCACTTCGGGTCGTGCCGAGGTGACAATATCGAGGTCGCGCGGCGACCGGCCCAGCAACAGGTCCCGTACCACCCCGCCAACGAGATACGCGTCCCAGCCGGCAACCCGCAGCCCGCGGATGATCTCCAGACCCGGCGTGAGCTCTTCGGGGAGCCTGAGCAGCGGCGCCGTACTTAGCCTTCCGGGCGCTGGTCCTCCGCGGGGCCTCGCATGCCACGCGCCCGCTCCTCGAAGACCTCGCGGCCGCGCTCGACTGCCTCGCGCAGTTTGGTCGCGCCCTCGTCGATCTTGGCGCGGCCGACCTCCGAGAAATCCCCAGCCGCGTCGCGGACCTTCCGCATCACTTCGTCCGCGCGTTCGCGCGCGCGATCCCGAAGTTCTTCGGCGGAATCCAAGAGGCGCTCGCGGGTCTCGTCGCCAGCCCGCGGGGCGAACAGCAGCGCCAGCGCGGTCCCCAGCAGTCCGCCCAGGATGAACCCGGCCACAAAGTCAGTACGGTTGCTCATTGTCTGACCTCCTTGACGTGCGATTCAATAATGCCGCCGCCCAGGACGCGCTCCCCGTCATAGAACGTCACCGCCTGTCCGGGCGCCGCCGCCCGCTGGGGCGCGGCAAAGACAACATCTATATGCCCGTTCGTCTCGGTTTCCAACCGCGCAGGCACGTCGGCCGCCCCATGCCTGACTCGTACCGTCACCTGCGGCGGCGGCGGTGGAGGCACGATCCAGTTCACCCGCCCAACCGTGACGCAGCCGCGCAGAAGATCCGCCTGAGTGCCCACGACAATCGCGTTACGCGCGGGATCGATCTCAACGACATATGCGGGCGTGGTCCCCGCCAAGCCGAGCCCCCGTCGCTGACCGACTGTATAGCGGGCGATCCCAGCGTGCTCCCCCACGACCGCTCCCATGCGGTCCACGATCGGCCCGGGCCGGGCCGCCTCCGGGCGACGGGCGGCGACTAGGTCGCCGTAATGCCCGGCGGGGATAAAACAGATGTCCTGGCTGTCGGGCTTATCGGCGACAGACAGGTTGAATCGTCGGGCGAGCGTCCGGATCTCGGGCTTGGTGTAGGCCCCGACGGGAAACCGCAGCCGCGCCAGTTGGTCTTGAGTCAGCGCGTACAGCACGTAGGACTGGTCCTTCGCCAGATCCGCCGCGCGAAGCAGCAGATAGCGGCCCGTCGCCGGATCGAGGATGACCCGAGCGTAGTGGCCCGTGGCCAGCGCCTCGCAGCCCAAATCGCCGACCTTCTCCAGCAAGACCCTGAACTTGATCGCCTGGTTGCAGGCGATGCACGGGTTTGGTGTGCGCCCGCCGGCGTATTCGTCGCAGAAGTAGTCGATCACGGCCCGTTCGAACGCGTCTCGCAGGTTGAGGACATAGTGCCGTATCCCGAGTGTACGGGCGACGCCCCGCGCGTCGTCGACAGCGCCGACCCCGCAACAGGTCTCAGTACCTTCCTCGGGTTCATGTAACCACGACGGCCACAGGTTCATCGTCAGGCCCACGACATCATGGCCCTGCTCAGTGAGCAGGGCCGCCGCTACAGCGCTATCGACTCCGCCGCTCATCGCGACGGCGATTCTCGCCATCGTGCCCCCGTGCCGCGCGGCATGTTCACCCGCAGCATGTTCAACCCATACTAACAAGCGCGCAAAACAGTGTCAAAGCGGCTCGGACGTCCCGTCAGGATCGCTGGGGGAACCGGCGGGGCGTCCTGACACCTCGGAGTCGGATGTCGGC
Organism: bacterium; assembly: GCA_041487495.1. Taxonomy (GTDB): domain Bacteria; phylum Sysuimicrobiota; class Sysuimicrobiia; order Sysuimicrobiales; family Humicultoraceae; genus JBGPNN01. The sequence continues at coordinate 21,937 of JBGPNN010000029.1, forward strand.
AATGTCTCGGCCCACCAGTCCTCCAGACGGCGACGGACATCGGCTTCCGCGCCGTGGGTCGTCGGCCGGTAGTACCGGCGGCCTTGAACGCCGTCGGGACGATACACCTGCCGGACGAAGCCGTCGGGGTGATCGTGCGGGTAGGCATACCCGACCCCGTGTCCGAGCCGCGCGACCGCCCGCGGGTGGCTTGAGTCCCGCAAATGCCTGGGTACCGAATCGGCCC
>JBGPNN010000030.1:0-22083 GCA_041487495.1 bacterium
CTGCTGGGCAAGACGAACACGCCGGAGTTCGGGATCAAACCCTTCACAGACAACCGGGTGTTCGGCGCGACGGCCAATCCCTGGGCGCGCGACCGGTCCCCCGGGGGCTCCAGCGGCGGGGCCGCGGCGGCCGTGGCCGCCGGATTGGGGCCGCTGGCCGAGGGCAGCGACCTGGCCGGGTCCATCAGGCATCCCGCGTCGTGGTGCGGCGTCGTCGGGTTCAAGCCGTCGCAGGGCCGCGTAGCACGGTATCCGAATCAGGCCGGGTGGAACGCGATGTCCACCAACGGCCCGATCGCGCGCACCGTGGCCGACGCCGCCCTGATGTTCTCGGCAATGGTCGGCCCCGATCCCCGCGATCCCCTGGCGCTGCCGCAGACGGGCGAAGACTGGAGTGGTCTTCCCGATACGGCGGCGGTGCGGGGCCTGCGTGTCGCCTGGACCCCCGATCTCGGCGGTGCGGCCGCGGTGGATCCGTCTGTGGCGGCCGTCTGCGAAAAGGCCGCGCGGCGGTTCGCCGAGTTGGGGTGCACGGTAGACGCGGCCTCGCCCGACGTGGGGAACATCCTGGAGTCGTTCCGCGCGCTCAACGCGGGCGTTCGCCTGGCCACGGTGGGCAAGTACCTCGACGAGTGGCGCGATCAGATGGATCCGATCCTTGTGCAACGCCTGGAGGGGGGTCGGACCCTGATGGCCGAGGACATTGGCCGTGCCGAAGTCGAACGGACGGCCTATCATCATCGCCTGCGGCGTTTTTTCGAACGGTACGACCTGCTCCTGTTGCCGACCACCGCCGTCACGGCCACGCCGCTTTCGGCGCCGCTGCCCGCTCAGATTGCCGGCCGGCCGATCACCAATCATCTCGAAATGCTGATTCCCACGCTGGCTTTCAACTTTAGCGCGTATCCGGCGATCTCGGTTCCGTGTGGATCAACCGCCGACGGTCTGCCGGTGGGGCTTCAGATCGCCGGCGGCTGGCAGCAAGACGCCCTAGTGCTCCGGGCCGCGGTGAGTTTCGAGGCGATCGCGCCGTGGATCGGCCGGCGACCGTTGCTGAACTGAAGGAAAGCCGCCGCGAACGAACGAGCCCCGGAGATGATCCGGGGCTCGTTCCATCTGCACGAGACGTCTTGCTACGGTTCGCCGCTAGAAGTCTTCCTCCGGCATCCCGCCCATCCCGCCTGCGCCGCCCGGCATGCCCGGCGCCGCCCTCTTCTTTTCGCGCTTCTCGACGACGACCGCCTCGGTCGACAGCAGCAGGCCCGCCACGCTCGCCGCGTACTGCAACGCGAGCCGCACAACCTTGGTCGGATCGACGATGCCGGCTTTCACCATGTTGGTGTACTTGCCCTCCGCGGCATCGTACCCGATGCCGGGCTTCTCGCGCTTGATCCGCTCAACGACGAGCGAGCCTTCCGCGCCGGCATTGTGCACCAGCTGCCGGGTCGGCTCTTCCAGCGCGCGGCGGACAATGTTGACACCCATCATTTCGTCGCCGTCGCCCTGCACGGTGTCGAGCGCCTTCAGGGCGTTCAGCAACGCGGTGCCACCGCCGGGCACGATGCCTTCCTCGACCGCGGCCTTAGTAGCATTGAGCGCGTCCTCGAACCGGTGCTTCTTCTCCTTCATCTCGGTCTCGGTCGCGGCTCCCACCTTGATCTCGGCGACGCCGCCGGACAGCTTGGCCAGCCGCTCCTGCAGCTTCTCGCGGTCGTAGTCGCTGGTCGTGTCCTCGATCTCCTTCTTGATCTGGGCGATGCGACCCGTAATGTCGGCCTTTTTGCCCTTGCCGCCGATGATGGTCGTATCTTCCTTGTCGGCCTTCACCTTGTCGGCGCGGCCCAGGAATTCCAGTTCGACGTTCTCCAGCTTGAGGCCGATGTCGTCTGAGATGACGCGGCTGCCGGTCAGCACCGCCATGTCCTGCAGCATCGACTTGCGGCGATCGCCGTACCCGGGAGCCTTCACCGTCAGACTGTGCAGGACGCCGCGCAGCTTGTTGACGACCAGGGTGGCCAGGGCCTCGCCGTCGACGTCCTCGGCGACCACCACGAGTGGCTTGCTCGTGCGGATAACCTTTTCCATCAGCGGCACGATGTCGCGGGCCGCGCTGATCTTCTTCTCGGTGAGCAGGATGTAGGGATCCTCGATGACCGTTTCCATCTTGTCGGGGTCGGTGATGAAGTATGGCGAGATGTATCCGCGGTCGAACTGCATGCCCTCGACCACCTCGACGGCGGTTTCGATGCCCTTGCCTTCTTCGATCGTGATGACACCGTCCTTGCCGACCTTGTCCATCGCATCGGCAATGATGCCGCCGATCTCGGGATCGTTCGCGGCGATACCGGCGACATGGGCGATGTCTTCCCGCCGGTCGATGGCGATGCTCATCTTTTTGAGCGCACCGACGACAGCTTCGACGGCCCTGTCGATGCCCCGCTTGACCAGCATCGGGTTCGCACCGGCCGCGACGTGCTTCAGACCCTCACGAACCATGGCCCAGGCGAGAACCGTGGCTGTGGTGGTGCCGTCACCCGCGGCATCATTCGTCTTGCTTGCAACCTCCTTGACGAGCTGAGCCCCCATGTTCTCGGTCGGATCCTCGAGTTCGATTTCTTTGGCGACGGTCACGCCATCTTTCGTAATGGTCGGGGAACCCCACTTCTTTTCCAGCACGACGTTTCGACCTTTGGGTCCCAGCGTCACTTTCACCGCACTGGCGACCCGCTCAACGCCGCGCTCCAACGCGCGCCGAGCGTTCTCGTCGTATAGCAACAACTTGGTAGGCATCGTTCCCTCCTCCTCAATTCGTGTATTTGGCACTCTCAAGGGGAAAGTGCTAACCTACCCCTATTGTTGTGGTCTCTGTTTGGCAGATCAAGAGGATTTTCTCCGCGTCCGAGGTCGCTGGGTGCCCCCTAGTTACCGATTGTTCGTCCAATCGGAGATATTCTCCTGTTTTCGTGGTATTTCTCGTCAGGCTCGCCAGAGGGTTGGTGATATATACTGGGTAGGTGGCTCGTCGCGCGCCGTCCCGGTGGCCGGTCGCCCTGTTCTTGATCGGGGTCGGCTTCTTGGTCGCGGCACAACTCCGTACCCGACAGCCTCTTCGCCAGGCAGCGACACTACCGACGTGGCGGCTTCAAGAACTCGCCGTCCTGGTGCGCAAGCAAGAGGACGCGAGGAAGCTGCTTGAGGCCGAGGTCGACGCGCTCCGTCACAAGACCCAGGAGTACGAGGCCGCGGTGGCCGAGGGGCGCGGTCTCTCGGAGGCGATGGCCAAGGAACTGGCGCAACTGCGGCTAGTGCTCGGGTTGGTGCCGGTCGAGGGCTCGGGCGTGAGCGTGACGGTCCACGAGGGACCAGCGAAGCCTGGCGGGATCCTCCCCATCGTGCTGGAGGGGCAGGACCTCTCGGGCCTGGCCAACGAGCTCTGGTCGGCCGGGGCCGAAGCCATGGCCATCAATGGAATCCGCGTCTTGGCGGTCACCGGCATCCGGCAGAATGTCACGGGCATCGTCCTCGACGGTACACTCCTCCGCCCGCCGTACCGCCTGGAAGCCATCGGCGATCCTGACACACTGTTGGCGGCGCTGGCCATCCGAGGCGGGTTCGTCGATGGGCTTCGGGCGGTGGGTTTGCCGCTGGCCGTCACGCGCCAGCCACGGTTGCGGCTGGCTGCCCGGTCCGCGCCGGATTACCTCCGGTTTGCCAGACCCCCCGTCACCCACTAGCGGAAGGGACCAGAAAACACGATACGGCCGCCGCCAGATGAGTCAAACTCTTCTGGCTGACGCGACCGTACCGGAGATCCCGTCCTGGCGAGAAGTCCGCAGCGCTTAGGCCACGGCCGTGCGGCGCGTTTCTTTGATGTCGGCCAGGCGGTGCAACGAGACTCCCGTTCGAGACGGGCTTTCATTATAGGAATGCCCGGCGGGGCCGTCAATCAGACGCATCCTGAGCCTTTTGACACTCGTCAGTCCGATGGTATAATCTGGGTGTCGTACGGCCTGCCACGGTACAGTTGTGTTCGTTTCGAACGGCGGGTTCCTCACGCGCAGGGCGGAGGAACCTGCTTCGTGTCTGTTGAGGGTCATGCACCGATCGACCCGCGAGGGACTGGCCGGCGGCACCGCATTTGCCCTGACACCCGGAGAGGGGGGAAGGCCATGGCTGAAATCCGAGTGGGGAAGGATGAGAGCCTGGATGCCGCGCTTCGACGTTTCAAACGACAGGTGAAGCGGTCCGGGATTCTGACCGAGGTCAAACGCCATGAGCATTACGAGACACCGGGCGAGAAGCGACGGCGGAAGATTGCGCGCAGCGCCAAGCGGCGCCGCAAGTAGGGCGGCGCGCGATTTCTCGTCGTGCTGGCGGCGATGACCATTGCCTCACGCCTCGAAGCCGACCTCAAGGACGCGGTGCGTGCGCGTGACGCCGTGCGTACGTCTACGATTCGGCTCGCGCGCGCGGCGTTTCAAAACGCCGAGATCGACCGCCGCCGTCCGCTCACCGACGCCGAGGGCATTGAGGTCCTCCAGCGCGAGGTAAAGCGTCGGCGAGAGGCCATTGAAGGATTCGAGCGTGGTGGCCGGGTCGATCTGGTGCAGAAGGAACAACTGGAGATGGCGATCCTCCTCGGGTACCTGCCAACGGCCCTGCCGCCGGAGGAACTGCAACGCATGGTGGCCGAGGTGATCCGGGAGGTTGGAGCCACGAGCGAGCGAGACTTCGGCCGGGTCATGGGGCAGGTCATGCGCCGCGTTGCCGGGCGGGCGGAGGGGCGTGCTGTCGAGCAAGTGGTGCGCGAGACGCTTCGAGGGTAGGACCTGCCGCCGCAACGGAAGATCGGCGAAGCCCGGGTCGTCGTACCCGGGCTTTTCGCGTTAGGATGGACACAGAGGAGTCCGAGGGTGGGGACAGTTCCACGGCGACGAAAGGCGGTCAAGCGCGCCCGTAGCGCGGGCGGCGTCGTGTTCCAGCGTGCTGGCGACGATGTGCACATCCTGATCTTGCAGCACGAGGGTGGCAAGTGGATGCTGCCCAAGGGGACAATCGAGCCGGGCGAGACACCCGAGGCGGTTGCGCTGCGTGAGGTTGCCGAAGAGACCGGGTTGTCGAACGTCCGCGTGATCGGGGACCTTGGGCAGGAGCGCTACTCGTTTTTCTGGCGCACCGAGGGCACGTACTACGATAAGATCGTGCACTACTTTCTGCTCGAGTTTCTCGGCGGTGAAGAGGTGCGCCCGCAACGTGAAGAGGGGTTCATCGCGGCGGAATGGGTGAACCTCGACGAGGCGCTCGCACGTATCAAGTACAAGGAGACGCGCGAGATCGTCAGCCGCGCCCGCGCCGCGCTGGGGACGCTCGAATCCGTCAGGGAGGCAGGGGCATGAGCGACGACATCGAAGCCCGGGTGCTCCACACGTTCCGGCAGTACGCTGAACATCTCAACCCGGCCTGGGTCCGGGGCTACAAGTTCCTCGGCGTCGAGACGTTGGAGGTGGAGGCGGAGGGCGCGATCATCCGCGACGCCTATGGTCGCGACTACCTGGATTTTGCCTGCGGCCCCGCGGTCTTCATTCTCGGGCACCGCCACCCGCGAGTCGTGGCCGCGGCGCGGCGCGAGCTCGACCGGATGCCCCTATCTGTGCGAATCATGGCCAACGAGCCGATGGGCGACCTGGCCGCCCTGCTGGCTGAGGTCACGCCAGGAGATTTGACGTACGTGTTTTTTGGAAACAGTGGGGCCGAAGCGAACGAGGCCGCGATCAAACTCGCCCGCGGCGCCACCGGTCGCAAGGGCCTGGTGTCGATGATCGGCGCGTTTCACGGAAAGACGCTCGGCGCACTATCGATCTCCGGCCGCGAGCTCTACAAGACGCCCTTCGAACCGCTGATTCCCGGGGTGAGCCACGTCCCCTTCGGGGATGCGGGCGCCCTCGCCGGTGCCGTGACCCGTCAGACCGCGGCCGTCTTCCTGGAGCCCATCCAGGGTGAGAACGGCGTTGTGGTGCCGCCCGACGGCTACCTGCGTGCGGCGCGCGAGATCTGCGACCGGACCGGCGCGCTGCTGGTCTTCGACGAAGTGCAGACCGGCATGGGCCGTACCGGCAAGATGTGGGCGTGCGAGTGGGAGGGAGTCGTTCCCGACATCATGACGATGTCGAAGGGGCTCGGCGGCGGTATCGCGCCGGTGGGGGCGATGATCGCCCGGGCGCCCCTGTGGGACGTACTCGTCAAGCATCCGTACATGCATACCACGACCTTTGGAAACCGGCTGGGTTGGGCGGCGGCCGCCGAGGCGATTCGCGTGATCCGCGAGGACCATCTGTTACCGCGGGCCACGGCGATCGGCGATCGCCTGCTGGCGGGCCTGGGCCGCGCAGCGGCGGGCGCGCCGGGCGTCATCACCGGCGTGCGCGGCAAGGGCTGCCTGGCGGGCGTGGAGTTTGCCGACGCTGACGTGGCGTTTCTGGTGATGGCCGGCATGGTGCAGCGGCAGGTACTCGCCTTCCATACCCTGAACCGCTCCGAGGTTATCCGCTTCGCGCCGCCGCTGATCGCGACCGATGCGCAGGTAGACCAAGCCGTGACCGCGTTCTCAGACGCGCTGGCCGAGGCCATGGCGCTGGTCGCCGAGGTGACCGCCGGATCTCGTACGGAGTAGGCACGGCATGAAGATACGGGCGCTGCCCGGAATCGAGATCGGGCGCCGCTTCCTGAAGTTCTTTGAGGAACGCGGCCACACGATCGTGCCAAGCTCGTCGCTGGTACCGGCGGGCGATCCCACGCTGCTATTCGCCAACGCCGGGATGGTCCAGTTCAAGGACGTGTTCCTGGGTCAGGAGCGGCGTTCGTACGCCCGCGCGGTGACACTGCAACGCTGCATGCGCGTCAGTGGGAAGCACAACGATCTCGATGCCGTTGGTCCGAGTCCCCGCCACCACACGCTGTTCTTTATGCTCGGAAACTTCAGCTTCGGCGACTACTTCAAGCGCGAGGCGATTCCCTACGCGTGGGAGTTCGTGACGCGTGAACTGGGGATTGATCCCGAGCGACTGGTCGCGACCGTGCTCCACAACGACGATGAATCATACGGTCACTGGCGGTTGATCGGCTTGCCGGTCTCGCGCGTCTTCCGAATGGGCGAAGAGACGAACTTCTGGGCGATGGGACCGACCGGACCATGCGGTCCCAACTCGGAGCTGCACTATGACTGGGGACCGGAATCCTGCACCTGCGGGCGGCCCGATTGCAGCGTCGCCCTGGACAACGGCTGTGGGCGGTGGTTGGAAATCTGGAACCTGGTGTTCATGCAGTTCGACCAGGACGCCGGCGGAACACGCACGCCGCTGCCGAAGCCCGGCGTCGACACCGGCATGGGGCTCGAGCGCATCGCGTCGGTCGTGCAGAACACGCCATCCAACTACGACACCGATCTGTTCACCCCGATCCTGGACCGCGTGCAGACCATGCTGGGACACACCGCCGAGCAGCGGCGCGACGCGTACGTACCCTATCGTGTCATCGCCGATCACGGGCGGGCGGCCGCGTTTCTGATTGCGGATGGCGTGACGCCCGGCAACGAGGGTCGTGCCTATGTCCTGCGGATGATCCTGCGGCGGGCCATCCGTTTCGGCCAGCGCGTCGGTTTCCATCGACCGTTTCTGGGCGAGGTGGCCGGGGCCGTCATCGAGCATGTGGGCGGCGACCAGCCACAACTCGTGGAGCGCCGCGCGTTCATTACACAGGTGATTGAGGCCGAGGAGATTCGGTTTTCGCACACTCTGTCGGCCGGTCTCGATCGCCTCGCTGACGTGGTTGCGGCCACGCGCGAGCGCGGTCGCGATGTGCTTCCTGGTACCGACGTCTTCCGCCTCTACGACACATACGGATTTCCCGTCGAGATGACGCGCGACGCGGCCCGCGAGACCGGCCTGGGGATCGATGAGGACGGTTTCCGCCGCGAGATGGAGGCGCAGCGTCGCCGCAGCCGTGGGTCGACGACCGCAGCGGCTGTCGCGGCGCCGAATGCGATCGCCGACCTGGCGGGTACCGAATTCCTTGGCTACACGCGCGAGTCCGCTCTTGCGACGGTACTGGCCGTGCTCAAGGACGGCGCGTCGGTCGGCGAGGCCGAGCCAGGTGACGAGGTCGTTGTCGTCCTGGACCGCACGCCGTTCTACGCAGAATCCGGCGGCCAGGTTGGCGATACGGGCACGCTGACAGGGCGAAGACTGCGCGTGGAGATCGGCGACACGCGCCGGCTGGCACCGTCGGTCAGCGGGCACTCCGGCCGCGTGGTGGCGGGCCGGCTACGGCCGGGCACGCGCGTCCGCGCGACCGTCGATGGCAAGCGCCGCGCAGCGATCAAGCGTCATCATACCGCGACGCACCTGCTCCATCGTGCGTTGCAGGAGGTTCTGGGGGAGCACGCGCGTCAGGCGGGCTCGCTGGTCGCACCCGACAGGCTCCGTTTCGACTTCACGCACCTGGCGCCACTCACGCCCGAGGAGCAAGAGGCCATCGAGCGGCGTGTCAACGAGGTCGTTCTCGACAATCGCCCGGTCCGCGCCACCAGCATGTCGCTCGAGGAGGCGCGGCGTCAGGGCGCCATGGCGCTCTTCGGCGAGAAATACGGGGAACGCGTGCGCGTCGTCACCGTGAAGGATTACAGCCGCGAACTCTGCGGCGGGACGCACCTGTCTTCGACGGGTGAGGTGGGCCTGTTCGTGATCACCGGCGAGAGCGGCGCGGCGGCCGGCGTACGCCGGATCGAAGCGGTCACCGGTTGGCCCGCCTACGAGCGCGCACGGGCGCAGGACCACCTCCTGGCCGCACTCGCCGCGGAACTCCGCGTAACACCCGGGGATCTGCTCGATCGCGCGCACCGGCTGCAGGCGCAGATCCGGGAGCTCGAACGGGTGGCGCGGAGCCGGCGGACCGACGATGTCCCAGAAACGGTCCGCACGCTGGACGTCGACGGCGTGCGCGTCGTGACATTGCGCATCGATGGAGCGACGCATGAGGCGCTGCGGGCGGCGGGCGACCGACTACGCGATCGGCTGGGGCAGGGCATCATCGTGCTCGGCGGGGTGGCCGGCGACCGCGTCAACCTGGTCGCAATGGTCACCCCCGATCTGCACGGTCGTGGTTTGCGCGCGGACGCCATTCTCCGTGCCGTGGCGGCGCGCGTCGGAGGGACCGGTGGCGGCAAGGCTGATCTGGCGCAGGGCGGCGGCCGTGAGGCGGCCCGGCTCGACGAGGCTCTCGACGCAGTCGCCGACGACGTGCGCCAACGTACGGGAGGCGGGTAGCACGTGCGGATCCTCGCGATCGATCCGGGTGAGCGGCGGTTGGGGCTTGCGCTCAGCGACCCATCCGGCACGATCGCGAGCCCCTTGAGTGTGATCGAGCGATCCAGCTGGACGAACGATCTGCGGCGGATTCGGCGCGTCGTCAAGGAGCACGCCGTTGGCGAAGTTGTGGTCGGGCGCCCGCTGACCCTGCGGGGCGAGGTGGGCGCTCAGGCGCAGGAGGCGCAGCGGTTCGCGGCGCGACTGCGCGCAGCGCTCCACGTGCCCGTGACCGAGGTCGATGAACGGTTTTCGTCGGTGGCCGCCGAGCGCGTGATGCGCGACGCCGGTAGTAGAGCGGCCGAGCGCCGAAGCCGGCGCGACGCGGTGGCGGCCGCGTTGATCCTGCAACCGTATCTGGAACGACGGGGCCGGACCGATCCGTTGCGGGCGCCCTGATGAAGATGTTATGCTCGGCCCGAGCGCACTGGCGTTTCTCAGTCCCGCTACCGAGATTGGGTTGAACCGGGTCGTGGAGGTGCGGTGGTGGTGGAAGAGACCGATGTAATTACGCTGCAGGATGAGGATGGCACGGAGCACCGGTTCAACCTTGTCGACGTGGTCGAAGTAGATCGCCGGCGTTACGCGGTCCTGCTGCCTGAAGATGAGGAAGACGCCGCGGCGGTGATTTTCCGCATGGAGTCGGAAGACCGGCTGGTCCCGATCGAAGATGATGAAGAACTTGGCCGCGTGATGGCCGCGCTCGAGGCCACGGAGAGCTACGGCGAGATCATCCTCGAAGAGGGTGAGGAGGATCGCGACGAGATGGGCGTGCTCGACGAACTCGGCGAGGATATCGAGGCGAACGGCGATCGCACAGACGACGAAGACGATGAGGAGGACGAGTAACCGGCGCCGATGAGGTCGTGAGCCGTCCGAGCGGTCCGCTCGACCCATCACGCCGGCGGGCGATGCGCGCGTTTCGCATCGCGATCGTCGGCGCGCTGTTGGTGATCGCGGTCCTCGGCGCCGCCATATGGTGGGAGGTCCGACCGGTGGGCCCAGGCTCGCAGGTCGCCGTGACGGTTCCCAAAGGCGCGTCGACGTGGCAAATCGGTGAACACCTGTCGCGCGCCGGCCTGCTCCGCAGCCCGAGGGCGCTGGTGATCGCGACCGTCCTTCGCCACGCGGCGGGTCATTTGCGGCACGGTGAATATCTGCTCGGACCGTCGCAGAGCGCAGTGGAGATTGTAGACGCGCTCGTGGGGGGCGCGATGGTCCTCCACCGGGTGACGATCCCCGAGGGCTATACCGCCAGGCAGATCGCCGATCTTCTGTCGACGGAGGGGCTGGTCGATCGCGACCGGTTTCTCGACGTGGCGCTACGCCAGGGGCGGAACCTACGGCGGGCGACGCTGACCGATCTGCCCATCGACAGCGTCGAGGGGTATCTCTTTCCCGAGACCTACCAGTTGCCGCGTGGGCTGGGTGAGGACGCGGTCATCCAACGGTTCCTCGATCGCTTCGATGCCGCGGTTGGAGCCGACGTGCGGGAAGCCGCCCGCGCGCGAGGGCTCACACTGCATCAGCTGCTCACCGTGGCCTCGATGGTAGAACGTGAGACCCGCCTTTCCGAGGAGCGGCCTGTGGTCGCCGGCGTGATTTACAATCGTCTGGCGAAGGGGATGCGGCTGGAGATCGACGCGACAGTATTGTACGCTTTGGGCCGGCACAAGGAAGTCATCACGCTGGAGGATCTGGCTGTGGACTCTCCGTACAACACCTACCGGTATGCTGGTCTGCCGCCGGGCCCGATCGCCAACCCGGGGATCGCGGCCATGACCGCGGCTGCGGCGCCGGAGCCGACGCCGTATCTGTACTATGTCCTCAAGCCCGACGGACACCATCATTTCAGCCGGACGTTCGATGAGCACCGCGCCGCAGTACGGCGGTATCGCCGGTGATCGGCCCGCTGCGGTTGCTCGCGCCCCGGTATCGCGTGCGTATCGTCACGGACCTCACACCGTCCGTGCTGCGGGCCTGGCAGATCGAGGGGTTGATGCTCGACCTGGACAACACCCTGGTGCATTGGGGCGAGGCCGCTCCGCCGGGACCGGTGGGTGCGTGGATCGACGAGCTCCAGCGTGCCCGGATTCCCACATGCCTGGTGTCCAACAACGTGAACCGGCGCGTGCGCACGGCCGCGGGCCTGTTGGGGATGCCCTTTGCGGAGGGCCGCTACAAGCCCAGCGGGTCGAAACTCCGCCACGCGCTCCTGCTGCTCGGCACGCCACCGCAGCGGACCGCTATGGTCGGAGACCAGCTGTTCACCGACATATTGGCCGGCAACCTGATGGGTGTGCCCACGGTCTTGACCACGCCGCTGTCGCCACGCGAATCACTGCGGACCCGGACGCTCCGCATCTTCGAGCGCCTGGTGCTGATGATACTGGCCCGACGGGGCATCACGCCCCAGGAACCGGTCTGACCCCTCCTCCCAACGGGCATATTCGAAGGTGCCTGCGCCTGTAGCGCGAGCGATAGGGTGGCGTAGGGTCAGGTGTTCGGTGTCGACACGGAGGCCACAGTCGTGTTGCCGCCGCTACGGGCGCGGGCCAGGGCTTCATGCAGCCGCGCGAGCAGCCCTCGATCATCTTCGGCGTCGCGCGGGAAACTGGCCAGACCGATGCTTACGGTCCGCGCCAGCGGGGACGGGTGATCGGGGAGGATGAAGGCGTGCTGCTCGACGGCGACGCGGATCCGTTCGGCCAGCACGAAAGCGCCATCCATTGGAGTCTCGGGCAGGATCAGGCCGAAGCGGACATCGCCCAGGGCCGCCCGCAGATCGATCTGGCGAGTCGAGCGCGTGAGGATATCGGCCAGCGTGATGGTCACGGTCCGAAGCCCTTCCTCGCCCGAGGACTCGCGAACGTCGTCGTCCTGATCGAGGGCGACCAGCGCCAGCGAGAACACGCGACCGAATCGTTGGCTGCGGCGCACTTCGCGGCGAACCGCGATCGAGAAATAGTTGGCGTTGTAGAGGCCCGTCGGCGAATCCACGACGACCTGGCGCCGGAGCCGGTCGCGCAATTGTTCGAGTTGCTCCTGCGCGGTCAGGAGGCGGCGTTCACGCTGCCGTTCCTGACGGCGGATGCCCTCGAGGAGCCCGGCGGAGACGATCTGATCAAGCGACTGTACGGTCGCCACGTCGAGAGCGGGCGACGCCTGGGGGTCGGTCAGGAACTCGGTGATCACGGCTTTGCCGGCCAGGATGGCGCGGATGACGTCGTTCGACGGGACGTGCCCGGCAAACGCATCCTGGCTGAGGCGGGAGGCAAATGCGACGAAGGATTCGGCACTCCCGGACGACGCTGCCTCGATGAGGGCGTCGAGGCCGGCGAGCATGAAGTGGTCAGTTCGCTCCGCGTCACGCCACCAGGGGTTCGCGCTGGGAGCACCGACGATGAATGCGGACCACCGGCTGGCCAGGATCCGGCGATGGGCGCGAACGCGCTCGATCAGGACGGGATGCATGTCACATTCCCGGGGCGTTGCTACGATATGGCGTTGGGCAATCCCTCTTCTCGGCAGGAGGCGTGGGTCTGGTGGCGAACACTGACGGCCGCCCGAGCTCGAGTATGGGGACGAAACTGAGAGGGATTCTCCAAGAACTCGTCGGCGACGACACGCGCGCGGCGGCGGTCGTGGCGATGGACGGGAGTGTCGTCGAGTCGGTGACCAAGGGCGGGTCGAGCGACCTCTCCAAAGCCGGTCTTGATCTCGCCGCGCTGATCAAGGTCGGCGCCTACTGCATCCGCAAACTGGAAGGCGGAGATCTCGACTACGCCACACTGACGACCGAAAGCCTGGCCGTGCTTGTGGTGTCGATGAGCCCCACCTACTATCTGGCGACGGTGCTCGATGCTGGCGGAAACGTGGCTCGAGCGCGGCTGCAGATCCGCCGCCGCAAAGCCGAGATCGTGGAGCAGCTCGCATGAGGCGTGCGACCATTCTGCTGACGGGCATCGTGATCTGCAGTATGGCACTCGTCGTTCAGACGGCCGCGGCCACCCCGCCGGGCCCGCTGGGGCTGCGTGAGGGAGCGACGCTGTTCTCGCAGGGCCGTCTGCGGGACGCCGAAGCGGTCTTTACCCACCAGGTCACACAGCACCCGCAGGAGGCGCAGGCCTGGCTGTGGCTGGGGATCGTCTATTACTACCTCGGCGAGCAACGCCTGGCGCTCCAGATGTTCGAATCGGCGGTGCGGCTGGCGCCGCGGGATGTATCGGTCCTGCTGTGGTGGGGGTATGGTCTCGTGAGTGCGGGCCAGATGGGCCCGGCCGAAATCGCGTTTCAGCGCGCTCTGCTGGCGCCTGGGCCGGATCAGGTCCACGAACTCGCGCTCCAGAGCCTGCGCGTGGTGCGACCTGTTCCCAAGCTTGAGGCCTTGAAGGGCGGGCCACCTGCCGCGCCTGCGTGGGTGACGGCGGTGGAAAGCTACGGGCACCTCGCCCGGTATTACAACCCGCGGCTTCGCGCCGAGGACGCGGAGAAGATCGCGCAGGCCCTGCTGGGCTACGCATATCGGTTCAACGTCGATCCGCGCCTGGTGGTGGCGCTTGTTGTCGTCGAGTCCGGGTTCCAGCCGCACGTGGTGTCGCGCGCCGGCGCGCTCGGACTCGGGCAGTTGATGCCGGAGACGGCTCGCGCCCTTGGTGTCGATCCTCAGGATCCGGTGCAAAATCTCTATGGGACGATCCGCTATCTGCGTGGCAATCTGGATCGCTTCGGCTATGAGAACGTTCACCTGGCCCTCGCCGCGTACAATGCGGGACGCGGTGCGGTGGAACGTTACGAGGGCATTCCGCCGTATGATGAAACCAGATGGTACGTCCACAACGTGACACATCTGTACCGCCGGTTGCTCGCTCTCTAGAGGGGCCTCGACCCCCTTCGGGAGAACCCTGCCGCAAGTCTGCGGATATCTGTTGGAGGGTCGGCGGAGGTCTAGGCGAAGCCGCGGCGGGGAAGATTGAACGATAGCACGGTAACTGTATAGAGCCTCCGAACGGGCAAACCCATCGCAAGGTGGGGACGCAAAGCCACGGGGGCGTGCGGTCACACACACCGCGCGGCCGGCCGGGTTGCCGAAGGGGTAGGTCTGGTATGCCTTTCGGCCGCCTGCCGAAAGGCATTTCGTCTTCATGGGCGGTGAGAACAACGATGAAGATCTCCACGCTCGAAGCCACGGTACTGTTGGTTGCGGTTACGGTTGCCGCCTCAGCGTGCGGGCCCACGCTTCGCGCGCAGGAATCGGTGGCCATCGGTGTGCTTGCACCGCTCAACAGCGGCGTGCCAGCCGCGGCAAAGTCCGTCGTCCAGGGCGCCACGCTGGCGGCCGAGGAAATCAACGCCTCGGGCGGCGTCGCCGGTGCGTCGATGACCCTGCTTGTGCGGGATGACCGGGGCACGGCGGACGAGGCGGCGAAGCAGTTTGAGCACCTGGTCAACCAGAGAGTGCTGGCCGTTGTCGGGCCAGTCACCGACGCGACCGCTGTAGCCGTTTCGCCAATGGCCGAGCGCGCCGGGATCCCGCTCGTGAGCCCGGGTGCCACCGGGACCATCTCGTATTCGGGCTCGTCGTTCTTCCGCACGTCGCTGTTGGCCGAAGCGCAAACCCGCACCCTGGTCGATTTTCTCGTCCGCGGCCGGCGTGCGCGCCGCTTCGCCATCATCCATGACAGCAATGAATACGGCACACTCGTCGCGTTGGCGTTCGCGCAGCGGGTCAAGGCCCTTGGCCGGGAGGTGGTGGGCACGCGGCTCTATCACGACGGCGACACCGACTTCGCTCGCCACGTGACCGGTGTGATCGCCGATGGTGCCGACGTCGTGTTCATCGCGGGATACCCGGACGAGGGCGCGCTGATCGTTACCGCGCTCAGGGCTCGGGGCGTCCGCGCCCCGATCGTCGGGTCCGATGCGCTCTATTCCGCTGATCTGGTCGCGTGGGCGAAGGGCAGCGCCGAAGATGTGTTGCTACCGGCGCCTTTCGTCGCCAATGATCCACTGCCGGCGGTGCAAGAGTTCACGGGCAAGTACCGGAAGCGCTACAACGAGACCCCCGACCACTTCGCCGCCCAGGCCTACGATGCGGTCAAGATGCTGGCGTTCGCCACGCGCCGCGGCGGCCGGAATGCCGCGGCGGTGAAGGCGGCCCTCCAGGGATTGCACAAGTTTCCCGGCGTGACCGGCGAGATCACGCTCGATCGATGGGGCGCGCCCGCTCGCCCCGTAGCCATCGCGCGGGTGCATCAGGGACAGTTTGTCGTCGTTCAGCGATAAGAACCGGTTGACCGCTCGTCATTACAAGGAGGGAGCAGACCATGCGTCGGATCGTACTCACGGTTGTCATGCTGGCGGTACTCAGTGTGTCCGTCTGGCCCGCCATGGCGCAGCAGCGGACGTTCATCGCGATCGCCACGGGCGGTACGGCTGGTGTGTACTTCCCGCTCGGCGCCGCGCTGGCCGAACTCTGGAGCGGCAAGGTGCCGAACGTGCAGGCTACGGCGCAGACCTCAGGCGCGTCGGTCGCCAACATCCGCCTGCTGCAACGCAGCGATGTGGCTGTCGCCTTCGTCCAGAACGACATCACCTATTACGCGTTCCACGGTACTGAGATGTTCATGGATCGCGTGGCGAATAAGGTTCAACCCGTCGCGAACCTCCGGGGCATGGCGATGCTCTACCCCGAGACGATCCAGGTCGTCACACTGAAGTCCAGGGGCATCAACTCCATCGCTGACCTCAAGGGCAAGCGCATCGCGGTTGGCGCGCCGGGCAGCGGGACCGAGGTGAACGCGCGACAGATTCTTCGGGCGTTTGAGCTCGGGTACTACAACACGCGGCCGGACTTTCTGAACTTCGCCGAGGCGGCCGATCAGTTAAAGGACGGCGTGATTGACGCGGCCTTCATCACCGCCGGGCACCCGACCGCCGCGGTCCAGGATATCGCCTCGAGCCGCGATCTCAAGATTCTACAGATTCCCAGAGATGTCATCGATCTGCTGCACGAGACCTATCCGTACTACACGCGTACCACGATCCCGGCCGGGACCTACAAGGGGCAGATGGAAGCCGTGGAGACTGCCGCGGTCATGGCCATGCTCGTCACCCGGCAGGATGTGGAGGAGAGCCTGATCTATACGCTGACCTCGGCTCTGTGGACGAACACCGACCGGCTGCAGGCGGCGCACGCCCGTGGCAAGGACATCACGACGAATACCTCACGGTCGGGGATGCCCATCACCATGCACGCCGGCTCCCTGCGGTACTACCGGGAGCGGGGCATCAAGTAGGAGGACGCGTGAACCGGCGGCAGGCACTCGAGACGCTCCGGGCCGGACCGGCCCTTGTGACCGGCTTCCCCGGCGACGCGGTGGATATCGGTGGGCTCCTAGCCCATCTGATTGCCCGCCGCTTCGAGGGCGGCGTCTACATCGCCGACCTCGAGATGGAGAGTCTCGTGTGGGTGCAGGACGGGGCGCCGCAGGACGCCTGGTTCTTCGATTCCGATGGCGGAGAGGCTGTGCTGGTCGGTGACTCGGGACATGAGTTGTTCCGGGAGATGGCTTCGAACGGCGCCATGCTGAGCGTGTATGTCGGCGGACCTCCCGAGGCCGCCTTTGGTCCTTCGGCGGGTCCGCCGTCGGCGGCGCCGGCGACGGTCTTTGCGGTTCCGGCGCAGAAGGTGGTCCCGGCGCACGCCGTGTTCACCGCGCCCCTCGCCGAGCCGCCGCCGAAGGTTGCACAGGAGGTTCCCGCACCTGTCGCGAGTCCCGAGCCAGCGGCGAGACCGGAGCCCGAACCCGCGCCGATGATCGAACCTTCGTCACGGCCCTGGCCGCTCATTCTCGAAGGTGTGGGCGAACGGGTAGCCCGCCACCGGGGGCAGCGGTTGGCGGCCCGGTTCACCTCGACGCTCGCCGGCGCGCTTGCGCCACACGGCGGCCGCATCGTCAGCGCGCGCATCATCACGCCGCCGATGACGGAATCGACGTGGCGGGCCATCGTCGAGGAGGCTTGCGCCCCGATCGTCGCCGTCGCCGGTCGCGCGTTTGTGGATCGAGTCATCGCGGCCGCCGAACGGGATGCCATGGGCGGTGCCAGCAGGGGAGCGGACCCATGAGAGGCTTTCGACCCCTGCTGCTTACGTTGGTCTTGCTGATCCTGGCCGCCGTCTATGCCTACGGCGTGGAGGAGACCACCAACCAGGGCCGCCTGGCGAGACACCTGTTGGGCGCGGCGGTGCAGATCGTCGCGCCGCTCCTCGCGGGCATCGGCTGCCTCGCCGCGCGGCGCGCGTATGCTCCGGGCGATCGTGAGCGCGCGGTCTGGTCGACGGGAGCGCTCGCGGCGCTGGCCTGGGCCGTCGGTCGTGCCATCTTCGCAGGCTATCAGTGGTGGGGCGGGAGGGCGCTTCCGTACCCATCCATTGCCGACGGATTCTTTGTGGTCTTCTACGTGCTCCTTGGTCTGGCGCTCGGTCTCGAGATCAAGCTGGTGGCGCCGATGGTCGACCGACCCATCCGTCTGGTGCTGCTCGGGGTGGGCATCGCCGGGTGCGCGCTCGGGTTCGTCTACATCGTCGGCCCGATCATGGCCAGCTCGGCGTCGCTGCCGGTGAAAGCGCTCGCCACCTTTTACCCGACGATCGCAGTCATTCTCGTGCCCGCGGGCCTGCTGCCTGCGGTCGGTTTCCGCGGTGGCACGTCCGCGTACACGTGGCTGGCCGTGGCGGCGTCGGCGGTATGCCTCGCTGTGGCGAGCCTTGGGTACGCCTTCTTGACCTGGTATGAGCTGTACTCCGACGTGCACACGATCAACGCGCTGTGGGTCGCCGGCTTCGTGTTCCTCGCGCTGGGCGGCTTCTGGCAGCGGACGGTGCAGGAGGAGATCTAGGTCGTGACCGCCGTGCGCGCCGGGATTACCCACTACGCCTGGCCCGGGGGCGTGGCGATCATCTTCGACGCCTCGACGCCCTGCGCGGCCGTGTTCGGTCCAGGCGGCTGGCGGGTCGGATCTCCAGACACCGTGTTTTCCGATGGCCCGCCTGCCGGCGCGGAGGTCGCGCAACTGTGGCTCAGCCCAGATGTCGTCGAGCAGATTGCTTCACAGGAGTTCGCCGGCGCGGGTCTCCACACGGATTTTGTCCACCTCGAGCGGTACGTCGCACGGTTGCAGGCCGAGGAGACGAACGCCGTTGTGCTGGTGCTGGGGCCCGGACCCGCTGCGCTGGCGATTAGTGGTGGCCTGATCTCAATCGTCGAACCGAGTGCGGCGCCGTCCGACGTGGTTTTGCGTCAGGCCCGGGGATGGATTGTAGTGATCGCCGGCGCGCTGCAAGAGCAGGCGTCGCCGCACGAGGTCCTTACACCCCAGAGCGCCGTCGTGGGCGCCGTCCCCGCCGCAACACCATTCGTAGAGCCCAGAGTGGACGAGGCGCCTCCGGCGCCCGTGCTGGCGGCAAATGGTGCCGGTCCGGAGTCGGCTCAAGCACCACCACTGCCTGCACTGTCGGCACCCGCCGACTCGGCGCCACCACAACCCGTCCTGCCTGCCGATATCGAGCGCCCGGAAGCGGTCTTTGGTCGCTTCCCCGGCGAGGCCCGATACCTGCTCTCGCAGGGCGTGGCGGAGAACCCGCCGGCGGAGGTTGCCGCCGAGCTCGCGACGTACGCCGGCAATGGGGCGACCGGCACCATGTTGCACCTGCTGGACGGCGCACACACGCTGGTGCAGATCGCGGCGGAAACCGGGTTGACACCGGCTCAAGTTGGGGGCATGCTAGGAACGCTGCTGGCCCATCGGCTTGCGTTCAAGTATGTCAGCCGACCCAGACCGGCCGCGGGTGCGTCGGCGCCTCGTTGAGAAATCAGGCACGTAGGTCTAAAGGGTGGCGGGTGTGGGTACTGTTTCTGACACAGAGCTTGCACGAATGTTCTCGATGATCTATAACCAATTCTAGGATAGGGTTCGTGTAGGTTCACAACCGAATACGTTCCTCGAAAAGGCAAACCCATCGCGAGGTGGGGGCGCAAAGCTACGGGACCGTACGTGGTCGGCCGGGCTGCCGAAGGGAGAGCATGTTGTCCTCTTGGGGGCGGCCCGAGGGGACTCATCTTTTTTCTGGAGGGAGCACGATGGCCGTCCGCAGCGTGCAACGCGCACCGCTTCGCCAGGAACAGTTTACTCCTCGCGTCACCGAGCACGAAGACGAAGATGTGTTGATGGCGCAATATGTGGAGAGTCATGAGCCGGCAATCAGGGAGCGAGTCGTCGTCGCCTGCACGCCGCTCGTGCGGCGCATCGCCGCGGAGTTCGTGTTCTCGGGCGTCCCGACCGACGATCTCGTGCAGGTGGGCTACATCGGCCTCCTTAATGCGATCGCGGCCTTCGATCCCACGCGAGGCGCGAAGTTCGCCACGTACGCGAGCTACCTGGTCCGCGGAGAGATCCGCCACTATTTGCGGGACCAACGTGACACGATCCGCAAACCGCGCTGGCTGCAGAAGCTGAACACCCAGATCGAAGATACCGTCGGGAAGTACGTTGCGGCCGAGGGACGGTTTCCGGGTCTGGAAGAACTCGCGTCCGAGCTCAACATCGAGGAAGATGGCCTCTTAGAAGTCCTTCGTACCCGCGAGGCGTTGCGCACGATCTCACTGGAGACTGAGGAAGAAGGTGGCGACCTCCGCGTCGATCGCGAGCGCATCAAGCACCGATCGCACATCAGCTTCCAGTTGCCGATTGAAGACCGCGTGATCCTGGTCGAAGCGATGGAGTCGCTCAACTCGCTGCAGCGGAAGGTGCTCTACTACCTGTTTTACACTGATCTGACACAGACGGAAGCGGCGAAGCGGATTGGGATCTCGCAAAAGCATGTGTCGCGAGTGCTGGCCTCGGCGCTCGCCAAACTTCGCGGGATGATGGGCGTGCCTTCACCCGGAACACTGTAGTCTCCCGGACGCTAGAGCAGCCGGAACTCTGGAGCAGGAGGGTATACACGATGTCGCAGCTCAAAGATGTGCTCGGCGACCTGGCCAAAGTCGAGGGAGTTGTTGCAGTGCTGGTAGTTGGCCGGGACGGGTTTGTCGTCGAGGGGATGACAAGCGAGGAAGCCATTGACCTGGAGGCGGTTGGCGCGATCGTGGCTAGCAGCATGGCCGCGGCGGACTCGATGGGACGCGAAATGGCCCGCGGTGGGATGCGCAGCATGCTGCTGGAGTACGACGATGGTCCAATCGCGGTCGGTCCGGCGGGCCCCGATGCCATGCTCGTGGTCGTCGGCGGCAAGCAGGCCAACCTCGGCCGCATCCGCCTCGAGATGCGTCGGAACGGTCAACTCACGGCTGCGCTCGTCTAGCGCCGTCAGCGGTGCAAATCGAGGGGCTGGGTGCAGCGCACCCAGCCCCTCGGTCTTTCCGGGCCGGATCCGGCACTGGCCGGGTCCGGCCTGCGCCGCTTCTCAGTCCTGTACGTAGACGACCCGCAGGATCTCATCGATCGTCGAGACGCCCGACATGACCTTCTCCAGACCGTCGTCCCGAAGGGTCCGCATGCCCTCGCGGATCGCCTGCGCTTTGAGCTGCGTCGAGGAGCCGCGGTTGACGATCATGTCGCGAACGCTGTCGCTGATGATCATCAGTTCGAAGATACCGATGCGGCCACGGTAGCCGGTCCCGCGGCAGTGGTCGCAGCCCTGGCCGCGGTAGAAGGTCACGTCCGAGTCGATGCGGACATCGGCGCCCAGCCGTCCAAGCGCCTCGGGAGGCGGCGAGTACGCCACCTTGCATTTGGAGCAAATGGCACGGGCCAGGCGCTGCGCCAGCACCGCGATGACCGAGGAGGAGATCAGGAACGGCTCCACGCCCATGTCGATCAAACGTGTCATGGCGCCGGCGGCGTCGTTGGTATGCAGCGTGCTGAGGACCAGGTGGCCGGTCAAGGCCGCCTGGACCGCAATCTCTGCCGTTTCTCGGTCGCGGATCTCACCGACCATGACGATGTCCGGGTCCTGGCGCAGGATGTGCCGCAGGCCCGTGGCAAATGTCAGGCCCGCCTTCGCGTTCACCTGCACCTGGTTGATCCGGGCGATCTGGTACTCGACCGGATCCTCGACGGTCACGATGTTCAATTCGGGCGTGTTCAACTTGCTCAGCGTTGCATACAAGGTGGTGGTCTTGCCGCTCCCGGTCGGCCCGGTGACGAGCACCATCCCATGCGGCTTGCTGGCCGCGCTCTCCCACTGCCGCAGGGTATCGCTGTGGAACCCCAGCCGCGTCAAGCCGATCGTGGTCTGTGTCTGGTCTAGAATACGCATCACGACCTTCTCCCCGTACATCGTCGGGAGGGTCGAGACGCGCAGGTCGATGTTGCGCCCATCGGCCACAAGATGAATCCGGCCGTCCTGGGGGCGGCGGCGCTCGGCAATGTCCATGTCGGCCATGATCTTCATGCGGGACGCGAGCGCCGACTTCAAGTGTTTGGGCGGGTTCATGACGTCACGCAGCACGCCGTCGACGCGAAAGCGCACCCAGACGCCGTTGCGCTGTGGCTCGACGTGGATGTCGCTGGCGCCCTGCTTGACGGCTTCATCCACGACCAGGTTCACGAGCTTGACCACCGGCGCTTCCTCGACCAAGGCCTTCAACTGTTCAAGCGAGACGTCATCGTCTGAGCCGTCTCCACCCAAGTCGGGGACGGAGTCACGCAACACCTTCTC
>JBGPNN010000031.1:0-20809 GCA_041487495.1 bacterium
AGACGTCGCCGGCGTCGGCGTGCTCGAAGCCGCCGATCACCCGAAGGGTCGTGGTCTTCCCGCAGCCTGACGGTCCAAGCAGCGAGAAAAACTCGCCGCCGCGGATGACGAACGACACCCCATCGACGGCAACGACCTGGCCGAACCGCTTGGTGATCGCGCGGACCTCGACGTCGGCGCCGTGCGAACGGGCCGGCTCTGCGGTCATGCGGCCCTAAGCGCGCACTAAAGGCGCGACTTCACGTCCCTCTCCCAGCGCGACCGCCACTCGCTGGCCTTCTGGCCCATGGTGGCCCAGTCGAGCCAGATGGCGTTGTCGAGCAGTTTGGGGTTGAGGATACTGCGTACGGTGTCGGAGACCTCGGCCTCAGGCAGCGAAGGAATGCCGAAGGTCAGACGCGCGTATCGGGCATTGTTCTCGGGCAGCAGCAGTTCGTTGATGATCTCCTCGGCGACCCGAATCTGCTCGGGCGTGCTCCCCTTGACGATCTGCAGGTAGATCGGAAACGCCACGAGGCCTTCCTTGGGCACCACAAACCCTAGCGGCGCGCCGTCCATCTCCCAGTACTTCCAGATGCTGGTGAACCAGGGCGCGATCAATGCCTCGCCGGTGACCAGGAGCTGTAGCAGCTGATCGTTGCTGTTGGCCAGCGCGCGGATATTCTTGGCGTTGTCCATCCAGATCTTGAAGCCCGGGTCGATGTTCTTCTCGTCGCCGCCGTTCAGGCGCGAGGCCAGTACCAGCGGGATGAAGTTGTTGTCAAAGAAGGTGACCTTGCCGCGCCACTTGGGATTCCACAGATCGGTCCACGACGTTGGGGGTTCCTTAACGAGGTTCTTGTTGTACATGAACCCGACGCCGCTAATGCCGTAGCCGATACCGCGGTTAGCCGGCCGCCGCAAGGTGTTGTGGACGCGGGATATGTTCGGGATGCGCGCGGGGCTCATCGGCACCCACATGTCGTCGTTATCGCCGCGGTTGCTGATATCGACGTTGAAGTAACCGAAATTGATGAGCGGCTTGTTCGCATCGACCTGTTTCGCCGCGATCATCCGCGGATAGGTCACCGCGTTGTTCGATTCCCAAAACTCGATCTCGACCTCGGGGTGGCTTCGCAGATAGTTGGCCACCACCGCGCGGGGGACGACGCCCTGGTTGGAGCCGGCCCAGATGAACATCGTGAGTTTGACTTTGGGCGCGGCGGCCGCGGGCGGGAGCGTGGACAGGCTGAAGGCCAAGACGGCGATCAGCCCGAGGGTTACGAGAGATCGACGGGCGGGCGGGATAGAGGCTCTCATCGCATTCCCCCTGAACGTTGTGTCCTACGAAAGACCTGCGAGGGTTGCAATTGGATGTCGCCTGGCCTTATCCTGCGGGAGGGATCTACGATGCGCCGAGTGATCGCCATCCTGGGGGTTGCGGTTGTCCTGGGTGCGCTGATGCCGTCGAGGCCGGTGATTGCCCAGGCCGTCCTCACCGAGCGGTACGAAGACGCGGCCTGCGGGTTCTCATTCCAATATCCTGCTGGATGGCAGCGCACGCAGGCGGATGACCGCAGGGGACAGGCGTTTGTCACCGGCGTGACCCCGACGCTGATTTCTTTTGGCCCTATCCGGGACGTCCCGGCTGCGCAGGTGTCCACTGAGGCAATCGCCCTCGCCCTGGCCGCGCAGCAGTGCCTGGACTGCCTGCGGGAATCGCTCGTGTGGCTCGATCGATTTCCCGATGGCTCGCGCACCGTGACGTGGATCGTCTCGCGGCAGACCGTCACACTGAGCAACGTCAATTACCCGTACCTGCTGGCGCAGTTCTTCCTGGTGGACGACGGGACCGCTCGAGGGCTCGGCGCCGGAGGCTGGACCCAGGCCTTTGTGGAGTTCTGGGCCCCTCCACAAGAGTACCGCCAGCGTGAATCGGAGATGCTCGCGATGGTCCGGAGCCTCCGCTTCACCAGGCCGCAGGTCGCCTGCTGGTCCTGAGGCCCGCTTGATCTCGCGGGACATCCTCCGCGCGAAGGCCGTCGAAGAGGAACTCTCCCCGGCAGAGATTTCGCGGCATCTGGGCGTTGAGGAGGCCGAGGTTCACCGCCTCCTCCATTTCCATCGCCGGCACCTGACATTCGCGCGGGCCACTCGACAGCTGGGGCGGGCCCTCGCCAATTTCTACCAGGGGACCGCGATCAACGTCACCCTGAACCTCCTCGCGGTGCTCCTCGGGTTTGGACTGGCCAGCTCCTGGCAGGCGCGCGAGGAAAACCTGAGGGAGATGCGCAGCTTCCTCAGCGTGCTCAAGCCTCTACAGGAAGAGGTCACCACGCTGGCCGGGCATGCCAGGGAATTGCATCGGGCCACCCCCTGCAAGATCGGGGGGTTTGACGTGTCGCTCTGGCAGTCGATCGCGACGAGCGAGCGCGCCCTGGTGCTCGAAGATCTCTATTCCAAGGTGCGTGGGGCGTATGCTGAGGTGAGCGGCGCGGTCGCCGTCGCGGAGATGCTCGATGAGACGGGCTGCAAGGGGTTGCTGGGGAAACTCCGGACGACGCTGGAATCCCTCGAGCGGACGATGCGCGAGCGGATAGCCGGAGTCGAAGCTGACTATGATGCCTTGAAGCGGCGACAGGCCTCGGGACTGGTCGCGTTCATCGGGACGACGATCGGCTGGTTCGCCGTGATCGTACTCGGGCTACCCGCGGTGTCGTACATCGTCCTGCATCTGACGACCCGCGCCGTGCGCTAGGTCAGGGCTTGATCAGCCACCATGCCTGACAGCTGGCGAACCGACCCCCACTGACGTAACAGGCGAGCACGACCTTCTCCTGGGTTGGTGCGGGTGCGAGCGGCCCAGGCTGCAGAAGACCACCGAGTTGTCGGCCCGTGAGGTCGCAGCCGGCCGGAAGCAGGTTCCACAGATACGGCGTGCCTCCACGCAGTTCGGTCCGGAAGCGGGCGTCGGGCCAGACGAAAACCTCGGTGGGCGAACCGCCTTGCTCCGCGAACTCAACCTTCGGATACCCGTTGTTGACTACGCACGCCCACTGCTGCGCATCCGCAGGCTGTGCGCCCTGGTTTCGGATAGCCAACAACAATTCACCATCGATCGCGCGCCTGGGGTTCGCTTGAGCCTGCAACACTCGTGGCATCGGCCGCGCGTCTGGGGGCTGCGCCGCCGCGACCAGTTGCCGTCCGACCGGCCCGGCCTGTTTCTCCCAGTTGCAGGCCTTCACCTGAGGGACCTGGTCGCCGGCCAGTTGCGGCAAGGGGCCCAGATATTCGAGGAAGACCTTGTGTTCTTGCCGCAATTCCTTCTTCGTCCACGAGAACGTCAGCCGGCCTGACGACGGTACCTCACCCGTCCAGCGGCAATCCAGATCGATAACCTGGCCGGCCAGCCGGTAGGGCGCGTGAAATGTGCCCCAGATGTAGAACCGGTTGGGCAACAGGTACAGTCGTGGCATGGACTTGACGATGACGTCTTTGGATTCGTTGTTGATGAGGTACTGTTTGACTTCATAGGCGCCTGCCACGCCGGCGTCCTGGGCCCATCCCTGGGGAACCGGATGAATACCGGCGGTGAAGAGAAAGATGAGGCACGCGGCCGCGACTGCAACTACCCGTCCTTTGCGCATGACAATCCCCTCGACCCTTGCGCGACTCTTGCAGGAGCGTTCTTCTTGGACCGCCCCCAATTCCTTCATGCCCAATGACCCGGGTCATATGACCGCCACCCAAGATCGTGACCCGCGGCAGTAGATGCGCCGTGGGTCCCAGCTTAGCATGAGCTCCAGTGATTCTCGCCGGGAGGTGGGCCAGTGGACGGGATCGTGGTGGTGCAGCGTCTCCGCAAGCGGTATGGAGCCGTCGAGGCTGTTCGCGGCGTGTCGTTTGCCGTCCAGGCCGGCGAGATCTTCGGGATCCTCGGCCCAAACGGGGCCGGCAAGACGACCACCCTCGAGATCCTCGAGGGGCTACGGCGGCCCGATGACGGGACCGCAGTCATCGCCGGCATCGACGTCCGTCAGAATCCGGCCGGCGTGAAGTCGGTGATCGGCGTCCAGCTCCAGGACGCGGGCTTTTTCGACCGGCTCACGGTTGAAGAAACCGTGAACCTCTTCGGCGCGTTCCACCGCCGGCAGATGCCGTCCCGCCACGTGCTGGCGGCACTAGACCTCGTTGACAAGCGCCGGGCCCTGGTCGAGACGCTCTCAGGCGGCCAGCGCCAGCGCCTCAGCCTGGCGATCGCCCTGGTGAACGACCCGCGGGTGCTCTTCTTGGACGAACCGACGACCGGGCTCGATCCACAGGCGCGCCGGCACCTGTGGGAGATCATCGAGCGCATCCGCCGCGACGGCCGGACCGTCGTGCTCACCACCCACTATATGGAAGAAGCGCAGCGCCTGTGCGACCGCGTGGCGATCATGGATCAGGGCCAGATCATCGCGCTGGGGACGCCGCGCGAGTTGATCGAGCAGCATGCCGGGACCACCACGGTCACGGTGGGGATGGACGGACCCGAGGTGGACCTGCGCGGCCTGGCTGGCGTGGAGGATGTCGCGCGTACGAACGGCGACGTGCTCTTGCACACCCGCGACGCGCTGGGCACGCTGCATGCCCTCGTGGAGTTTCGGCAGGCGGGCAGGCTCGCCTATCACAGCCTGCGCCTGGAGGAACCAACGCTGGAAGACGTGTTTCTCACGATGACCGGACGGAGGTTGCGAGAATGAAGGTCTTCAGAGCGATGCTCGGGACCAGTTTCAAGACGTATGTGCGAAACCGGTCGGCCGTCTTCTTTGGGGTGCTGTTCCCGCTGATCCTGATGACGCTGATCGGGCTGGCGTTCGGCCGATCGGACAGTCTGACCTTCACGGTGTCGGTCGTCGACGAAGGCAACGCCCAGCTGACGCGCCCGCTCATCGAGGGTCTGCGCCGTGTGCCCGTGTTCAAGATCATCGAGGAATCGAAGGACCGGGCGCTGGCACAAATGCGCAGGGGCGACCGGGCGCTGGTCGTCGTGATCCCCGCGAGCGGCGGCACGCTGGAAGCCTATATCGACTCGAGCCGCGAACAAACCAGTCGGACCGCTCTGTTGATCCTCGAACGTTTTGTGGCGGAAGCGAATTTGCGGATAGCCGGCTCGCCGGAGCTGCTGCGCGTGACGGAATCGGCGGTCGCCGGGAGACGCGTCAAGTTCTTCGACTTCCTGATGCCGGGGATTCTGGCGATGACGATCGCCCAGACTGGGCTGCTCAGCGTGTCGACCGTCGTGGCGCAGATGCGGGAGCGTCTGGTGCTCAAGCGGGTCATGGCGACGCCGGTCTCGCCGCTGGCCTTCCTTGGCGGGCTCGTCGGGCGGTTTAGCCTTGTCCAGTTGTTGCAGGCGGCGATCATCTTCCTGGTAGCGACGGTTGTCTTCGGCGCGCACACGCAGGGCAGTCTGGTGGATCTGGCGGTCCTGGCGTTGGTCGGCGCGGTGGCGTTCTTCGGCATCGGGTTCGCGATCTCGACAGTCTCGAAGACCAGCGAGTCCGCGAACCTGCTGGGCAGCCTGGTGAATTTCCCGATGATGTTCCTGGCCGGGACGTTTTGGCCTCGCGAGTTCATGCCTGAAGGGATCCGGCCCGTCATCGCCTACCTGCCGCTGAGCCCCCTGGTCGACGCCATGCGCGGCGTCGGGGCGTCCGGGGAACCGCTGGCGCACTACCTCTGGGCCGTCGGATACCTGTTAGCGCTGACGGTAGGCGCGTTCGCGGTGGCCGTCCGGCGGTTTCGCTGGGAGTAGGAATTCCATAGAACCCTTCCGAAGGTGCACCGACGATGAGCAGGGAAGCCCGGCTCGGACTCCTCGTTGCCCGCTACGGGAGTTATCTGTTTCTCTTCATGAGTCACGCGGTCGGGCGCCGGCGGCTCCCGATGGACCGGCTGGAGCTGCTCGCGGTGCTGCTGCTGGGATTGGTCGGCCTCACCGCCCTGGTGCGGCGTCCGCTGACTCGCCCGCAGAAGGTGGGGCTGATCGCCGTCGAGCTGGCGCTGACCTTTGCCGCCGGGTTCCTCATCCCCGAGAGCGCCTTTTTCTTGCTCTACTTCATCGCGCTGGTCGACATCTTTTTCTGTTTCCCGTTGGGACAGGCCATCGCCGTCATGACGCTGGCCTATGCCCTCCTTGGCATCAACATTGCGAGCGTCTGGGCGCCCTGGAGCGCCGCGTACATTCAAACGATGGGATCGATACTTCTGGGCTTCATCTTTACGGCGGCCGCGGTACACTTCGCGGTCGAGCAGCGCAAGGCGCGTGAGCAGGCCGAACATCTCCTGAAGGAACTGGGGGCCGCCCACGCACAGCTGCAGGCCTATGCCGTTGAGGTCGAGACGCTGTCCGTCGCTCGGGAACGACAACGCCTGGCGCGGGAGGTTCATGACGCGGTCGCGCATGTCTTGACCGGGCTGCTCGTACAAACTCAGGCCATTCGGAAACTGCTGCGCACGGAGCCGGCGGCGGCCGCGGCCAGGCTGGTGACGATCGAAGACGCGGCGCGCCGGGGGCTGGATGAAGTGCGGCGCGCGGTGCGCGCCATGCGGCCCGAGCACCTGGAAGGCGTGGGTGGCGTCGAGGCCATGCAGCGCCTCTGCGAGCAGTTCGCAGAGCGGACCGGGATGCGCGTGAGCTTCTTGACCGATACGAATCGTCCCCTGGCGCCCGCGCAGGACGTGCTCCTGTATCGCACCCTGCAGGAGTGTCTGACCAACGCCGCGCGTCACGGCCGCGCGTCAACGGTCTGGGCGCAACTCTCCACCAAAGACGACCGCATCGAGCTGCGCGTGAGGGACGACGGCGTCGGCGGGCAGGACGTCCGGCCGGGTATGGGCATGGGCGGGATGCAGGAACGGGCCCAGGCGGCCGGCGGGCAATTTCGCTATGCGACGGCGCCAAACGCCGGATTCGAAACGGTCCTCGAGCTTCCGCACACCGGCGTGCAGGCAGCGGCCGGCTGAGGCCGGAGGACATGACCGGGAAGATCCGGGTGCTGCTGTGCGACGATCAACGGCTGTTCCGCGATGGGCTACGGACCATCCTGGAATCGGAGAACGATTTCGACGTCGTCGGCGAAGCGTCCGACGGTGCAGAGGCCGTCGAGTTGAGCCTGCGCCTGCGGCCGGACCTGGTCGTGCTGGACATCCGGATGCCGCGGATGGACGGCGTCGAAGCCACGCGCCGGCTCCGCGCGGCGGGCGGCCCCCCGGTCGTCATCTTGTCGACCTATGACGACGACGACTTCATCGTGGAGGCGCTAAAGGCCGGTGCGGTCGGTTATCTTCTGAAGGACTTTCCCTCCGACGAGCTGATCAAAGCCCTGCGCACCGTGCACCATGGGGGCGGCGTCCTGATCCCTCCTCCCGTGGCCGCCAAGATCGTGGCCGAACTGCGCCGTGATCGGCGTCCGGATCAACCATCGACGCTTATTGAGCCGCTGACGCACCGGGAAGAAGACATCCTCAGACTCCTGGCGCGGGGTCAGTCCAACAAGGAAATCGCCGACACGCTGTTTCTGAGCGAAGGGACCGTCAAGAACTACATCAGCCGCATTTACGCCAAACTCGGCGCCCGCGACCGTACACAGGCGGCGCTGTGGGCCGTCGAGCATCACCTGCTCAAAGAATAGCCTCATCCAGGACTGTCCCCGCCGCGATCTGGGCAGGAATTAATCAGCACTCATCCTTCTTAGCGTGCGAGGCTTCACTATGCACGATCAGGCCGAATCCCAGGCGGGCCCTCCCGCCACGCCAGCCCGAGGTCCAATCCTGTCAGTGGCCCTCCAGGTCATGGCATCCGCCATGATCGCGTTCGTGCTCGTTGCAGGCCCGCAGGTCGAGCCGTTGTGGGATCGGGTCAAACAGGTGTGGAGCAGAACACCGGCGCCGGCTCCGGCCGCGCGCCCGGCGAAGGCACCCAAAGTGCAACCGCTCCAGGCGCAACCGCCCCAGGTGCAGGCGACACAAGTGCGGGCGCCGCAAATCGCGCCGCAGGCTCCCCCGTCACAGAGCCAGGCCGCGCAGCGCTCGCCCGCGCCGCCCGCTGCGACCCCGTATCAGCCGGCACCTGCCGTGCAGGCCCAACCAAAGCCGGCGCCGCCCGTGGCCGCGGCTCAGCCGAAACCCAAGGGGGTTTCGACACCACGCGCTCCCTTCGCCCAAGTCCTGATTGAGCCGAAACAACCTGACGTCAAAGTGTCCTACGCCACACTCATGCAAGAGGGATACGAACTCTACCGGTCCGGTTGGTACGGGCCCGCGATGGGACGGTTCAAACAGGCGACCCAGATACGGCCGAACTCAGTCACC
This sequence comes from bacterium, assembly GCA_041487495.1. GTDB lineage: Bacteria > Sysuimicrobiota > Sysuimicrobiia > Sysuimicrobiales > Humicultoraceae > JBGPNN01. The sequence goes on from JBGPNN010000031.1 coordinate 8,335, forward strand.
GCGTTCTTGTGGATGGGACGCGCCGCACTGAAGGTGGGCAGGATTGCCGAGGCCCGTCAGGCGTTGGAGCACGTCATCACCATGGCCCCGGGCAGTGAGGCCGCCAGAGAGGCGAAGGCGCTCCTCGGGACATTCGAATAGCGCACGGCGCGCCGCGCGGAAGGAATCATCGTAGGTCGGCGGCAATACCTCATGCCATGATGACGCAACGCCGGCTCGGTACGAGCGGGTTGGTCGTTTCGGCCATTGGTCTTGGCTGCATGGGGATGTCCGACTCGTACGGCGCCCCTGACGAGCGTGACGACCGCGAGTCCATCGCCACCATGCATCGAGGTGTCGACCTCGGTCTCACCTTCTTCGACACCGCCGACGTCTACGGCGTGGGCCGGAACGAGGAACTTGTGGGGAGGGCACTGCGGCCCATTCGGGACAAGGTCGTGCTCGCCACAAAGTTCGGTGGGGTCCGCGACAAAGAGGGCCGGCCGGCGGGGGTGAGCGGGCGGCCTGAGTACGTGAAGCAGGCGTGCGAGGCCAGCCTCCACCGATTGGGCGTGGACGTGATCGACCTCTACTACCAGCACCGCGTCGATCCCGACACGCCGATCGAGGATACCATAGGCGCGATGAGCGAGCTTGTGCGGGCCGGCAAGATCCGGTTTCTGGGTCTGTCGGAGGCCTCGCCTGCGACCATCCGGCGCGCGCACGCCGTGCACCCCATCGCCGCCCTGCAGACGGAGTACTCCCTGTGGAGCCGGGATCCGGAAGCCGAGATCATCCGAATCTGCCGAGAGTTGGGGGTCGGGTTCGTGGCCTATAGTCCGCTCGGCCGCGGCTTTCTCACCGGGACCATCGCCTCCGCTGATTCCCTAACCCCAAATGACCGCCGCCGCACGTTTCCTCGCTTTCAGGGCGCGAATGCCGAGCGGAATCTGGACATGGTCGAACGCATCCGTGAAGTGGCGCGGGCCAAGAACTGCACGCTACCGCAATTGGCGATCGCGTGGGTGCTGGCGCGAGGCGACGACATCGTCCCGATTCCCGGCACGAAGAAACTGCGGCGTTTGGAGGAAGACCTGGGTGCGATCGACGTCGCATTGACGGCCGCCGATCTGGCTCGTCTCGACGAGATCGCGCCTCCTGGCGCCGCGGCCGGGGAGCGTTATCCGGAAGCGGGAATGCGGGCCTTGAACCGCTGATCGGGCCGGCGCGGCTCACTTCTCCGACCTGTTTCTTCCATAAGAGGGAACCGAAAAGGGACCGAAGGCGGCTCCGGCGCTCCTACCGCGCCATGGAAACCCACGAGCGGCGTCGTGCGAAGGAGGGGTAGGAGGCGGTCGGTGATGGGAGTTGCACAGGAACTCCCTCGTGACGCGTCCAAGAGCCCAGACGATGGAGCACCGCGAGGGACAGGGCGAAGGCGAGGACGCGCTGCTCGTCCGCGTTGGCCGGAAGGACGGCCGGGCGTTCGAGACTCTCTACGAGCGCTATGGCGGCGCCGTGTATTCCCTGGCGGTCAAGATGCTGCGTGACTCAAAAGCCGCCGAAGAGGTCGCGCAAGAAGTCTTCCTGGCCATCTGGCGGGGCGCGCCCGACTTCGATCCCGGTCGCGGTACGGCGCGCGCATGGATTTTGTCCCTCGCGCATCACAAGAGTGTGGATACGGTGAGACGGCAGCGCGTGCGGTCGGCCGAACCGCTCTCCGAGACGATGATCGCGGACGCTGACGTGATGCAGGACGCCCTCCGGAGTGTGACCAGCACGCAGGTCCGGCAGGCGCTGGGCTCCCTGAGCGATGGGCAGCGCGAGGCGATCGTGTTCGCCTACTACGGCGGCTACACGCAGCAGGAGATCGCGAAGCGGCTGCGGGTGCCGTTGGGGACGATCAAGACGCGGATGCGTGATGGCATGCTGCGGCTGCGCTCCGCGTTGGCCCCGCGGGTCGAAGGGACCGATCAGTGATACACGACGAGTTACGCGCGCTGCTGGCCGTATACGCGCTGGACGCGCTCGATCCCGAGGACGAGCGCGCGGTCGTGGCGCACCTGGCCACGTGCCCGGACTGCCAGCAAGAGCTGGCGGCGCTGCGTGAGGTCGCCGCGAGCCTGGCGACCGGCGTGCCGATGGTCCAGCCGCCCGCGTCGCTGAAGGCGCACATCATGGAAGCGATCGAGCCGCACGGGCAGGCGGAGCCGGAGACCCGGAGCCAGTGGCCGCGTCGCGTTGTCCCGCTCCCCGAGCGGGGGTCGCGGAACTGGACGCTCGCGGCGGCGGCGCTGGCGGCCGTGCTCGCGGTGGTCATGGTCGGCGTGAACGTGTCGCTGAACAGACAGCTCTCCACGCTCAACGATCGTCTGGGCACACAAGAACAGGTGCTGGCGTTGCTGGCCAGTCCGTCGGCGAAGACGACCGCGCTGGTCGGGTCGGTGCAGGCGAATGTGCGGTTTGTCTACGATCCCGTGCGCAAACAGGGTGCGCTGGTCGTCAGCGATCTGCGCGATCCGGGCTCCGAGTTCGTCTATCAGTTGTGGCTGGTGGCCGGGGAGACGCCCGAGAGTGCCGGCGTCTTCCGTCCGGTGCCGGGCCGGCCAATCATCGTGCCGGTCCAGGCCGACTTCGCCCGGTACCAGGCGGTCGCGATCTCCCTCGAGCGCGGTCCGAGCGGCGCGCCGAAGCCGAGCGCGGCCCCGATCCTGCTCGCCACCCTTTAGCGAGGCTGTGTATGATCCATCCCGAAACGCGCATCGGGCACATCCACCTGCGGGTCTCGAACCTGGAGCGATCGATTGCGTTCTATCGCGACGTGCTCGGATTCGAACTCGTGCAGCCACATGACGCCCAGGCCGCGTTCCTCTCGGCCGGCGGGTATCACCACCATATTGGTTTGAACACCTGGGCCAGCAAGGACGGCGGGCCGCCGCCGCGGGGTTCGACAGGTCTGTATCACTTCGCGATCCTGCTGCCGAACCGGCGCGAGCTGGCGCGAATCTACAAGCGACTTTTGGACCACGGGGTGCAGATCGGCGCAGCACAGGACCACGGCGTCAGCGAAGCGATCTACTTCCGCGACCCCGACGGCAACGGTATCGAGATCTACCGGGACCGCGACCGGTCCGAGTGGCCCCACGCCCCCGGCGGCCGCACGACGATGACGAACGGCACGCTCGACCTCGACGGGCTGCTTCGCGAACTCGCGGACGAACCGCAGCCGGCGCGATAGCCTCGCCGACCGTCTCGCCTAACGCCTCAGATACGCGTCGGTCCCGGCGATCCAGTCCTGCCGCGGCGGGTTGAAGATATCCATCTCCACGACGTCATCCATCATCTCTGCCCCGTGCTGTACGTTGCTGGGGATGAGCAACAGTTCGCCACCGCGCAGGATGATATCGTTCTCGTCGGGGAAGAAAAACCGCATCGTGCCCGAGATGCAGTACGTGATCTGCTCGTTTTCATGGTGATGTGACGGGGCCACAAACCCGGCCTTGAACTCCATGTACGAGGCCATCAGTCGCTCGCCCCACACCATGCGCCGCATCATCTTGGGGTTCACGACCTCGGGCTTCATGGCTGCCAGCGAATGGTGCCGCACCTTGCTCATACGCTCCTCCTGATGGGCTGTCATTCGACCTCGGCTCCAACAGCACAGGTTACGCGCGCCGCCCGACCTTCCTGCCGGGGCGCGCATGCATCGCAGGACTTGGCCTGGCGCGAGTCAAACACTGCACGCGTCCCATCGGACAGCCGAAATATTCACAGTGGGTCTTGATGCGATATCGGCGGTTGGGCAAATCCGGGCTGAAGGTGTCGGTCGTGGGGCTCGGCGGCAACAACTTCGGGCGGGTGACCGACGCGCAAACGACGGAACGGATCATTCACAAGGCGCTTGATCTGGGCGTGAACTTTTTCGACACGGCCGACGCGTACGGCCGCGGAGTCTCCGAAGAACAGGTGGGACAGGCCCTGGCGCAGCGCCGCGGGGAGGCCGTGCTGGCCACGAAAGTCGCCATGGACATGGGGACCGGACCGAACGAGACCGGCGCGTCCCGGCAGCACATCACAGATGGCGTCCACGCCAGCCTGCGCCGGCTGAAGATGGACCACATCGATCTACTGCAGATCCACCGATGGGACCGTGACACACCGATCGAGGAGACGATGAGCGCGCTCGACGATCTCGTGCGCCAGGGCAAGGTGCGCTACGTGGGCTCTTCGAACTTCAGCGGCTGGCAGATCGTCTGGTCGCTGTGGGCCAGCGACCGGCGCGGGTGGGTGTCGTTGGTCTCCGAACAGCCCGAGTACAGCCTACTGCACCGAAATATTGAACGGGAGGTGATGCCGGCCTGCGAGGCGTTCGGGGTCGGGATCATCCCATACTTTCCTCTGGCCGGCGGGCTGCTCACCGGGAAGTACCGCGAGGGGGAGCCGTTCCCATCTGGCACCCGGCTCGAACAGATGGAGCGGATGCGCAACCGGTTCGCGACGCCGCGCAACTTCGCCATCGCGCGCGCTGTTGAGACCTGGGCCCGCGACCACGGACACCCCGTCACCGAACTGGCGGTCGCGTGGCTGTTGGCCAGACCCGCGGTCTCCACGGTCATCACCGGCGTGACGAAGCCTGAGCAGGTCGAGGCCAACGTGAAAGCCGCCGACTGGGACTTGAGCCCCGCCGAAGTGGACGAGGTCGCGGCGCTGGCCCCACCCTTGCAGCACGTCTAGAGGCGCGAAGGACCGGATGTCGTCATGCGATTGACCGTCAGGGTGACCCCGGGCGCGAAGCACGAACTGGTCGAACGCATTGATGCCTTGCAACTGCGCGTCGTGGTGACCGAGCCGCCGCGGGAAGGTCGCGCGAATGCGGCGGTCGTGCGGGTCGTCGCCCAGTTCCTCGACGTCCCGCCGTCCGCGGTCCGGATCATCCACGGGCTGACGAGTCGGTCCAAAGTCATCGAGATCAAAGAGGGGCCCTGATGCTGCCTCCTCGTGTCCGGGCCGGATTCAAGACGGTGCCCGACGAGATCGTCGGATTGTGCCGCCCACATTCGTGGGAACAGCTCACGACGCCACCCGCGGAGGGTATTCGCCCCATCAGTCATATCCTGCTGCACATGGTCCGCGCCGAAGCGTTCTGGTTTCAGCACGTCGTGTCCGGGAAGCCCCGGCCGAAGGCCGACCCTGAAAACTTCAAGGATCTGGACGCCATCCTGGCTGTCTGGAGACCTCAACGGGACGCGTCGCTGGCGTGGCTGGAGCGCCTGACGGATCATGACCGGGCCGATACGCGCCCGTTCCCCTGGGATCAGAGCCAGCGCGCGTCGATTGAAGAGATCGTCTGGCACGTGGTGACGCACGAGCAGTACCACCGCGGGCAGGTCTTCAGCAGGCTGGCGCTGCTCGGACGGCGCGATCTGCCGGATCACGATCTCCTCCGCTAGCCGGCTGACCGCGCCGTCCCCAACGAACTGCGCGTCTTGCCTATTTGAATTTGTCCGGAAACTGTTGGATGATCCCGGCGCTCAGCATATCGGCCATCTCCAGGATCTGGTCGTGCACCTTATCGTACGCGGCGATATCCGCGGCCCAATCGCGCTTCAGGCGGGCCGTGGCTTCCTGCAACGTCAGGTCCAGGTGGCCGCGCATCATCGATTTCATCTCGGCCAGCGGCCAGGCGTTCGGGTTGGCGGTGCTGAGGAAAGTCGCAATCTCATCCGCATTGGCATACCATCGCTTGCTGGCGGCGTTGATCTTTGCCGTGTTGCCCGTCTTGGCCCCGGCCAGCAGGTCTGCGGCTGTCAGGATGTGAGTCCGCAGGAGGGCCGTCAGCTTGTCACCGGCCTCGTTCCCGTAGTAGCCCTTGATCGCACCGCCGATGTCGGCTTGGTTCCGCAGTAGCCGCTGGGCGGTGGCATCTTTGTCGGGTAGATTGCCGGCGACACTGACGATGTAGAGACGGGTCCAGGTAATGTGATCCTCCCACAGCCGGCGCATCGCGCTCCGAAAGGCGAGCGTTTTGTCCGGCATGGAACCCTGACCCAGGGCCGGCGATGCAGGCAGGGCGGCCGCCACGATCGCCAGGCTCGCGGCTAGGGCAAAGATCCGCACCGAAACGCGCACTCGCATTGCTGACACCCCCTGAATGAACGGTCTTGAGGTCGACGCTAGCACATCTCATAAGTAATGTCAATATAAGATGTTGTTATTGTGGTAATTGACGAATATGGTCTGAATTTGCTAGGATGAAGACATGCAGGAAACTCGGCGTCAGATCGTGGAGTTGCTGCGCGTCCACGGTCCCCAGACTGTCGAGGATCTGGTGCGGGCGATGAGGTTGACCCGGACCGCCGTCACGACCCACCTCGCTTCGTTGCAGGCGGACGGGTTTGTGGTGAGACAGGGCTTCCGCGCCGGGCCACGGCGGCCCAGCGTCATCTACGCGTTGACGCCGGCCGCTGACACGCTGTTCCCCAAGGTCTACGAGGAGTTCGCCGCGGTGATCCTGACGGAGGTCAAGCGCGGTGGATCAGCGGACTTGAAGCGCCTGCTGCGGCGCATCGGCGAGGCGTGGATCGCGCGCGACCTGCCCAGGGTCGATGGGACGGCGGGACGGGAGCGACTGCAGCGAGTTAAGACGATCCTCGCAGAGCGCGGCTTCATGCCCGTCCTCGACCGGACCCGCGACGGGTACACTCTCCGCGAGTACAATTGCCCCGTGATGCGTCTGGCATTCGAGCACGCCGAGGTCTGCGACATGATCCACCACTGGCTGGAAGCCCTGTTTGGTCTGCCGCTCAAGCGGGTGCAGTGCCTCCGCCAGGGTGACTCGTTCTCCTCATATACCCTCAAGGTCATCTCGGGCGCCGCGCAGACCACATAGTCGGCGGCCACACAGGAGCTGCGTGATGCCCAGGTTCACATTTCCTCTGATGTCGCGGGAGCACGTCGCCGACGGCACGACGGCGTTCAGGTTTGATTTCGAAGGACAGGACTTTACGTTCAAACCTGGGCAGTACGTCTCCCTCACTGTGCCCGACCCGATTTATCAGGATGAGAAGGGCAACACGCGATCATTCTCGATTGCCTCATCCCCACAGGACCGGTTTCTGCTTATCGTCACGCGCATGAGCGGGAGTGCTTTGAAGCGGACGCTCGCCGAAGTGACGCTGGGCACACGCGTCGACGTGCGGGGCCCGCTCGGGTCGTTCACGCTGCCGCAAGACTCGAGCCGGCCTCTCGTGCTGGTTGCCGGCGGGATTGGGATCACGCCGTTTCGCAGCATGGTCAAGCATGCCACCGAGCGGTCGCTGCCGCACCGCCTGACGCTGATCTACTCAAACCGGACCCCCCAGGATGCGCCCTTCCTTGAGGAGCTGCAGACCTGGGCGCAGCAGAATCCCAACGTCCGCTTCGTGCCGACCATGACGCAGCCCGAGCAGGCGAAGGTGCCCTGGCACGGCCGGACCGGGTACATCGACGGAGCATTCATCAGCGAAGTGGTCGAGGACCGCGAGCATTCCCTCGTGTATGCCGCCGGCCTACCGGGGATGGTTGGCGGCGTCGCGCGGGCCCTGGCGGAGGCCGGTCTGAGCGAAGACCAGGTCAGGACTGAGGAGTTCGACGGCTACGAATGAGACAGAGCCGCGGCGACGGTTGACCCCGGGCCGTACGATTTTCTGACGATTCGTTATAACACGTTATAACGTTTCCGCCACATCTTGGACGAAATGTTCAACGGGGCTTCCGGAGCCACAGCGCAACGTGCGTTTAGGGCGGTTGCACGACCCCGGCGGCGTCGATACGCGTGGCCGCGCGGCGGAGCGGCGGCAGGAGTTTGGCAAACGCGTCGTCGGTGGCGAACTGCGCAGGCGGCGCGACGACCAGGCCCGCCACCAGCAGCCCATTGGAGCGCCGGACGGGCACGGCCATCGAACTGACCCCGATCAGGGCCTCCTGCCGTGCGTAGGCAATCCCGGTCGCGCGTACGCGCGCAATGTCCTGCATGAAGCCACCGATCGAACTGATCGTGTGGGGCGTCAGACGCGGCATGCCGGCGGCGTCAAAGAACCGCCGAATCTCCGCATCGGACCGCTCTGCCAGGAAGAGTTTCCCGATGGCGCTCGCGTGAGGCGGCAATCGATCGCCCGGTCGAGAGTTGACCGTCAGCACCTGGCCGGCCTCGCGCGCAATCATGATGATCACTTCCTGATCGACGAGCGCGCCCAGCGATACCGTGTAGCCGACCTCATCGGCGAGTTCGGCGACGATGCGCTCCACCATGCGGTCCTCGATCTGCGCGCGGAGGTACGCGGTGCCCAGCTCGAAGGCGCCGACACCGATCCGGTACTTGTGTGTCGCCGGATCGAAGCGGAGCAGGCGGGAGGTGGCCATCGTGACCATCAAGCGGTGGACGGTGGTCCGTTCTAGCCCCAGACGCGCGGCCGCTTCGCTCGGGCTCAGCGGCCGATTGGCCCTCGCAACAGTCATGAGGATGTCCATGGCCCGGCCAACCGATTGAATGAGTCGGGCCGGAGCGCTACGCGGCCTTCTCGCTGCCTGGGTTGACATGCGAAATCCTCGGTGTGTATTATATGCACAACGCGTGCACCATTTCCACAACAAAATATCTGGAGACGATGCCGATGCGCACGGTCCATGAACCCGGTGGGCAAATCCCGGTGGTCCGAGAGTGCGACGTGCTCGTCGTCGGCGGAGGCCCTGCGGGGCAGGCGGCCGCGGTGGCCGCGGCGCGCGCGGGTGCTCAGGTCGCGCTGTTGGAGCGGTACGGGTACCTAGGCGGGTTGGCGTCCGGCGGGATGGTGTTGGTGCTCGACGACATGTGCGCGCCGGGTGAGGTCTCGGTCGGTGGGCTGGCGCTTGAGATCATCGATCGGCTGAGAACGATCGGCGCCGTGGTCACCCCGCCGCTTGAAGACTGTTTTCGCAACGATCCCGACGTGCTGGCACGCTGGGCTCGGTGGGGCTTCGAAGAGCTGTATTCGCGCACCCGGCCCAAACCGCTCGTGTTTGCCGGATCATTCGATCCGGAGGGTTGGAAGCAGGTCTCGCAGGAGATGGCGCTGGAGGCCGGCGTGCACCTGCGGTTGCACTCGTGGTTTTCTCGCGCGGTGGTCGAAGACGGCGTGGTGCGGGGCGCCATTGTCGAGACCAAGTCCGGCCGGCAGGCGGTACTGGGTCGGGTTGTGATCGACGCGACCGGTGACGGCGACGTCTTTGGGAGCGCTGGCGCGCCGCAAGTCCACGGGTCGTACATCCTGACGCTGGTCCACCGGCTCGCCGACGTCGATATTGATGAGGCCCTGCGATTCGAGCGTGACGACCCCGAGGCGGCCCGCCAAGTCGATACCGATGTGAAGCGTCTACTCGGCGGCTCGTGGGACCACTGGTGGCTGCGCACACCGCGGCCCGGCGTGGTGTGGTGCAACTGCCCGCACATCCCCGGGTACGATGGACTGAATCCCGAGCATCTCACACACATCGAGATCGAAGGCCGGCGCCGTTTCATGAAAGTGCTGGAGTACGTGCGCAAACACTATCCGGGCTTCCAGCGCGCGTACATCCTGGACGCCGCGCCCCAGGTCGGTGTGCGCCAGACACGTTTGCTGGAAGGCGAGTACGTCGTCACCAAAGAAGACCTGCTCGAACGCCGCCGCTTCCATGACGTGGTGGCGCGCGGGCGCGACTACTACACGCCCTACCGCAGCCTCGTCCCGAAGGACATCGACGGCCTACTGGTCGCCGGCCGGCACTACTCGGCGACGCCCGAAGCGCAGCGGATCAGCCGGGAGATCCCGCCGATGATGGTGATGGGCGAAGCCGCCGGAGTCGCGGCGGTGTTGAGCCTGGAGTCCGGCGTGGCGCCGCGCCGGGTCGACGTGGCGACGTTGCAGAGGCGGCTCATCGCCCAGGGGGTGAACCTGGGTACGCCCGAGCCCGTGAGAGGCGCGACCTAACCCCATGACGCAGTTTTGCCGCACCGAACGCGACGGCCACCTGCTCGTCGTGACGATCAACCGCCCCGAGGTCCGCAACGCGCTGCACCGCGCCGCCACCGACGAGCTCGACGAGATCTGGAATTCGTATGAAACTGATCCCGATCTCCGGGTGGCGATCCTCACCGGCGCAGGCGACAAGGCCTTCTGCGCCGGGTATGACATGAAAGAGCCGTCCGCGCCGCCCGGCAAGAGTTTTCTGGCGGTACGACACCCGCGGGGTATCGGTGGGTTGGCGTTGCGATTCGACGGTACCAAACCGATTATCGCGGCCGTCAACGGTGTGTCGGTCGGCGGCGGGTTCGAGCTGGCGCTGGCGTGTGACATCATCGTGGCCGCCGAGCACGCCGAGTTTGGTTTCCCCGAGCCGCGCATCGCGCGGACGGCGATGGACGGCGGGATGCACCGACTGGTGCGTCACGTGCCCCTCAAGGTGGCCATGGGGATGCTGCTGACGGGCCGGCGCATCCCCGCGGCCGAGGCCTGGCGGATCGGGCTGGTCAATGAAGTCACACCGGCCACGGACCTGATCGGTGCCGCGCGCCGCTGGGCGGAGCAGATTTTGGAATGCGCCCCGCTGTCGGTGCAGGGAACCAAGGCCGCCGTGATGGCGGGCCTGGGTCTGCCCTTGCCGGCCGCGGTCGCGCTGGTGCCTCCGGCGATGGCGAAGTCGATGAGCTCGGACGATCACGCCGAAGGTGTCAACGCATTCTTAGAAAGGAGAGTGCCGCGATGGTCCGGCCGGTAGGGAACAGCCCGCTTCAGGGGGTCACCGTGCTCGACTTCACGCAGATCGAGCTCGGGCCGTGCTGCACGCAGACACTAGGGGATTTCGGCGCTGATGTGATCAAGATCGAGCGCCCGGGGCAAGGCGATCTGTCGCGCGCCCACATGAAGCACAAGAGCGGCGAGAGCGCCATCTTTTGGAGCCTGAACCGTAACAAGCGCAGCGTGGCGATCGATATCCGATCGCCGATGGGGCGCGAGGCCATCTACCGGCTCGCGCGGAAGGCCGACGTGGTGGTGCATAACTTCCGCCCGGGCGTGATGGAGCGGTTGGGGTTTGGGCCTGAGCCACTACGGGCGATCAACCCGCGCCTCATCTACGCCTTCGGGAGCGGGTACGGTCCAACGGGCCCGTATCGGGACAAGGGTGGCCAGGACGTGCTCGCGCAGGCGATGAGCGGTATTGCCGCGCGGCGGGCCGACCCCGCTGCGCCGCCCGAGCCGTGCGCGACGCCGATCGCCGACTTCACGGCGGGGATGCTGCTGGTCCAGGCGATCTTGCTGGCATTGCTGGCGCGGGCGCGCACCGGCGAAGGGCAGGTGGTCCACGCATCGCTGCTCGACGGCATGCTGGCCATGCAACTGCAGGAAGCCACCGTGTGGCTGAATCTCGGCGAGCGCCTGAACTGGGGCGCCTTCCCGCTCTCCGGCACCTTCAAGACCCTCGACGGCCACGTGGTGATGGTGGGGGCGTTCAAGCCCAACCCGCTCCAGCTCATTTGCCAGGGGCTGGGCATCGAGGACCTGTCGGCCGATGCACGCTACGCGACGCACAAGGAGCAAATGGCGCATCGAGACGATCTACAGGCCCGCTGGCGGCACGAATTCGGCAAACGGACCACCAAAGAAGCGATCGACGGCCTCGAATCCGTCGACATCCTCTGCGCGCGGGTGAATGCGATCGACGAGATCCTGGCCGAACCGCAGGTGGCGCACAATCAGATGGTCATCGAGATTGACCATCGCGACATGGGGCCGATCAAAATGGTAGGCATCCCGGTGAAGCTGGAGGGCACGCCGGGGACGGTACGTCTCGCGCCGCCTCGCCTGGGTGAGCACACGCAGGAAGTCCTGACCGAATTGGGATTTGCGCCCGACGAGATTGCGGCGATGCTCGACGATACCAGCCGTGTAGGGCGATGACGAACGCGCGTGTCGGCAGGAGAGCCCCGGCGACGGGCGGAACCTCCTAGCCACTCGCGGCTGCAAGAATCTGCACAACGTCATAGGGGGGAACGATGATGCGCACGCCACCGACCCGCTTGCTGGCCGGGTTACTCGTCCTGCTGATGGTCGTTCTGATCGTGCCGATGTCACCGGCGCAGATCGCCCTGGCGCAGCAGAAGACCTCGCTCCGGTTCTGGATGGCCGCCGATCCGGCGCTTGAGCCGGCCATGGACGAGCTGCTGAAAGGCTTCATGAAGGCGAATCCCAACGTCACGGTCCAGCGGGACGCGTTTCCCTTCAACGAGTATCACCAGAAGATCACCACGGCGTCGGCGGCCGGCGACACCCCCGACGTGTTCTGGATGGACGTGCGGACCGCGGCGTTTGCGGCACAGGGAAGCCTGCTGGTCCTCACCAAGTACCTCACCCCCCAAAACAAAGGCGACATCATCGACTCGGGGTTCATCGAACCGGTCTGGAAGGGGCAGATCTACGGCGTGCCCATGCACGAGTTGACCGAA
>JBGPNN010000032.1:0-20774 GCA_041487495.1 bacterium
GACATCTCGACAATGGCCTTGTGCACGCCAACCCCCGCACAGTTCACCAGGATGTCAATACCGCCATAGACTGTGACGGTCTCATCGACGAGGCGCTGCACCGACGCGCTGTCCCGCACATCGATCTTGATGAACGTGACCTCGCCGCCCTCGGCCCGCAGGCCGTCGGCGACCTGCCGGCCCCACTCCTCGTTCCTGTCCGCGATCACACCGCGGGCGCCGGCGCGCACGAACGCCTGCAGCGTCACACGGCAGATGCCCGAGGCCGCGCCGGTCACGATCGCGACTTTCCCCTGAAACTCACCGCTCAAAGACACACCCCCCTGACCGGTATGTTATTTCATCATACGCCAGGAATGATTCCAGTCGACGCTCAGACGCTCCGCGCCTCCCTCGGTGATCAAGATGTCTTCGTTGATCCCGGTGCCCCAGTCCACCCGGGGGCTGACATCCCGGCGTGGATGGTACGAGAAGACCATGCCCGCCCGAAGTGGCCAGTCCTGAGACTGACCCCACGGCTCCGCGGCCGCATACCAGGGACGTTCGATCGTGTCCATCCCCTGCCCGTGAAAATGAAAGTGTGTGGTGGGTTTGCCGAGTTCCCAACCTCGTTCGGCCATCACCCGGTCAAACGTCGCCGCCAGGTCTCGCAGCTGGGTCCCCGGCCTGGCCACCCGACGGATCTCCTGGAACGCCAAGAGTTCGCTGTCGATCAATCTGCGCTCGAGGACCGTCGGCTCGCGATAGGCACAGTTGATGGTGATCTCCGACCAGTGCCCGCTCTCCCCACAGATCTCGAGATGAAACCTCACGATATCGTCGCACTTCAGCGGGAGGTCCCTGGGCGGATCGGTATCCCCGGGCGCTTCGGCCAGAAAAACGAGGAGATCCCGCGCGCCTGACGCCCACACCGTCTTGGTCGTCTCCGCGGCCACCTCGCGCTGGTTGCGGCCGGGGGCGACCAGTTCGGCAAAGCGCTCCATGGCGATCTTCGACAGCGACCAGAGTTCTCGGATCTGCTGGATCTCGAGCGGACTCTTGACGGTACGCACGCGGTCGATGAGATCGTCGGCGCTCACAAGCGTCGCGTCAGGCAGCGCGGCCTCCAACTCAGCATACGCGCCGGCGGGCAGGATCCAGCGTAGACCGGCGATGCCGATCCTAGAGCCCGCAAGCCCCTTGGCCCTGATCGCGTCAACGATTCCCGGCACCACGTAGACGTCGCCGCGGACGTCGGGGACCCAACCGCGGGCGGCGATGCGTCCCGCGACGGCGTGGCTGCTCAGCGTCAGGACCGGATCGCTGCTGAACGGGATGAGCAAGAGTCCATCGTGGCCCCAGAGATGGAAGTCCGTGAAATACCGGAGGTACCCGCGGCCGGTCCACCAATGCCCCTTCCCGGCCACCAACAGCGCATCGAACCGTTCGAGGGCCATCGCATCCCGCGTTCGCCTGAGGCGGAGGTCACGCTCCGCTAGATCCGCCTTCGTCATGATTGAAACCTTCCCTCCGGGGACTTCAGTGTGCGTGTCTCTGGGTCGCGCCCGTCTTTACCGCAGGCGCGGGTCCAGCTCGTCCCTCAGCCAGTCGCCGAGGAAGATGATGCCGAGCACGGTCACCATGATCGCCAGACCCGGCACCGTGGCCAGCCACCACGACGTGGCGATGAACTGCCGGCCATCGGCGAGCATGCCGCCCCAGGTCACCGTCGGCGGCTGCACACCCAGACCCAGGAATGACAGCGAAGACTCCGCGATGATCGTCGTCGCGACATCGAGCGTCGCCAGCACGATCACCGACGGCGCGGCGTTCGGCAGGATGTGACGCAGGATGATGCGCCGTCCGCTGAGCCCAATCGCGCGCGCCGCCAGAACGTACTCTCGCTCTCGGATCGAGAAGACATCGCCGCGAACCACTCGCGAGAAGCTGACCCACCCGACGACACCGAGCACGACGATCACGTTTGCCAACCCCGGCCCCAACACCCCGACCACTGCCAATGCGAGAACGATGAAGGGGACCGACAGGAAGGTGTCGGCAATCCTGCCGACGATCGCGTCCAGGGTCCCTCCGTAGTAGCCGGCCAGCAAGCCGACTGACACGCCGATGATCCCCGCCACCAGCACGGCGCAGATGCCCACGATCACCGAGACCCTCGAGCCGTGAATCACGCGCGAGAACACGTCGCGGCCAAGGCTGTCGGTGCCGAGCGGATAGGCCCACGTCCCACCGGGGCCCCAGGCGGGCGGCCGCAACCGCAGGTCGATGCCTACTTCGGCCGGATCATGAAGCGCCAGTCGTGGGGCCGCGATCGCCGTGCAGAGCACGGTCGTCACGATGACGATCCCAATCAGACCGATCGGACTGCGCACCACGCGCCGCGCCAGCGTCCCGCGCCGGCGTATCGGCGCGGCCACGAGCGCCGCCGACGGGGATGGCGCGGCGCGTATCGTCATTCGTACCGAATCCGTGGATCGAGCACGGTGTAGAGGGCGTCCACGAGCAGGTTCAGTGTCATCACGATGAGCGCGAAGACGAACACCCCAGCCTGCACGATGGCCATGTCCCGGGTAAACACAGCCCTCACGATCAACTGCCCCATCCCCGGCCAGGCGAAGACCTGCTCGACAATCACGACCCCACCCAGCAGCCAAGCCGTCTGCAACCCAAACACGGTCACAACAGGGACCAGGGCGTTGCGCAAACCGTGCCGCAACAGCACGGCACGCTCGGCCAGCCCCTTGGAGCGGGCCGTGGTCATATAATCCTGGCGGATCACTTCGAGCATGCTGCTCCGGATCAGCCGCGTGAGGGTCGTAGCGAGCCCCACGCCAAGGGTAGCGGCCGGCAGCACCATATGCGCCGGGCTGCTGGAACCCGATACCGGTAGCCAGCGCAGCCAGACCGAGAACGTGAGGATGAGCATCAGGCCCAGCCAGTACGAGGGGAGCGCGCGCCCGAGCACCGAGGCGGTGGTGGCCACGAGGTCGGTCAGCGAATTTCGGCGGACCGCCGTGACGATGCCGAGCGGCACGGCCACCGCCCACGCGGCCACAACCGCCGCAAGCGCCAGCCAAATGGTCTTCGGAAGTCGCTCCACCACCAGCGGCAGCGCCGGCTGTCGGTAGCGAAACGACGTGCCGAAGTCTCCCCGCACCAGACCCGCCAGGAAGTCCACGTATTGGACCAGGATCGGCCGGTCAAACCCGTGGACGTGGCGCAACTGCTCGATCTCCTGGGGGCTCATCTGGTCGACGGGAGCCAGCTGGGCCAGGGGGTCACCCTTCAGCCGGATCACCACGAAAATGATCAGCGTCAGGAGAACCAGTACCGGAATCATTTGAAGCAGGCGGCGCAGGAGGTACCGCTGCATGGGAATCAGTCGCCGGGCGTAGGGGCGACCCCGTAGTCTCGCACCGCACGCTCGGGACTGATGTAGCCCATCGCAAGATCCGACAGGACGCGCTCAGGCTCGCGCTGCTCGACCGGGCCGAACCCTCCTCCTCCCGGCATGTGCAACTCGACCACATCGCCCGGATTCAGCAGAATCGGCGGGAAGCGGAGCACCCTCTCGCCGTTGATGAAGACCTCTCCGATGCTCCCGGGCCGGCCGCCGTTCAATCCCTGGGGTAGCGTGGTCACCCGGTCCGGCGTCAGGTTGAACGTGATCGGCCGGTCGGCCACGACCTTGAAGGCGATCACCTGACCGAGACCACCCCGCCGGCGGCCTGCGCCGCCGCTGTCGGGCCGCAGCTCTTTTTTCAGGAAGAGCACGGGGGCTCTGGCCTCGATGATCTCGCACGGCGTGACCATGCTGTTCGTCGGATACGAGACGGGGATCATCCCGTCGAGCGACGGCATACCGCCGCGTCCTCCATGGGGAAGCAGGTCCACGAGAAACCGGCCGGCGGTCGCGTCTTCACCCATCAACACCAACGGCCAGATGCCGCCGTTGCTCGCCTGCACGCGCTCGCCGAACACCGGCCACAGCGCCCCGAAGACAACCTGATTGATGTTGTTGGTGGTCTTCGCCCGTGCCTTCACGGGCGCCGGAAAGACGGCGTTCAGGATCGAGCCCTCTGGCGCGGTCACGTGAATCGGACGGAATAACCCCTCGTTGTTGGGGATGTCGGGTGCCAGCGCGCATTTGAACGGATACATCGACGTGGCAAAGGTGCTATTGTACACGGCGTTGATGGCGGCCGTCCGGGACTGTGGCGACGATCCGGTGTAGTCGATGTAGACGTCCGAGCCCTTCACCTCGATCCTCACCTCCAGGCGCACCGTCTCGATATAGCCGTCGATGTCCATCGCATACGGATACACGCCATCTGGAAGGGCGGCGATGCGCTCGCGCATGACGGCCTCCGACCGATTCAGGATCTCCGCCGACAGACTCTCAATATCATCCATCCCGTAGTCCACAAGGAACTCGCGGACGCGGTCCGCGCCGATCTTCAGCGCCCCGGCCATGGCGCGGAGGTCCCCGAGCAGCATGTCCGGCACGCGGCAATTCTTCCCGATGACGTCGACGGCCAGCTCGTTCTCCCGGCCCGCCTCGTAGAGCCGAAACGGGGGCATTCGCAGGCCCTCGCTGAAGACGTCCGTTCCCTCGATCTCGGCGGGGTGCCCGCCGACGTCGGAGACGTGGGACACCGTGCCGAGCAGCGCAACGACTTTCCCCTTCCAGAAGACCGGCGCGAGCAAGATGTAGTCGGGCAGGTGCCCGGTGCCGATCCATGGATCATTGGTCGCAAGGACGTCGCCTTCGCGCAGGACGTCCAGGGGAAAGCGCCGCAGCAGCACCTTGGCCGTCCGCGGGAGCACGACACAGAAGTTCGGCGTGCTCCATGAGGACTGGCACAGGGACGCTCCGCGCGGATCAACCAGGATGCAGGCGAAATCTCGACCCTCGCTCAAGATCGTCGAGAAGGTGGTCCGCACGATAATGCCGTCGACCTCGTTCATGATCGTGATCAACCGCTGCCAGAGGATCTCCAGCGTCACGGCATCGAAGGTGCGACCAGCGGCGTCCGTTGCGCTCATCTCGCGCGAGCTCATCGGCGCGCGACCGCCCGTGCGGGAGGGGCGAAGGTCACAATCAGATTGAGGAACGCATCGACCTCCGCCATGGCGTGCGGCGGCACCACGATCGTCGAGTCGGTGCCTTCAACGATCGCGGGTCCCTCGAAGGCTGCGCCGGCCGCCAGGAGGTCTCGGTCGTAGACAGCCGTATCGGCAAAGCCGCCGGACTCGGCAAAGTAACATTGCCGGCGGTCCTTCGAGACCGCGACGCGGCGCCTCGACGGGCCCCCATCCCCGTGCAGGGCGACCTGAGGCCGGGGGCCTGTCGCCGTCAAGCGGCAGGTTGTAATCTCCAGTTCCAGGTGATGATGGGCGTGACCGTAGAGCTGCTCGTACTTCTCGTAAAACAGCGGCCTGAGCGCCCGATCGAGGCTGACGCCGGTCAGCGGCCCGTCACCCAGCCCGACGACGATCTCGTGCCCCTGTCCAACGTGGCGAAGGTCAGCCTGACGAATGAAACGCATGTCCGCCTCTTTGACGCCGGCATCCATCAGCGTCGTGCGTCCTTCGGTTTCCAGCTCGGCGAAGATCTCGTCGAGACGGGCCAGCAGATCCTGAGTGAGCCGGCTCGCCACACTCCGGGAGAACTCGAACGACACGGGCGCTGTCAGGAAACCCAGCGCGGACGTGACCCCGGCGCCGGGAGGGCAGATGTAGCCTTTCATGTGCAGCGCCCGGGCGATGGCGTGGGCGTGGACCGGCCCCGCGCCGCCGAACGCCATGAGCCAGAGCCAGCGAGGATCGCCGCCCCGTTCGGCTACGTGCACGCGCGTAGCGCCAATCATGTTCTCGTTGACGAGCTGGTGGATCGCGTACGCGGCACCCGTCACGCTCAGGCGCAAGGGATCGGTAATCCCCCGCAGGGCCACTTCTGCAGCCTCGCGGTTCAAGGTCATACGACCGCCCAGGAAGTAATTGGGATTGAGGTAACCGAGCAGGAGATCGCCATCGGTCACCGTCGGTTGCGTGCCGCCGAACCCGTAGCACGCAGGGCCCGGGTCCGCCCCGGCCGACGCCGGGCCCACTTTCAGAAGCCCGAGCCCATCGATCCACGCGATGCTCCCACCGCCGGCCCCAATCTCGATCAACTCGATTGACGGCACCTGGACCGGAAACCCGCTTCCCCTCTTGAACCGATGGGCACGAGCGATCTCGAACGCTCTGGTCATCGCCGGCCGGCCGTCCTTGATGACGCACACCTTGGCGGTGGTCCCGCCCATGTCGAACGAGAGGAGGTCCTGGATGCCGATGCGCTCGCCGTGGAACATCGCGGCCAGCACGCCCGCCGCGGGCCCGGACTCGACCAGGCGGATGGGAAAGCGGGCCGCGGTGCCCGAGGTCGTGATGCCGCCGCTCGAAAGCATCAGATACAGATCGTGCGAGTACCCCGCGGCCCGCAGCTCACGGATCAGGTCCCCCACGTACGCTTCGCTCAAAGGCTGCACGTAGGCGTTGCAGACGGTCGTCGACATCCGCTCGTACTCGCGGATTTCGGGCGCGACTTCGCATGACAACGAGATGCGCATCTGTGGGAACCAGGCGCGCAACGCGGCGGCGGTCCGTCGCTCGTGGTCCGGGTTCTTATATGAGTGGAGAAAACAGATCGCGACCGCCTGGACGCCGAAGCGTTCGAGCGTCTCCCGAAGACTGCCTAGGTGCTCCGGATCCAGGGACACGATGACCTCCCCGCGCGGGCCAACACGCTCGTTGACCTCTAGACGGAGTGGCCGCGGGACCAGCGGGGCGGGTAGCTCCATCAGCAGATCGTAGATGTCATAGCGCATCTCGCGGCGGATTTCCAGAATATCCCGGAACCCCGAGGTGGTGATCAGGGCCGTCGTGGCACCGCGCCGCTCAATGAGGGCATTTGTAATGAGCGTCGTCCCGTGGATCGCCGCTTCGACCGCGGCCGTGGGCGCGCCGACCTGTGCCAGCAGGGTGCGCCACCCCTGCATGACGGCCTGCGACGGCGCCGACGGGGTGGTCAGCGTTTTGTAACTGTGCACCCGGCCGGACTGCGTCTCCAGGAGCACGAAGTCCGTAAACGTCCCGCCGATATCAAAGCCAAATCGATATCGCGGCGTGTCATCCGGTCTAGATGGCACGGTCAGGCAATCCTTCCCCTCCAGAAGCGATACGCGATACAAGAGATCGAATACGGGACCCCCGGCTCGAGGTCCCGCCTCGATTGACGAACCGGCTCGTGCGCCGCGGCGGACGCCGGGCTTACTGGCTCACCTTCGCGCCACCCATCCACAGGAACGTGTCCGGCGGCGCATCCCAGTTCAGCCGCTTGTTGATCCCGTACGCGCTCTTCACGTGATAGAGGAATATCAGCGGACGGTCCTCAGCGAGGTACTCCTGGATGCGCTTGTACTGGCGCTCACGGTCCGCCACGACCATGTTGGTGGCGGCCCGATCGATCAACTGGTCGACCTCCGGCTTGCAATACCCGGTGCGCTGGGGGCCCTTGACGCAGTGCGCCTCCAGCACGGCGATCCAGGGATCGAAGAAGGAGTTGCGGAGCGCTTCCATCATCAGGCCCTTGTTGACCGGGAGGCCGCGGTAGGCCGGGAAGTAGTACTGTTCGTTGAACGTGCTGACGTCGAGGACCTTGAGGTCGACCTTGAAGCCCACGGCCTGCAGCATCGATGTAATCGCTTCGGCGACCTCCTTGCTCATGAACCACCGGCCCGTGCTCGTCACAAATTCCAGTGATTCCCCCTTGTACCCCGCCTCTCTCAGCTCGCGCTTCGCCCTCTCGGGGTCGTAGACATCACCCTTCTCCGGCCCGTAGAGACCCTCGTGCCAGGCGAAGGTTGGCGGTGTGATCCGGGTGCGCGTGGGTGTCCCCATGCCCCCAATCAGCTTCACGAGCGCCTTCTTGTTGATGGCATGCTCGATGGCCGCCCGAACCAGCCGGTTGCTGGCCACGTACCGCTTCCCGGTCTTGTCGGTAATACGCACGACGAGCAACTGCGTCGTGGGGTTCTCGGCGATCACGACCTTCGTGCTCGCGTTCCGGTTGACCCGATCCCAGTCCGGCCCCGGCACATCGATTGTCAGGTCGATGCCGCCGGTCAGAAGCTCGTTCACCCGCGTAGATACCTCCGGGATGGCCCGAAAGACCAGCTCGTCGATGTCGGGGCGGCCCTGCCAGTAATTCTCATTGGCCTCCAGCACGATCCGGTCGTCCTTGATTTCCTCCACGAGCTTGAACGGACCGGTCCCGATGGGCTTACGGGCAAACCCCTGCGGGCCGACCTGCTGGAAGTACCGGGGAGGGATCACCTGGCACGCCGTCTGTCCCATCTTGCTCAGCAGGGCCGGCTCGGTGTCCTTCGTCTGCACCTCTACCGTGTACTCGTCGATGATGTTGACGTGATCGACATACGTCCACTGCTGGTAGACGAGCAGTTTCTCGTCGCTCATGTTGCGTTCGATGTTGAACTTCGCCGCTTCGGCGTTAAAGGGCTCGCCGTTGGTGAAACGGATGCCGCGCCGAAGGTAGAACCGCCAGGCCTTGTCGTTGACGCGTTCAAACCGTTCGGCCAGCCAGGGGACGAACTTGCCGGTTTTGCGATCCTTCCACACGAGACAGTCGCCGATGTTGGACTGGATCCAGGTGGCCTGGATGTTCCAATCGGTAGGGTAGTCGAACGATGTCAAAAGTTCGGACTGGCCGATCACGACGCGCTTTCGCGGGCCGGGCCCGGCCCGTCCAAGCGTCGCCGGGTAGACTAACACGAAGAGCAGCAGAAGCAAGAGCCCCGTGCGGAACAGACCACGTGTTCGCATTACCAACCATCCCTCCCTCTGAGTCGTAGATCTCTTTGAGGCCATCACGCCAACTCCTCTCTGCCATACATGTCTCTTGCCGCCTGCGGTGTCACGTACCCGTGCTTCACGTCCTGCGCGACGCGGCTCGGCTCGCGCTCTCGCGGCGGACCATACCCGCCGCCCCCGGGCACCCGAATCACGCAGATATCTCCTGGCCGGAACTCCATCGGCGGGAACCGCTCGATCCGCTGCCCGTTCAACCAGACCGCCCCCAGGCCGCCCGGTTGTCCCCCAAACAGCCCCGGCGCCGGATAGATGATCTGATCCGGCCGGATCGTCAGCGTGATTGGCTCCCGGGCCACGCATTTCAGCACGATCTCCTGCCCGGGTCCGCCCCGGCGTCTGCCCGGCCCGCCGCTGTCGGGCAACATCACCTTGCGCAGCATCAGGACGGGTGCCTGCAGCTCCATGATCTCTGCCGGCGTAATCGTGCTGTTGTGAGGATAGGCTACCGGCGGCCAGCCGTCGGCGTCGTGGGTCGCGCCCAACCCGCCGTGGGGGAGCACGTGCACGGCGAATGTCCCAAACCGCGGGTCGCTGCCTACGAAATGAAAGGGAAAGATTCCGCCCGCGGCCGCTATGGCGCGATCCGGCAACAGGGGGGCGAGCGCGCCGAAAATCAGTGGCGGCAGGTGCTTGCCGATCTTAGCGCGGGCCCGCACGGGCGCCGGAAACCGGCAGTTGAGGATCGAGGCCTCCGGCGCGTACACGTGCAGCGGCCGCACGAGCCCATCGTTATTGGGGACCCGCGGCACCAGCATGCACTTGATCGGGTAGGCGGTCTGCGCGTAGGTCATGTTAAAGGAAGAGTTGATCGCCGCGTTCTTCTGTTCCGGAGACGTCCCCGTGTAGTCGAAGGACATGTCGCTCCCCCGGATCTCGACCCGCAGTCGCAGCGTCACCGGCTCGAAGTACCCGTCGGCCGTCACCTCGTAGGTGTTCACGCCGTCCGGCAGCGCCGCGATCGCCTCACGCAGTGCCGCCTCCGAGCGGCTCATGATCTCCGCGGCCAGGACGCGCAGATCCTCGAGACGGTAGTCGTCCAGAAACTCCTGCACACGCCGTGCCCCAACCCGGTGCGTCCCGACGATGGCGTTCAAGTCGCCCAGCACCATGTCGGGGACGCGGCAATTAGCGGCGATCAACTCGTGCACGATCTCCACCGGCTCCCCGTCACGGTAGAAAAACGTCGGCATGATCCGAGTGCCCTCCTGGAAGAGATCCACCGCCTCCAGGTCCCCGCGGTGGCCGCCCACGTCGGATACGTGGGCCGCGGTGCCGACGAACGCCACCAGACGCCCCCCATGGAACACCGGCGAGATGATCTTGAAGTCCGGAAGATGCCCGCTGCCGAGCCACGGGTCGTTTGTCACGAGCACATCCCCAGATCGCAGCGTGTCTTTCGGGAATCGACGGATCATGTGCCGGGTCGTGATCGGCAGCCGCGTGGAAAACCCCGGTGGGCTCCACTGCGCCTGGGTCAGACCCGAGCCGTCCTGATCCATCAGCACACAGCCGAAGTCGTGGCTCTCCCCGACGATCGTCGAAAAGGAGGCCCGGATCGTGGCGGTGTCAATCTCATCGACGATTGTGATCAACCGCTGCCACTGCACTTCCAGCGTGATCGGATCAATCGTCGCCGCCGCGGCCGGCCGTGCGCACCTCACGGTGCGCGCGCCATCCGTCACGGGTTCGTCCGCTCCCAGATGATCGCGTCGGTGTCGGCCAGGTGGGCGACGTAGCCGCCCGGGTTGATGGGCATCCGCACGCGGCGACTGACCACGATTGCGTTGTGTGGCGAGCGGTACTCCTCGAGCACTTCACTGGTCACCGGATCAACGACCGTACCGATCACGGTCCCCCGCGTAATTTCGCTCCCCAGCACCACATCAGGGTTCACCTGGTAGAAGCCGCCGAAGCGCGATCGGGCCACCAGGTAGTTACTGACCATGAGCTGGCGCTTCGGCAGCACCAGACGGCCGTCGATCATCTGCAGATGCTTCAGCAGATTGAGCGTACACTCGACGCTCGCGTCAATCGTCCAGTCGATCGTGTGGCCGCCGCCGGTTTCCACGTACAGTGGCACAATACCGTTTAGCATGGCGGAGCCGAGCATCATCGCAGGATTGACCGGCCGCTCCCGCCACGAGATTACCGTCGATCCCCAGGCGATGGCCAGGGCGCGAATCGTCTCATTCATGGCCCGCATCTGCGCGATCGTCATGCCGGCCGGCATTGCGGCGGATGCTCCGACGCCATCAGCCCCCTCCGCCGCCACGGCGCCCGATGGGTTCGTCGGAAATGCGAACGCGAAGGTGACAGGTAACTCTTCGGACGAGCCGGTGCCGTCGTGATAGTCGATCAGGTACTGGCAGCGACTCACGACTTCTTTCCACAAGACGGCGGCCATCCGCTCGGTGAGCCAGGCATTCTCGGTCTTGCCGGGCCAGACGCGGTTCAGGTCGAGGTGATCAGCCGGGTTGATCCGCAGACCCGCGCCCTCGATGCCGCCGCCGAACTCCACCGAGAGCGGGTTGGCGAGGGGGATGCAGAGGATCGTGCCGCGCAGTGTCTTCGGATCGACGCGAAGCAGTGCCCGCCGCAACACCTCCGCGCCCATCGGTTCCCAGCCGTGGAGCGTGCCTGCCAGGCACACCGTGGGACCCTCGTCGATGCCGTGCAGCACGTGGAAGGGGATACGGACCTCGGTGCCCGCGGCGAGACACGCGACGTGCAGGAACCCAAACTTCCGCTGCCCGGGCAACACTGTGATGCCTCCGACGTCGATTGCTGCGCGCGCCATGTCGCCTCCTCGATGCCCTATCTCGTCTCGTACACGTCGCGGGCGGCCGCTACGGTAATCCACCCTTCTTCCACATCGCGCCGAACTCGCTCGGGTTCGCGGTCGCGCGGTGGGCCGAACCCGCCACCGCCCGGCGCCCGGATCACGCACACGTCACCCGGCCCAAACTCGAGCGGCGGGAACCACTCGAGTCGCTGCCCGTTCACCGACACCTCGCCGCGCGCGCCGGGGAGGCCGCCGGCGAGACCAGGCGCCGGATGTTTCAGCAGATCTGGGCGGATCGTCATCGTGATAGGCTGCGCCGCGACACACTTGAGCACAAACTCCTGGCCGGGCCCGCCACGCCGCCGGCCGGGCCCGCCGCTATCGGGGATCATCGTCTTGCGCAGCATCAGGACCGGGCACTTGAGCTCCATGATCTCCGCCGGCGTGATGAAACTATTGTGCGGGTAGGCGACCGGCGGCCAGCCATCCGCATCGCGGGTGGCCCCGAGCCCGCCATGCGGAAGCACGCTCACGGCGAACGTCCCAAACCGGGGATCGGTTCCGTAGAACCGGAACGGCAGGATACCACCGGCGGCCGCGATCACCTCGCCCGGCAGGAACGGCGCGAGCGCTCCGAAGATCAGCGGCGGGATGTGTTTGATGACTTTGGCGCGCGCCCGCACCGGCGCGGGAAAGGTGCAATTGAGGATCGAGCCCTCCGGCGCGGTCACGTGAAGCGGCCTGACCAAACCATCGTTGTTGGGGATGCGCGACGCGAGCATGCATTTGATCGGATAGACGGTGGTCGCGAACGTGATGTTGTAGCTCGCGTTAATCGCCGCATTCTTCTGCTGAGGGGAACTGCCTGTGAAGTCAAAGTACATATCGCTGCCCCGGACCTCGACGCGCACCCGCAGCGTCACCGGCTCAAAGTAGCCGTCGGTCTCGAGCTCGTACGTGCTGGTGCCGTCGGGGAGGGTCGCGATCGTCTGCCGTAGGGCTGCCTCCGATCGACTCGTCACTTCGGCCGCGAGCGCCCGGATGTCGCTGATCCCGTAGTCGAGCAAAAACTCCTCCACCCGCCGTGCGCCGACGCGGTGCGTCCCAACGATGGCGTTCAGGTCGCCGAGCACGAGGTCGGGCACGCGGCAGTTCGCCGCGATGAACTCGTGGATCACCTCCACCGGCTCCCCGGCCCGGTAAAAGAACGTGGGCGGCACCCGGACGCCCTCCTGGAACATGTCGACGGCCTCCAGGTCACCGCGATGGCCGCCGACGTCCTGCACGTGCGCGACGGTCCCCAGGAACGCGACGACCCGACCGCGATGGAAGACCGGCGTGACCAGGTTGTAGTCCGGCAGATGGGTGCTGCCGATCCATGGATCGTTGGTGATCAGGACGTCCCCCGGCCGCAGTGTCTCTCGCGGGAACCGGCGCAGGAACGTCCGCGTGATGATTGGCAGCATCGTACAGAACTGCGGGGGACTCCACTGCGCCTGGGCCAGTCCGAGCCCGTCCTGATCCATCAGCACGCAGCCGAAGTCGTGACTTTCGCCCACGATCGTGGAGAACGAGGTCCGGATCGTCGCCGTGTCGATTTCGTCGGCGATGCTGATCAGCCGCTGCCACTGCATCTCCAACGTGATAGGGTCCAGCGGCCGCGCGGCCTCAACCGCCGCTCGTCGGACCGGCCCGGCGCGCGGCGTCATAGCGGCAGCGCGTACCGCCGCATCTTGTCCGGATCGAGCGCGACGCCGAACCCGGGGCCTTCGGGCACGGGCAGCAGCAGCCCGCGGGGGTCCAAGGGCGTCGTCAAAATGGTGTCGGCCATGTCCGTGGCCGGGGACGGCCAGCGCACGCACGGGATCGCCGCCGCGATGTGCGCGGCGGCCGCGGCGATCACATCGTAGTAGATAGCGACTGAAAGGATGAGCCCCGCGGCCTCGAAGATCGCCGCGATCTTCTGGACGTTGAGGATACCTCCATGCTTCGTGATCTTCATGAGGGCGATTGACGCCGCGCGCTGCCGGACAACTTCGATCGCGTCGTCCGGCGGATAGATGGCTTCGTCTGCCATCACGGGAACCGGGATGCGGCGCGCAATCTCGGCCAGGTCTCCGATACGGGCCACCGGCTGCTCGATGGTGCCGAGGCGCCCGATGCGTTCCATCGCCGTCAGTGCCGGAATGGCCTGCGAGATCGTGTACCCGGCGTTCCCGTCCACCTGGATCACTGCGCGATCGCCTACGGCATCGGCAACCGCTCGATACTGGGCAACGTCCTCGCCGGGATCGATGCCGATCTTCATCTTGAGCACGGGGAACGGCGTACGGTCGAGCGTGGCCCGGGCTTCCTCTGCCATCTTTGCCGGGTTGGAGCGGCGGACGAACCCCATCAGGGCGACGCCGTCCCGCACGCGCCCACCGAGGAGCTGGTAGATGGGGACGCCGAGCGCCTTGCCCTTCAGGTCCCACAGCGCCAGATCTACACCGGCGTGCGACGACCAGTGATGGGGCAGTGCCTGACGCATCTTCTGGTTCAGCCGCTCGATGTTCAACGGCGACTCGCCCACAACAGCCGCGGCCAGATGCGCGCGCGTGTTGGCAAGGATGCCCTCGGCCGTCTCGCCGTAGAACGGCGCGTCAACCGCCGTTTGTCCGATGCCCACCAACCCCTCATCGGTGTGCACCTCGACGACGACGGTATCGGCTTCGTCGCGGCTGCCGTACGAGGTGGTCAGCACCGACTGGCGCGGAATCCGAATCGCCGTCGCCACGAGCTCCGTGATCTTCATCTTCCGCGTCCTCCCGCGGTGCGTCTCGTACGGTCGGGAAACGTCACGACCAGGTTGAGGTAGTGGTCGACCCGCGCCACGGCGTCAGGCCCCACGATGGCGGTGGAATCCTTCTCCTCTACGATCGCCGGCCCCACGATCTGCGCGCCGGCGGGCAGCGCGGCCCGATCGTAGACCGGCACATCGACGAATCCGCCGTGGTGGGCAAAGTGGGCAGGCCGCCGGCCCTTTTCGGCCGCCCCGGGCTTGCGGCCTTTTCCCGCCGCGCGTGGGAGATCCACGGTCGGCCTGGGCCCCGTCGCCCGCAGCCGACACGTCATGACTTCAAGCTCAAGGTGCCGGTGCGCGTGCCCGTAGAGCACCTCATATCGCTCGTAGAAGTGCGGCCGCAGGTCACGGTCGAGATCCACGTCGGCGAGGCGCGGCCACGGCAGATCAACGACGATCTCGTGCCCCTGGCCCTTGTGCCGGATGTCGACACTCCGCTCGAATCCCATCTCGGTATCGGCAACGCCGGCCTCCCGGAGTCGTTCGCGGCCCTGCGCTTCCAGCGTCCGGAACACATCGTCGAGATCGGCGAGCCGTTCCTGCGTCAGACGCGTCACGTACGTCCGCGCGAAGTCAAAAGCCGCCGGCGCCGTCAGGAGGCCGAGCGCCGATGTGACGCCGGCGCCCGCCGGGCAGATGTACCCTTTCATTTTCAGGGCCTGCGCGATGGCGTACGCATGCACCGGTCCGGCGCCGCCAAACGCCAAGAGCGTCAGCCGCCGAGGATCTTCGCCGCGTTCGGCGACGTGCACGCGCGTGGCGGAGATCATGTTCTCGTTGACGATCTGGTAGATGCCCCACGCCGCCTCCGTGAGGCCGAGACCCAGGGGTTGTGCGATCGTCGCGATGGCCGTCTCGGCGGCCCCACGGTTCAGCCGCATGCGCCCGCCCAAGAAATACTCCGGGTTCAGGTAGCCAAGCAGCAGGTCGGCGTCGGTCACCGTCGGCCGGGTCCCGCCCTGTGCGTAGCACGCGGGCCCGGGATCCGCGCCGGCGGACTCGGGACCGACCTTGAGCAACCGCATCTCGTCCACCCACGCGATGCTGCCCCCACCCGCGCCGATCTCGATCATCTCGATGGACGGTACCCGAACAGGCAACCCGCTGCCGCGCTTGAACCGGTGCACACGAGCGATCTCGAAGGTGTGGGCCTTCGCGGGCTTCCCATGCTTCACCAGGCACATCTTTGCCGTCGTGCCGCCCATGTCGAATGCCACCAGATCCTGCACGTCCAGCTGCTGTCCGTAGTAAACCGCGGCCAGCACCCCGGCGGCAGGACCCGACTCGAGCATGCGGATCGGAAACCGGGCGGCAACTTCGGTCGTGGTGATGCCGCCGCTGGAGATCATCAGGTAGAGCCGGCGGCCGAACCCGCCGGTCACGAGATCGCGCTCGATCTTAGCGACGTAGCGAGCCGTGAGCGGTTGCACGTACGCGTTGGCGACCGTCGTCGACATCCGCTCGTACTCCCGAATCTCGGGCGCAATCTCGCAGCTGAGCGACACCGCGATGTGCGGGACCGCCTGCGCGAGACGGGTGCCGGTCCGCTGTTCGTGCGCGGGGTTCTTGTAGGAATGCAGGTAGCAGACCGCTACCGCCTCGGTGCCCTTCGCCTGGAGCCCCGCGATGGCGGCGTCCAGGCTCTGCTCGTCCAGTTCCTCGACAACATCGCCGAAGCTGTCGAGGCGCTCCTTGATCTCCCAGCGCATCCCGCGCGGGATCAACGGCAGGACGGGCGGTGAGTGCAGGTCATAGATGTCGTACCGCATCTCCCGCTGAGTGTCCAGGACATCGCTGAACCCCTGCGTGGTGAGCAGCGCGGTCTTCGCACCCTTGCGCTCGATGAGCGCGTTTGTGATCAGCGTCGTGGCGTGAATCGCGGTATCGACATCCGACCCGGCGGCGCCGACGCGTTCGAGCAGCACCCGCCATCCTTCCAGTACCGCCCGTGAGGGATCGGCGGGCGTCGTGAGGGTCTTGTAGGTCTCCATCCGTCCGGTCGCCGCGTCGATCAGGACGAAGTCGGTGAACGTGCCGCCGATGTCAAACCCGAATCGATATCGGGTTCCGATGCTCATCCGGGCCAAACCTCCACGCCGTAGATGTCCCTCGCCGCCTGGGGCGTGATGTACCCCCACTCCACGTCCTGACGCACCCGCTCTGGTTCCCGCTCGCGGGGCGGCCCGTACCCCCCGCCGCCGGGAACTCGGATCACGCACACGTCGCCCGGCCGAAACTCCATCGGCGGAAAGCGTTCTGCGCGCTCGCCGTTCAGCCAGATCTCCCCGAGCGCCCCCGGATGCCCGTCGAATAGCCCCTGTGCCGGGAACTTGATGAGGTCCGGCCGGATGGTCAGGGTGATCGGCGCGCGCGCGACGCACTTGAGTACGAACTCCTGTCCCACACCACCTCGGCGGCGGCCCGGTCCCCCGCTATCTGGGAGCATCGCTTTACGCAGCATCAACACGGGGCACTGCATCTCCATGATCTCCGCGGGCGTGACGGTGCTGTTGTGGGGATACGCCACCGGCGGCCAGCCGTCGGCGTCGCGAGTCGCGCCGAGCCCGCCGTGGGGCAGCACGTGCACCGAAAAGGTGCCGAAACGCGGATCGTCCCCGGTGAAATAGAAGGGCAGGATCCCACCAGCGGCGGCGATGGTTTCATCGGGCAGCAGCGGGGCCAGCGCCCCGAAGATGAGCGGCGGTATGTGCTTCATGACCTTCGCACGCGCTTTGACGGGCGCCGGAAAGGTGCAGTTGACGATCGAGCCCTCGGGCGCCGTGACGTAGAGCGGGCGCACCAGGCCGTCGTTGTTGGGGATGCGCGAGGCCAGCATGCATTTGATCGGATACACAGTGGTAGCGTAGGTCATGTTGAACGCCGCGTTGATGGCCGCGTTGCGCTGCTGCGGGGAACTGCCCGCGAAGTCGAAGGACATGTCGCTGCCGGCAATTTCGATCCGCACTCGTAGCGTGAACGGCTCCAGGTAGCCGTCTCCGGTGACCTCGTAGGTGGTGACGCCATCGGGCAGGGCCGCGATCGCGCCCCGTAGCGCCTCCTCGGAGCGACGCATCACCTCCGCGGCCAGCGCGCGCAGGTCCGCCAGGTCGTAATCGTCGAGGAACTCCGCCACCCGGCGGGCGCCCACTCTGTGCGTCCCAACGATCGCGTTGAGATCGCCCAACACCAGC
Organism: bacterium; assembly: GCA_041487495.1. Taxonomy (GTDB): domain Bacteria; phylum Sysuimicrobiota; class Sysuimicrobiia; order Sysuimicrobiales; family Humicultoraceae; genus JBGPNN01. Next base: position 17,747 of record JBGPNN010000032.1, read on the forward strand.
TCGGGCACCCGACAGTTCGCGGCAATGAACTCGTGCACCACTTCGACCGGCTCTCCCGCGCGGTAGAAAAAGGTTGGGAGGACCCGCGAGCCCTCCTGAAACATGTCCACCGCTTCGAGGTCCCCGCGGTGGCCTCCCACATCGGAAACGTGGGCCACCGTTCCGAGGAACGCCACCAGCCTCCCGTGGTGGAGCACCGGCGAGATGACGTTGAAGTCGGGCAGGTGCGTGCTCCCCATCCAGGGATCGTTGGTAATCAGCACGTCGCCGGGCCGCAATGTCTGCGGAGGGAACTTCCGGAGCATGTGCCGGGTCGTGATCGGCATCATGGTGCAAAACTGGGGCGGGCTCCACTGCGCCTGAGCCAGGCCCGAGCCGTCCTGATCCATCAGGACGCAGCCGAAGTCATGGCTCTCTCCAACGATGGAGGAGAACGACGTGCGGATCGTGGCTGTGTCCATCTCGTCGACGACCGTGATCAGACGCTGCCACTGCACTTCCAGCGTGATGGGATCGAGATGCGAAATTGTCCTCTGCACGGACACTCCCCACGCCATACGGAGGCGCCCGGCATCCATTCCTTCCGATACTGACGATTCCTGCAAGAATTCTTGCGCCGCCCTGACGTCAGCGGAGCCGGGGATCTAACACGTCGCGCAGCCAGTCTCCAAGGAAGATGATGCCGAGCACCGTGACCGTAATGGCCGTGCCAGGCGCCGTCGCCAGCCACCAGGCGGTCGCGACGTACTGCCGGCCATCGGCAAGCATCCCCCCCCACGTCACGGTCGGCGGCTGTACCCCGAGCCCGAGGAAGGACAACGCAGACTCGGCGATGATCGTCGAAGCGACGTCGAGGGTGGCCAGGACGACAATGGACGGCGCCACGTTGGGGAGCAGGTGCCGCCGCATGATCCGCATGTTCGTCTGGCCGATCGCGCGCGCCGCCTGCACGAACTCTCGCGTGCCAAGGGACAGGGCTTCCCCCCGCACCACGCGGTTGAAACTCACCCATCCGACCACTCCAAGCACCACGATCAGGTTGAGCAAACTCGGCCCCAGCACTCCGACGATAGCCAGGGCCAGAATGATGAACGGGATGGAGAGAAACGTGTCGGTGAAACGGCTGATGAGTACATCGGTGGGACCGCCGTAGTAGCCGGCGAGCAGTCCGGAGGAGACGCCGATCAGGCCGGCGATCGTCACCGCAGACACGCCCACAATCACCGATACCCGCGAGCCGTAGAGAACCCGCGACAGGATGTCGCGCCCGAGATTGTCGGTGCCCAGCGGATAGTCCCAGCCGCCACCGGGAACCCAGGCGGGTGGCGCCAGCCGGTGATCGAGCCGTTGTTTCGTCGGGTTGTGAGGCGCGAGGCGTGGCGCGGTGAGCGCCGTACAGATCACCGCCGCCACAATGATCACCCCGATCACACCGACCGGGCTGCGTTTCAACCGCCGGGCCAGAAACGCGAGACGGCCGGAGGCCGCGGGCCCGACCTGCCTGGTAGCAGCGATCCCGACGGTCATGGGACGCTACTCGTATCGAATCCGGGGGTCCAGGATCGAGTACAAGGTGTCCACGACCAGGTTCATCCCCATGATGACGAGCGCGAATACGAAGACCCCCGCCTGGACGATCGACATGTCCCGCGTCAGGACCGCCTTCACCATGAGCTGCCCCATGCCGGGCCAGGCGAAGACCTGCTCCACGATCACGGCCCCGCCGAGAAGCCATGCGGTTTGCAATCCGAACACCGTGATCACGGGAATGAGGCCGTTTCGGAGCGCGTGCTTGCCGAGGACCACACGCTCGGCCAACCCTTTGGACCGCGCGGTCACAATGTAGTCCTGCCGGATCACTTCGAGCATGCTGCTCCGCACGAGCCGGGTCAGGGTGGTCGCCAGCCCCACACCCAGCGTCGCCGCCGGCAGCACGAGATGGAGCGGGGTGTCTGATCCGGAAACCGGGAGCCACTGCAGCCACACCGCAAACACGAGGATCAGGATGATGCCGAGCCAGAAGTTGGGCAACGCCCGACCCAGGACAGACGTGGTGGTCGCGATCAGATCGATCACGGAGTTTCGCCTGACCGCGGCGATAATGCCTAACGGCAGCGCCAGCAGCCATGCGACGACGGCCGCGGCGGCGGCGAGCTGCACGGTCTTGGGCAGGCGCTCGACCACGAGGGGCAAGGCCGGCTGGCGGTAGCGGAACGAGGTTCCAAAGTCTCCAAGGACCGCCCGGCGGATGAACTCGAGGTACTGCACGTAGATTGGACGGTCGAACCCATACGCGTGCCGGAGTTGGGCGATTTCCTGCGGGGTGAGGAGATCAATGGGCGCGAGCTGGGCGACAGGATCTCCCTTTACCCTGATGACGAAAAAGATGACGACCGTCACCAGGAGCAGCACGGGAAGCATCTGCAAGACGCGGCGGATGAGATAGGAGGACATCCCGCGGTCCTAGGGCGCCGTCACGGAGACACCAAGGGGGAGGCCAGTCCTGCCTCCCCCCGGTCGCCGTCCTATTTGGTCTTCGCGTTCCCCAACCAGACGAACCCGTCCGCAGCCGGTTTCCAGTCCAATCGCTTGCTCATCCCGACCGTATCCATCATGCGGTAAAGCATCACGTACGGACGGTCTTCGGAAACGATCTCCTGTATCTTGTAGTAGAGCTGCTTGCGCTTCTCCACGACCATCTCCTGCGCAGCCTGCGTGATCAACTGGTCGAGGTCCGGGCGACAGTAGTCGGTGCGCTGGTTACGCGCGCACGTGAAGCCGAGTACCGCGATCCACGGATCGAAGAACGAGTTGCCCAGAGACTCGAAGTACATCTCGCGGTTACCGCGGCCCGCGTAGGCGCCGTAGTAGATCTGCTCCCGGAAGGTCGAGATGTCCAGGATCTGTAAGTTGATTTTTAGACCCACCGCCTCCAGCATGGCGGTGATGGCCTCGCTGACTTCCTTCTGCATCGGCGAGACCGTCGTCGTGTGGAAGGTCAACGGTTGGCCGTTGTACCCGGCTTCGC
>JBGPNN010000033.1:0-20319 GCA_041487495.1 bacterium
ATACCAACCCCGATTCCTCGATCCAGCCCAACCGCGACACCATTCTCCGCCACGGCCAGAACGTGGTGGACGGTGGGGTGCTCGTGTACGATAGCACCACCGCCAAGGTCGATACGAGCGACCTCGAGGCCCGGGGGATCAAGGTCTTCCCGTTGCCGGCGCGGCAGATCGCCATGCGCGAGCTTAAGCGCGAGGTCGTCAAGAACACCGTGGTCACCGGGGCGTTGCTCCGGCTGCTGGAGTTCGACATGGACTACGCGCTCTTCGGCGCCTATCTGGAGGGCCGGTTCGGGCGCAAAGGCCGCGAGATCATCGACCTGAACCTCGAAGCCGCCCGCCGCGGCCGCAAGATCATCGAGGAGATCCTGACGGCCAACGGGTGGTCCGACTGCGGCTACCGGCTGGAGCCGCGTCCCATCGACGGCACGCGGTTGCTGGTCAACGGCAACGATGCGCTGGGTATCGGCGCGGTACTGGCTGGTTGCCGTTTCTACGCGGGTTATCCGATCACGCCGGCGTCGGCGATCCTGGAATTCATGGAGCGGCACCTGCCGCGTTACGGTGGCCGGGCGCTGCAAGGCCAGAACGAGCGCGAGTCGATCCGCGCGGCGCTGGGCGCGAGTCTCGCCGGCGTGCGTAGCGCGATCGGGTCATCGGGCCCCGGCATCTCGCTGAAGGTTGAAGAGTTCGGTGTGTCGGGGGTGACCGAGACCCCGCTGGTCATCATTGACACACAGCGGGCCGGCCCATCGACCGGCATGCCGACGAAACCCGAGCAGGGCGACCTTTCGATGTCGATCTTCTCCGGGCACGGCGAGATCCCGCGCATCGTGCTGGCCGCCGGGACCGTCGAGGAATGCTACCTGCTGGCCATCGAGGCCTTTGACCTGGCCGACAAATACCAGTGTCCGGTGTTCTTCCTGACCGACCTGACGCTGGCCGACGGCCGGAAGGACCTTCCCGAGGAGTGGTTTATCAAGAACCGCAAGCCGGTGGTGCGACACGGCTTGCTGCGTGAGGCCGATCTCAAGGCCGATGGCTACCGGCGCTACCAGATCACCGAATCCGGCATCTCGCCGCGCAACGTGCCCGGCGTGCCCGGCGGCATCTTCAAGGTGAGCGGCTCCGAGCACGACGAGGCCGGCATGATCACGACGGATCCGCCGAAGCGCATGGCGATGTTCGAGAAGCGGCAGCGGAAGATGCAGACGTACCTGAAGGAAGACGTGAAGCCGCCGCAGGTGTTTGGGTCGCCCGACGGCGTGCCGATCATCATCGGGTGGGGCTCGACCAAGCTGCCGCTGCTCGACGCGCAGGCGCGCCTCAAGGCTCAAGGCCAGGACGTGTGCGCTCTGCACTTCACGCATCTCTGGCCGTTCCCGGTCCACCTGGTGCGGCCGCTGCTCCAGCGTGGGTCGCACGTGATCGTGGCCGAGATGAACTATTCTGGTCAGCTCGCCGACCTGATCCAGCTGGAGTGCGTGATCGAAACCCGCCGCATCCTAAAGTACAACGGCCGGCCCTTCTACACGGCGGACATCGTGGGGGGCGTGCGGCAGTTGCTGCACAATGGGAACCACACCGTACGTGTTGGCGAGCGGGCGCCCGAAGTGATGCTCGAAACCGTTCCCGAGGGGGACTAGCTCGTGAGCGCGACTCAGGTGACCACTAAACTCTGGGAGCAAAACTCCACGCCCAAGCACCGCATCCAGTGGTGCCCGGGCTGCGGCGACTTCGGCGTGCTGAATGCCCTCAAAGCGGCCCTGACCCGGCTCGAACTGATGCCACACGACGTGCTGCTCGTCGGCGGGATCGGCTGCTCGGGCCAGATCCGCAACTATCTGAACGGTAACGCCTTTCACGGGACACACGGTGGTGCGCTCGCGTACGCGCTGGGCGCGAAGATGGCCAACCCCGATCTGACCGTCATGGCGTTAGCCGGCGATGGCGATACGCTGGCGATCGGCATCGAGAACTTCGTACATGTCTGCCGGCGCGACCCGGACGTGTCGCTGATCATCATGAACAACGGCGTCTACGGTCTGACCAAGGGCCAGAACTCCCCGACGCATGGCCTGGGCATGGCGCACGACGAGTACACCGAGGAAGACCCGCCGTTCGTGGATCCCCTTCGGCTGGCGATCACCTGCGGCGCATCCATGGTAGCGCAGTCGTTTTCCGGCGACCCCAAGCATTCGACCGAGACCTACATCGACGCCGTCAAGCACCCGGGCTTTGCTGTCGTAAACGACTTCTCACCGTGCGTCACCTACAATAAGTTCAACTCGTACGAGTGGTACAAGGAGCACGTCGAACACCTCCCCGACGGCTACGACCCGACCGATAAGAGCGCGGCGTGGCAATTGCTCGATGACTTCGACCGCCGCGGCAAGTTGCCGCTTGGGACCATCTACCGCGACGTGCGACGCCGCAAGCAGCATTCCCGTCTGCCCATCTGGGACGAAGAGCTCGCGTCGACTGATCCGACGCCGATGTTCCAGTTGTTTCGCTAGGCCCGCAAGCCCTGAGTACGTGTCACGACGCCGGCCGCCTCCACGGTGCCGGCGTCTACGGTTTCAGTCTGGATCGAAGACCTGCACGACCATGGGCACCCGGCCGACGCTCCCGCCTAATGCTTCGAACGCCTCGAAGCCTTGCAGCAGCTCCCTTTCGGCACCGCATAGGAGACAATCGCCCGGGCCGCCGATCATCTCGCCCACGGCGGTCGTATCATTTGCCCCGGCCTGATCCCATGCGATCGCGAGCCACGGCGTGCAGGGCTGGGCGCAACGCGGCATGATCGTGCCGACCGCTTCTGGCAGCGGCTGTCCCCGCCATGCGTGCCCGGCGACCAGGCCGGCGATCGCGAGTACCAGGAAAAGCATCTTCATCACTCACTCCTCCTCGCTCATGAGAGGTGCAGGTTCACCCATTACATCGTCAAACTCTCGCATCATATGTAGGGGTCCGGAACCCGGGGATCGGAGGCGCAGCTAAAGATGAACCGGCGGAGCGTCTGGATTGTCGCCATCACGCTGAGCGTGGGGTTGGCAGCCGGCCCGGCCCGCACGCAATCAATCACGCCGGCCCGCGCGCTCGAGCGTCTGTTCATCACGGAGCCGATCCGGGAAGAGTGGTTTGCCCCGGCGTTCCTGGCCGCGGTCTCGCTGGCGCGGGTTCAGTCGATCGTGGCCGAACTGCGGCGGACGTATGGGGTCTTTCGCCGGCTCGATGCAGTTGGTGGCGACTACGTCGTCGTGCTCGAGCGGGCGAGCGTTCCGGCCCGTATCCTGTTGGACGCCGACGGGCGCATCACGAGTCTGTTCCTGTCGCCGGCCCGGGCGCACATCGCATCGATGGAACAGGCGATGGAGCCCTTCCGGACATTGCCTGGGCGCGTCAGCGTGCTCGTCCTGGAGGAGGGGCGCGACCGCGCCTCGTTGAACCCCGACCTCCCTCTGGCTGTGGGCTCGGCGTTCAAACTGGCGGTACTGGCGGCGTTGAAAGAGCAGGTCACCGCCGGCCGGCGGTCGTGGCGCGACGTGGTCGAGCTCCGGCCCGAGTGGAAGAGTTATCCGAGCGGTATTCTCCAGGACTGGCCCGACGGCTCAGTCCTTACCCTGCAGACGCTCGCGAGCCTGATGATCTCCCGGAGCGACAATACGGCAACCGACGTGTTGATCCATGTCCTCGGCCGGGAGACCGTGGAAACGCTCGTGCCGCGGCGCAATCGCCCGCTGTTGACCACGCGCGAGTTGTTCATGTTGAAGACGCCATCGAACCAGGACCTGTTGGCCCGCTACCGGAGCGGCGACGAAGCGGTGCGTCGCGAGGTGCTGCGGGATCTGGCGCGCCGGCCACTGCCGCCGCTAGGGGACGTGAACGCGGCGTTTGCCCGCGGACCCGTGGCACCGGACATCGAGTGGTTCTTCACGGCCCGTGAACTATGCGGGATGATGGCGCGCGTGACCGACCTGCCGCTGATGGGGATCAACCCTGGGGTGGCCGACCGGCGGGACTGGGCGCGTATTGCCTTCAAAGGTGGATCGGAGCCGGGTGTGCTGAACCTGACGACGATGGTGGAAGGTCGCGATCGAAAGACGTACTGTGTGGTGGCGACCTGGAACCACGACACGCCCGTGGAAGATGATCGGATGACGATCCCCTATGGAGGCGTGCTCGGCGCGCTCAAATAGCGCAGATGTCGCTAGCGACGGCCCTGGGCGCGCTCTTCTTCGAGCAGCGCCCGGCGCAGCACTTTCCCGATCAGTGACTTTGGCAGCGTCTCGCGAAACTCCACAGCCACGGGCACTTTGAAGGGCGTGAGGTGCCCGCGGCAGTACGCGATCAACTCGTCCGCGGTCGCCTGCGCGCCCGCCTTCAGTACCACGAAGGCTTTGCCGACTTCCCCGCGGTGTTGATCGGGAATGCCGATCACCGACGCTTCCAGCACGGCGGCGTGCGCGTACAGCACCTCCTCGACCTCGCGCGGATAGACGTTGAACCCACCGGTGATCAGCATCTCCTTCTTGCGGTCGACGATGTAGAAGAAACCGTCCGTGTCCATCTTCGCGACGTCCCCGGTAAAGAGCCAGCCGTCGCGCAGCGTGCTTGCGGTCTCATCGGGGCGGTTCCAGTAGCCGGCCATGACCTGCGGGCCGCGGATGACGAGTTCACCGATCTCACCGGGCGGCAGGACACGGGTGCCGGTGCCGAGATCGACGATGCGCGACTCCGTGTCAGAGATGGGGATGCCGATGCTCCCTGGTTTGTGCAGCCCGCGGATCGGCGTGGTATGCGTGACCGGCGAAGCTTCCGTGAGCCCATAGCCCTCGAGGAGCGCGACCCCCGTGATCCGCTCGAAGCGGGACTGTACTTCGGCCGGGAGCGGCGCCGCGCCGCTGGTACACGCGCTGATCGAGCGAAGATCGTAGCGACCCACGCGGGGATGGCTGCAGAGGGCGTTGTACATTGTCGGCACGCCGGCAAATTGCTGCGGGTGGTGCCGGTGGATGGCTTTCAAGACGGCTTCTGTCTCGAACCGTGGCAGCAGCACCATGCGTCGGCCCCGCAACAGGCTGCTGTTCATCACGACGGTCATCGCATAGGAATGGAAGAGGGGAAGGACCCCAACGATCGACAGCGATGCCGTGGGTGGATTTGGGTACCACAACGCCGATTGGTAGGCGTTCGCGACCAGATTGCGATGCGTCAGCATCGCGCCCTTCGGCGTCCCGGTCGTGCCACCCGTGTAGAGCAGGACCGCGGTGTCGTCTTGCCGTTGCGTTGCCGGTGCGGTCAACGGCGCCGCGGCGGCCACGGTGGCGAATGCGTGTGTGGTGGCGTCCAGGCCAAACTCCCGCCACTCACCATGCCGTCGGGCGCGCAACGGATACAGCATCTTGAGCAGCGGGTGGAAGAATTCGTTGATGCGTGTCACGATCACATGGACCAGACGGCTGCCGGTTCTGGCCGCCCTGACCCGGTCGAGGAACAGGTCGAGCGTCACGGCCATCGTCGCACCGCAGTCGATCATCTGCGTGGCGACTTCGCGCTCGACGTACAGCGGGTTGAACGGGACGACGATGCCACCGGCCTTGAGCGCGCCGTAGTAGGCGATCACGAACTGGGGGCAATTGGGCAGGTGCAGCGACACTCGATCCCCGGCCTGGAGGCCCAGCGCGCGCAGGCCGCCCGCGAAACGGTCGGCCAGGAGCCGCAGTTCGCGAAAGGTCAGATCGCGGCCAAAGAACGTGACGGCGGGATGGTCCGGAAACTGTGCCGCGGCGTCGTCGAGCAGGTGTTGCAGCGGACGGGTGGGATAGTCGACGTGATGCGGCACGCCGGGCTCGAAGTACCGGAGCCAGGGACACGCCTCAATCAGGCCACGTACCTCCCGCTGTGAATGACGGCATCGGCGACCTGCCGGCTGAGCGCCACCACGTTGGTCGCGGGGATCTTCAGGAATCGCCGCAGGCCGGCCAGCATCGTGCGCAGCGTATCACCTTCCTCGGTGGCGGCCAGGATCCGCCGCGCGGTCGTCTCCATGCGCGGCAGCGCCTCGTCCAGGTGCAGACGCACCATTGCGGCCTGCAGCCCAGCGGACGACCCGCCGCGCGCAGCCGTCTTGGCGGCCCGCAGCGCCGCGCTCTCGGCGGCGAACAGGTCGATCGTCAGATCGGCAATGCCACCCAGGATCTCCTGCTGGTGCTCCAGGTCCGTCAGGTACTTCTGCACCGCGGCGCCGGCGGCAAACAGCGTCGCCTTGCGCGCGGATTCGAGCAGCCGCCGCTCTTCGGCCATCGGCCCGCCGGCCTCGCCGTTGCCGATGCTCGACGCGAGCATCTCCGTGGCGACCTTCTGGGCGGCCGCAAAGAGATCGAGCCGGCCCTTCTGTGCGCGGCGGAACAGCATCCCGGGGATGAGCAACCGGTTGATCTCGTTGGTCCCCTCGAACAGCCGGTTGATGCGCGCGTCACGGTAGGCGCGCGCGGCAGGATATTCCTCGATGAACCCGTAGCCGCCGTAGATCTGCACCATGTCATCCACGACCAGGTCGAGCACTTCGGATGCAAACACCTTGTTGATTGAGCACTCGATCGCGTACTCTTCCAGTACCGCAATGACCTGCTGGATGTTCTGGTGGTCGTTTTGCAGCGCGTTGGTCACGAGCCCGCCGGTGCGATAGACCATGCTCTCGGCGACGAAGATCGCGGTGTTCATCCGCGCGAGTTTCTGCTTGATCAGACCGAACTCGGCGATGGCCTTGCCAAACTGCTTACGCTCCTTCGCGTAGTCGACCGACTGTCGCAACGCACGGCGCGACCCGCCGATGACACCGGCGGCCAGACCGAAGCGGCCCATATTCAGGATATTGAAGGCGATCTTATGTCCCTGACCGACCTCCCCCAGCAGGCTGGCAGCGGGGACCTTCGCGTTCTCGAAGATGACCGGCGCCGTCGACGACCCCTTGATACCCATTTTGTGCTCTTCGGGCCCGACGCTGACCCCGGGCGTGCCTTTCTCTACGATGAAGCACGAGTGATGCTCGCCGTCGACCTTCGCGTACGTGACGTAGAGGTCGGCGAACGACGCATTGCTGATAAACTGCTTGGCGCCGTTGAGGACGTAATGCGATCCGTCGGGACTAGGCGTCGCCCGCGTCCGGATCGACATCGCGTCCGAGCCCGAGGTCGGCTCGGTGAGGGCGTAGGAGCTGACGAGTTCGGCCATCGCGAGACGCGGCAGGTACTTGCGCTTTTGCGCTTCGTTGCCGAAGAACACGATCGGCAGCGTCCCGATGCCGATGTGCGCCCCGACCGAAACCGAGAACGATGACGCGCCGCCGATGGCGTCCTTGATCACCAGGCTGGTGGTCTTGTCGAGCCCCTGGCCGCCATAGGCCTCGGGGATGTCGGCGCCCAGGAAGCCGAGTTCACCGGTGCGACGCAGCAACCGCCGCGTGAGATCCCAGTCTTGCTGCTCCAGCTGCTTTGCATGGGGAAGCACTTCCTGATCGACGAACTGCTCCACGGTCCTCCCGACGAGCCGCTGATCCTCGGTCAGGTCCTCGACGGTGAACACGGTGTCCGGGGCCGTCGGGCCGAGCAGGAATGCCCCGCCTGCCGTCGTGGCCTGTGCCGTCCTGGTGTCCATAGCAGCGCTCCCTTCGTCGATAACCGTTACGCGAGTTCGAAGATACCGGCGGCGCCCTGCCCGCCGCCGATGCACATCGTGACCATGCCGTAGCGCGCCTCGCGGCGCCGCATCTCGCGCAGGACCGTTGCGGTCAATTTCGCGCCGGTGCATCCGAGCGGATGACCCAGCGCGACCGCCCCGCCGTTGACGTTCACCCGGTCGATGTCTAGACCGCCCAATTTGATCACGGCCAGCGCCTGCGCCGCGAAGGCTTCGTTGAGTTCAATCACCCCGATGTCGTCGAGCCTGAGCCCGGCCTGCTTCAAGGCCTTGGGGATCGCCTTCACCGGGCCGATGCCCATCTCTTCCGGTGAGACGCCCGCGACGGCAAAGGCCCGGAAGATCGCCAACGGCTCGACGCCGAGGCGCTCGGCGCGTTCCGCCGACATCACGACCGCCGCGGCCGCACCGTCGCTGGTCTGCGAGGAGTTGCCGGCGGTGATGCTACCGTCCCTGGCGAAGACCGGCTTCAACTTGGCCAACGCGTCAATGGTCGAGTCGGCCCGCACACCCTCGTCCTGCTTGAAAGTGACCTCTTCCTTGCGGGGCCGGCCGTCGTCGATGTTCCACCGTAGTGTGGTCACTGGGACGATCTCGTCGTCGAACTTCCCGGACTGCTGCGCCGCGGTGGCGTTGCGATGGCTGCGCAGGGAAAACCGGTCCTGTTCCTCACGCGAGATGTCGTAGCGCTTGGCCACGATCTCGGCCGTCAGGCCCATCGACAGGAACACATCCGGCCAGTGCTCGGCCAGATGGGGGTTGGGCGCGTACTTGTTGCCCTGCATCGGCACCAGGCTCAGGCTCTCGGTGCCGCCGGCGACGACCACGTCGTGCTGCCCGGTCATGATCTGCTGCGCGGCGATGGCGATGGCCTGGAGACCGGACGAGCAGAACCGGTTGATGGTCATGCCGGCCGTCGTAACGGGCAGCCCGGCCCGGAGGGCGACCACACGGGCCATGTTCATTCCCTGCTCGGCCTCGGGTATCGCGCAGCCCAGGATGCAGTCTTCGATGTCGTCAGGACTGAGCCCCGGCACCCGCCGCACCGCCTCCCGGACCGCGAGGGCGCCGAGTTCGTCCGGCCGGGTGTCCTTGAACATGCCGCGCGGCGCCTTGCCCACCGCGGTGCGCACCGATGAGACGATCACTGCCTCGCGCATGACCAATACTCCCTTCTAATTCCGGAGCGGCTTACCGGTCTGCAGCATGTGGCGCATGCGGTCCTGCGTCGCCGGCATGCCGCACAGGCTCAGGAACGCCTCGCGCTCGAGATCCAGCAGGTACGCTTCCGAGACCTTCGTGCCCTCGGGCACGGCTCCCCCACACATGATGTACCCGAGCTTCTTCGAGACGACGACATCGTGATCGGTGATATGTCGGCCGGTGTGCATGATGTGCAGCACCGACTCGAGGGCGGCGTAGCCGCGCTCACCCACCACGCGGATCAGCGACGGCGGCGCGGGGCGATAGTGACCGCGAACCAGCGCGAGGGCCTGCGCCTTGGCCTCGGCCAGCAGTAGGTCGCCGTTGACGGAGATACCGTCGCACGGCCGCAGGAAGCCGAGGCGCCGGGCCTCTTCGGCCGACGTCGACACCTTGGACGTGGCGAGTGTCTCGAACGCCCAGCGGAGAATGGGGAGGATGTCGGTCTGGGCGTCCTCGGGGATCCGCTCCGAGACCCGCTTCGTCAACTCCATGGTGCCTCCGCCGGCGGGAATCAGGCCGACGGCGCACTCCACCTGCCCCATGTACGTCTCCGCGGCCGCCTGTACGTGCGCGCACGGCATGCAGAACTCCACCCCTCCGCCTAGCGTCCGGCCGAACGGCGCCGCGACCACCGGCACCGCCGACCGGCGCAGCGCCATCGTCAACCCTTGAAACTGGCGGATGGCGAAGTCTAATTCCTCCCAGTTGCCTTCCTGGGATTCCAGCAGCATCAGCATGAGGTTGGCGCCGACGCAGAAGTCCTGGCCCTGGTTGCCGATCACCAGCGCGTCGAAGTCGGTCTTGATCCGCTCCAGCGCCCGGTACGCCATCCGGATCGTGTCCTCGCCGATAGCGTTCACCTTGCTGTGGAATTCCAGACAGGCGACGCCGTCGCCCAGGTCGATGAGACTGGCGCCCGGGTTGTCCTCCACGGCACGGCCCGCCCGGCGCAGACGCGCCAGGTCGATCCGGCCGTCGGGCTCCGGTTCGCGCGGGTAGGTGGCCGTGGGCAGGTCGAAGTAGGTCCGGCCATCGGGCTCGTCGCGATAGAAGGTTCCGGCCCCGCGCTCGCGGACGGCGCGCACGGTCTCGGGGACAGCCCCGGCCGGCAGCGTCGATGCCAGCAGTGCGTCCCATTGCTCGAAGGGCCCACGCTCCCACGCGAAACCCCACCGCATCGCGCGATCGACGTTGACGATGTCATCGCTGATCTCGGGGATGCGGCGCGCCGAGTAGAGCAGGACGGCGCCGGTGAGGCGCCGCAGGAATTCCCCGTACTTGTCGTTCATCGCGCACAGCGCGGCGGCCCGCTTCGCCGGGTCCGTGATGGTCTTGACCGCCTCCAGCGCGGCTGTGGAGAGTTTCTTGCGCGGCCGGTACTCGAAGGTGCGGTAGTCGAGCGTCAGAATCTCGCCGGCTTTTCGCTTGTAGAATCCGCCGCCGGTCTTCTCGCCCAGCCAGCCGCGTTTCGCCATCTCCATCATGAAGGCTGGGGCCTGGTAGATCTCTCGTTCCTCATCGTCGGGCAGGTTGCGGTACGAGTTCGCCGCGACGTTTAAGGCGGTATCCAGGCCGACGATGTCCGTGGTGCGGAACGTCGCGCTGCGCGGCCGGCCTATGACCGGTCCCGTCAACTCGTCCACGTCGTCGATCTCGAGACCCAGTTCGATCATCAGGTGGACGGCCTTGAGGAAGCCATACGTCCCGATGCGGTTGGCGATGAAATTGGGAGTATCTTTGCAGTAGACGATGCCCTTGCCCAGCATCCGCTCGCCCCACAGCGCCACGGTCTCGGTCACCCATGCGTGCGTGTCGGGCGTTGGGATGACTTCGAGCAGCTTCATATACCGGGGTGGGTTGAAGAAGTGCGTGCCGACAAAGTGCTTGCGGAACTCCGCGCCGGCGCGCGCGGCGATGGCCGCCACAGGCAGACCCGACGTGTTGGTGCTGACGATGGTCCCCGGGGTCCAGTGGGCCTCGACCTTGGCCAGCAGCTCGCGTTTGGCATCGAGATTTTCGACGACGGCCTCGATGATCCAATCGACATCGCGGATCAATGAAATGTTGTCATCGAAATTACCTACCGTTATGAGATCCGCGCGGGCGGGCGAGTAAAAGGCCGCCGGCTGGGCTTTCACTGCCCGGTCCAGCCCCGCGCGGGCGAAGCGGTTGCGCACCGCGGGCGCGTCCAGGCTGAGACCCCGCCGCTTCTCATCGTCGGTCAGGTCCTTCGGCACGATGTCCAGCAAGACGGTGGGGACGCCGACGTTGGCCAGATGAGCCGCGATGGCGGCGCCCATGACCCCGGCGCCCAGCACTGCGGCCCGGGCGAGACGCCGAGTCCGCCGGGTCAGGGCAGGGGAAGACACGACCATGGCGCGAGTCACGCTCCGGGCTTGGGGTAACTAGCCCACCATGCCTTCGCTGGTCTGACCGGGTTCTCCTCGGTCGCCTGCCGTCGGCGACCATTGCGGCCAGGTGGTCGATCGTGATCCGTTTCCGCGCCATCGCAGGCTTGCGGCGCGACAAGCCAGACTAGTTTCGTACCGGGACCGAGGTAATCGCGAACTTTCGAGCGTGTCGTCGCTGGCGTATATTTGTGCAGGGACCGCGGCGTCTCTCACGCAAATATGTGCTGCGCTGGTCGCGTGGAGGTCACACGTTGGGAATCGTGGCACCGTGGGCGTAGGACGGTACATCCTTGCGCGGCTCGCGCTCACTATCCCTATGCTCCTCATCCTGCTGACTGTCGTCTTCGTCATCCTGCGGGTCATCCCCGGCGACCCGTGTCTCGCCATGCTGGGCGGCCGCAACGTCGGGCCCGAGCAGATCAACAACTGCCGCAGGCAACTGAAGATCGACCGCCCCGTCTACGTCCAGTACCTCGATTACGTGGGTGATGTCTTCCGTGGCAACTTCGGCGACTCGATCCGCACGGGCCTGCCCGTGAAGACCGAACTCTTCGAGCGGTTCCCCGCCACGGTAGAACTGGCCGTGACCGGGATGCTGCTCGGCACGTCGATGGGGATGCTCAGCGGCATCTACGCCGCCACGCACAGCGACCACGCCGCCGACCACCTTATCCGCTTGTTCAACATCGCCTCGTTTGCGATGCCGGTCTTCTGGATCGGGTTGATGTTCATCTCGATCTTCGCGGTGCGGCTCGGGTGGCTGCCGGTGGGCGGGCGTCTTGATCCAGTGGCAGGCGCGGTCTTCGAGCCGATCACGCGCTTTTACCTCCTGGACACCCTGCTGCAGCGCGACCTGGCGACATTCCTGGACGTCCTGCGGCATCTCGTGCTGCCCGCCGTCACGCTCGGACTGGTCGTCTCGGGTTTCATCGGGCGGATGAGTCGGGCCAGCATGCTCGAGGTCCTGGTGCGCGACTACGTCACGGCGGCCAGGGCCAAGGGTCTGCGCGAGGGCGTCGTGGTGCGAAGACACGCACTAAAGAACGCGCTGATCCCGATCGTGACGGTCATTGGCCTGCAGTTTGCGATCCTGATGGGCGGCGCGATTCTGACCGAGACCGTATACTCCTGGCCGGGCATCGCCCGTTATCTCCTCGACAGTATCGACAACCGAGACTTCCCGGCGATCCAGGGGACCGTGATTTTCATCGCGCTGTTCATCTCGGCCGCCAACCTCGCCGTGGACGTCATTTACGCGCGTCTGGACCCCCGTGTCCGCTACTAGAACGCCCCGGAGCCTGCTCGACGACCCAACCGCCGGCCCGGGGGCCCGCGCGAGGCGCCGCCGCGTGCGCGGCCCGCGCCTGTTGCTGTACGCCGGCGCGGCCGTCGTGGCGCTCTTCATCCTGGTGACGCTCTTCGCGCCGCTCATCGCGCCGTACGAGCCCACCCAGGCCACGGCCCGCGACCGCCTGCTGCCGCCGGGTCGCGGAAACCTGCTGGGGTCGGACCAACTGCGCCGCGACGTCCTCAGCCGCATCATCTACGGCGGGCGAGTCCCGCTGCTGGTGGCCGTCACCTCGTGCGCGATCTCGCTCTCGGGCGGCACGATCCTGGGCTGGACCGCGGGGTTCGTGGGCGGCCGGGTCGACCGGATCCTGTCCCTCTTCATGGACGCGATCTATTCTTTCCCGGCGCTGATCCTGGCCGTGGCGATCGTGGCGATGCTCGGGCCGGGTCTGGTGAACATGATTGCGGCGATCGCGTTCGTCTACATCCCAACCTATTACCGCGTGGCCCGCGGGCAGGCGCTGATCATTCGCGAACAGGAGTTCGTCGAAGCGGCCCGGGCCGCAGGGAGTTCCACGCCGCGCCTGCTGATCCGCCACGTGGCGCCCAACACCCTGAGCGCGGTCATGACCGTGCCCTCGTTCAACATCGCCGACGCGATCTTGACGGAGGCCGCACTGTCGTTTCTGGGGCTCGGTCTGCCGCCGCCGACTCCCGACTGGGGGTTTGACATCCAGAACGGGCAGCGCTTTCTGCAATCGGGCTTCTGGTGGTTGATCACGTTCCCAGGTGTGGTCATCGTGCTGGTCTCGCTGGGGTTCGGGATGATTGGGGAAGGGTTGAACGACCTGCTGAATCCGAGAAGGCGCCGGCTGACCGGGTAGCGAAGACGGTTCCATCGTGGGCAACTCTACAGGAGGTGAGGATGCGTGAACAAGCACGTGATCGTCGCGCTGGTTCTCGTAGCGCTGGCGCTCACCCTGCCGGCGGGGCTTCCGGCGGCGACACCTAGGGACACGATCGTCCTGGGGACAACCGATAAGATCACGACACTGGATCCGGCGAACTCGTACGACTACTGGACCTGGATCGTCTTCCAGAACACGGCCGAGGCCCTGGTCGCCTTCAAGCCCGGCACGACAGACGTCATCCCGTCGCTGGCGACAAGCTGGAATGTTTCCGCCGATGGCAAAGTCTACACGTTCAAGCTGCGCAAGGGCGTGACATTTACCGATGGGGCGCCATTCAACGCGGCGGCGGTCAAGTTCTCACACGACCGGGCCGTCAAACTGAAGGGTCCCAACGGCGCGCTGGGTCTGATCGAAAACATCAAAGCCGTCGA
Source organism: bacterium (assembly GCA_041487495.1). Lineage (GTDB taxonomy): Bacteria > Sysuimicrobiota > Sysuimicrobiia > Sysuimicrobiales > Humicultoraceae > JBGPNN01. The sequence goes on from JBGPNN010000033.1 coordinate 13,948, forward strand.
CGTTGTCGATCCGTCGACGGTGCGCTACACGCTCAAGGATGTGGACGCTACGATGATGTCGCGTATCTCGGAGTCGATCGCGATCTCCGTCATCGTGAGCCCCAAGACCACCCCGGCGAATGAGTTCGCTAAGGGGATCCAGTACGCCGGTACCGGGCCGTACAAGCTGGCGCAGTACACGCCCGGCCAGCGGACGGTCTACGAGGCCTATGCCGGGTACTGGGGCGCCAAACCCAAGAGCCGGCGGGTGATTACCTCTTTCTATGCCGACTCTGCGGCGTTGGCGGCCGCGGTCGAGTCGGGGCAGGTCGATCTCGGTTACCGCTCGTTCAGCCCGGAAGACATCAAGCGGCTGTCCAAAAACGACAAGCTGCAGGTCACGCGCAGCGCCCAGTTCCCGTCGGTGCGGTATATCGTGTTCAATGTGCCCACGGCGCCGTTTGACAACGTCAAAGTCCGCCGCGCGGTCTCGTACGCGGTGAACCGCGACCGGATCGTCAGCGACGTGTTCAGCGGTCTGAACCAGCCGCTCTACAGCATGGTGCCGCCCGGCATGTGGAGCCACACCGACACGTTCCCCAAGCGCGACCTAGCTAAGGCGAAGAGCCTGCTGACCGAGCAGGGCTTCTCGGACAGCAACAAACTGTCGGTCGTGCTCTGGTACACACCGTCCCACTACGGCAACACTGAGGCGGACGCCGCCGCGGTCGTCAAGTCGTCACTGGAGGAGACCGGGCTGATCAGCGTCGAGGTGAAGTCGTCCGAGTGGGGCGACTACACAAAAGCGTTCGCCAAGGGCCAGTTTGGGATGTTCATGCTCGGCTGGTTCCCAGACTACGTCGACCCTGATAACTTCCTGGCGCCGTGGCTGACGGAGAGCCCCGAGGGGCTCGGGACCTACCTGAACAAGGCGACGGGGGCGGTGGACAAGCAGTTCTACGCCGAGTTCCAGAAGCTGCTGGGTGACGCCAAGAAGACGGCCGATGTGAGCGCGCGGACGGCAATCTACAAGCAGGCGCAGCAGAAACTGGCCGACAGCGCGATCCTGGTACCGCTCTGGCAGAACCTGGCGCAGTCCTACGTGATCGGACAGAAGAATGTCAAGGGCATCACGCTTGACGCGACGACGATCTTCCGGACGTACCTGCTGGCGAAGTAGCCGCTCGGGCGTCGCGCAAGAATCGATAGACACAGGGCCCGCCGGAAACGGCGGGCCCTTGCATTACTCGCCGATCCTGACGCTGCCGACCGTCGTCTTGGCCGTCCAGGAGGCAAAACCGGGGCATGGGCCGTCCTTCAACACCAGGGGGACCTTCGCCCGCATCCCGGGCTGCAACTGCACGACCTTCACGGTCCCGGAATGGGTTTCACGCCCCAGCGCACAGAACCCCTCGATGTCGATCGTGACATTCGCCGACGCCACCACGAGCGTACTGCCGTTTGTCACCGCCAGTGTGAAATCGCGCCGGGTGGCATCGTGCGGAACCGGAGTCTCCACCGCCGCCTGAATCTGCCGGGCGACGACCGGGCCGAACGGTTTGAAGTCGCTGATGGTGCCCGCCGTGTGGGCGAGCGAGGTCGTGGGCGCCCCCATTGGTCTGAGCGTCACCGTGTAGCGAACCACGACGTCGTCGATTGGGACGCGGACTTCAAACGCCGCGTCACCTCCCAGGCGGACCGGGTTCGGGTAGACCGGTAAGCTGCCCTCGCCGGCCTCACGTCCTCCATAGTTGAACGCGTGAACCTCAGCATATACGGAGAGCGGCCGGCCGCGATTCTCAATCTTGCCTTCCACGACGAGCGTGACAGGAGAGGTGTCCTCGACACGCGCCGACATCGAGCGCACCGTCCAGTCGCCGGTCGCCTGCGTCGGAGCCGCAACAGGCGCGCTGCGCCCAGCCGGCAGCTCCGGACGGAAGACCTCGACAGCCAGCACGCGCTCATCCCGAATCAGGAAGCGGATCCCCACCGTGGGGTAGGTCAGCAACTCACCGTCAGGAGACGGGGAGGACAGGCTCACGCCCGCATCCGAGTAGGCGGCGCGGACGGCGCCCACCGTCGCGCTGGCGCTCGCGCCGCGGGCGGTGCGACACTCCGGCGAGCGGGTGCTCAGCCGCTGCACCATGCCATATTCGGCGACCATTAGCGCCCACGGTGTGCGCAGCGCATAGATCGCTTCGGAGCCGGTCGACTGCTGGCTGACCGGCGGACCCGTGATGCTCAGCGCCGCCTGGACGGCCATCCCGAGCCGGACGCCGCCAATGCCTGTCCCTTCCATAATGACACACGCGGGACCGGCGCTCGTGGGGTAGGGGAATGACATGAGGAGGACGACGAGCGCAAGCCACGACGCACGCCACATGCTGACCACCCCCCTGGTGAGCATGGTGTGCGATCGGATATGCGTTCGTCGATGAGCTCGGTTACACCTGCGCTGTGACGGGTGCCACGACCAGGATGCCATTGGCGGAGGGGTCACGCACGAAGAGACCGCCGTCCTGCGCGTGCAAGGCGACCCCTGCCTGCGCCAACCGGGCGCTCAACCGGTCCACATCGGTTTGATCCGCGAGCTGCAGCGTAAAGAAACGCAGACCCGCCGCATCTGGTGGAGGCGCCGGCGCACCGACCCCGGCCCATGTGTTCAGGCCGATGTGATGATGGTACCCGCCCGCCGAGAGGAATACGGCGCTAGCGCCAAAGTGCAGCATCAGGTCGAACCCGATCATGTCACGATAGAACGCTTCCGCCCTCTTCAAGTCTGCGACGTGCAGGTGGACGTGCCCGATCCGCGTCTGGGCCGGCAGGCCCTGCCAGACCGGCGTCCCCTTCAACTCGCGCATCAGCCCGTCGACATCCAGCGGATCGGTCGCCATCCGCAGGCGATCCCCCTGCCGCGGCCAGACGTCCCGCGGGCGGTCGGCATAGATCTCGATGCCGTTGCCGTCGAGATCCGCCAGGTACAGCGCCTCGCTCACGAGATGGTCCGACGCGCCCTCGAGCGGATACCGCGTCTCTGACAGACGCCAGAACGCGCGCGCCAGGTCGGCGCGCGTGGGCAAGAGCATGGCATAGTGGTACAGCCCTGTGGTGTGCGGCGGTTTGGGGCGCGCCCCCGGATGTTCGTGCAGTACTACCAGTGGCGTCTTGCCGTCGGCGGCGAGGGTCGCAGCCCCGCCCTGGAGAGGCCTGAGGCCGAGCACCTCACCATAGAACTGCATCGCCCGATGGGTGTCGGCGACAGTCAGGTGAACCGGCCCCAGGCTCGTATCAGGGTGCATCAATGTCACTCCCCGTCGTCTCGGTCCCTATGCCGCGAGCGCGACCGCCGTGACAACTTCGACGTCCAGCGTGAATCGTACTTCCTCGCCGACCAGCAACGCGCCGAGCTCCAGCACCTGGTTCCAGTTCAGTCCCCAGTCCTTGCGGTTGACTGTCCCGGTGGCTGTGGCTCCGGCCCGGAGGTTGCCCCAGGGATCCGTCATGGGGCGGCTGGTTTCGATCTTGAACGTCACCGGCCTGGTCTCGTCGCGGATGGTGAGGGTGCCGTTGACCAGATAGTGACCATTGCCCTGTGGGGTGACCTTGGTGCTACGGAAGGTCAGTGTGGGAAAGCGCTCCGCGTCGAAGAAGTCGCCTGAACGCAGGTGTGCGTCCCGCTTGGGTTCGCCTGTGTCGATGCTTGCCGCAGCGACCTGGGCCTCGACGACCTTCACGGTACCGTCGGCGGCTGTCTCCACCGTGCCGCTGACCGTCTTGAACCGCCCGCGGACCGTCGAGATCGCCATGTGCCGTACCGCGAAATCGAGACTGGTGTGGCTTGGATCGATCGCCCATCTTGTTGCGTCGGGATTCATTGCCGTGCCTCCTCTGTTGGTGCTTGTGTTTGAGTATCAACTTCTGTTCTGTAAGCATCATACCGTAAGTAACTTGTCCTTGTCAAGTAGCTTCCGGTAGATTAGGATTGGAAGTGAGGAGACCGGGCCATGAACGAGATCGAGCACGTGTGTCCCAAGTTTCACCGGGCCATCGAGCTCGTCGGCAGACGCTGGACGGGCGCGATGATTCAAACCCTCATGGGCGGGCCGCGGCGCTTCAGCGAACTGCTGGAGGCCGTGCCCGGGCTGCACGACCGTCTGCTTTCAGAACGCCTGAAGGAGCTTGAAGGCGAGGAGATGGTTCGCCGGCGAGTCTATCCCGAGACCCCCGTGCGGATCGAGTACGAGTTGACCGCGAAGGGCCGTGATCTGGAGCGCGTGGTCGCCGAAGTGCAGCGGTGGGCCAACCGGTGGATCCCCGCTCCGGCCGGCAGCCGCCGGTAGCTATCTCAGCACGGCATGAAATCGCACTCTCCTCGCTGATCCTTCCAGAACTCCCCCAACTTGTGTGCTTCGCAGGGGTTCGAAGCCGACCAGTGAGCCGATTGCCGCGGCGCTAGTCACTGTCGAGTAAGATAGTATGGATACGCCCATGATCATCTCCAGCGTGTCGACGCCCGCGGCGATCAAGGTTCGCGCCGCTGCCTTTTCTCTTCTGACCGGCCTGGTCATCCTGGGGCTCAAGGCCGCGGGATACCTGGTGACCGGTTCGGTCGCGCTGCTGTCGGACGCCGCCGAGTCGATCGTCAATGTCGTCGCGGCCAACATCGCCCTCATCAGCCTGGTAGTCGCCGGCCAACCGCCGGACGAAGGCCACCAGTACGGCCACGCCAAGGCCGAATACGTGAGCAGCGCGACCGAGGGCGCGCTGATCGGCCTCGCCGGCGTCTGGATCGTGTTCACCGCCGTGAACCGCTTGGTCCATCCCCAACCACTCAGCCACCTGCCACTGGGTCTTGCCTTAATGTCCGTCGCGGCGATCGCGAACCTGGCCGTGGCCGTGGTGTTGTTGCGCATCTCACGGGCGCAGCGCTCCGTAGCGCTCGAAGCCTCGGCACGCCACCTCCTCTCGGATGTCCTCACGTCGGCGGGGGTGCTTCTCGGGCTGGGGCTCGTCGCACTGACCGGCTGGGCGCCGCTCGACTCGATCGGCGCGATCATTGTCGGCGGTCACATCGCCTGGATGGGTGTGACGCTGTGCCGGCAGTCCCTCGGCGGGTTGATGGATACGCGGTTGCCGCCCGAGGAAGAGGGGTTGGTCAAGGAAGTCTTCGACACGCACGGTGCCGAGATTGTTGACTACCACGCCATGCGCACCCGCCAGGCCGGCGCCGACCGGTTCATCGACCTGCACCTGGTGCTGCACCGCTCGACGTTGGTGGGTGATGCGCACGCGCTGTGTGATCATTTGGAGCAACACGTGAAGGAGGCGCTGCCCGGCGTGGATGTAACGATCCACGTGGAGCCGTGCGACGTCTCGTGCGCACGGTGCCGCGCCACCACCCGTTCCGCATCGCTCGGAGGCCCGCCCTGACGATGACCGGGGCGTCAGGTTTCGTGAAAGGGTGAAGCGGATGACGTCCGTTACACTCGGGGTCGATCTCGGCGGGACGAAGGTCGCGGCCGCGCTGGTCGATGCTGAGGGGAAGATCCTGGCGGAAGATACCTACCCGACCCATCCCGAGCGCGGGCCCGACGCGATTATTGCCGACATCACGAAGTGCGTCAGCGAGCGGTTGGGCCCCGGGGCCGGTTCCGCGACCGCGTTGGGGATCGGCGTGGCCGGGCAAGTCGATCCGGCGGACGGCACAGTGCGCGACGCGCCCAACCTCCGCTGGCACGATGTGCCCCTGGGCGCCGAACTCACGTCCGCGCTGGGGTTGCCCGTGGTCGTCGCCAACGACGTCCGCGCGGCGACCTGGGGCGAATGGCTCCATGGCGCGGGCCGCGGCCTGCACGATGTGATGACGCTGTTCGTGGGTACCGGCGTTGGCGGCGGGATCGTCAGCGGCGGACGGCTCCTCACCGGCTGCACAAACACCGCCGGTGAAGTCGGGCACGTCACGATCGTGACAGGCGGGCGCAAATGCACGTGCCCAAACAGCGGGTGTCTGGAGGCCTATGTGGGCGGATGGGCGATCGCAGAACAGGCGAGGGAAGCCGCGCAGGCGGATCGTCCAGCCGGCCAAAGGCTCATTGAGATCGCCGGGAGCATCGATGCCATTACGGGGAAAACGGTGACCCGAGCGTATCGGGACGACGACCCACTGGCGCGGCGTCTCGTCGAACACGTCGCCCGGTACCTGGCCGCCGGGATCGTGACCTTTGTGAACGCCTTCAACCCGTGCCTGCTCATCTTGGGCGGAGGGGTCATCGAAGGATTGCCGGAACTCGTTGAGATGGTGGAAGGACCGGTGCGGGCGCAGGCCCTGGGCGCGGCGACGCAGCGTCTACGGTTGGTGCACGCGGCGCTGGGCAACGAGGCCGGGGTTGTCGG
>JBGPNN010000034.1:0-20257 GCA_041487495.1 bacterium
AAGCCATCGCCGCCGTCCGCAGCCGCGGCGTGGAACTGGCCGTCGTGCCGCTCGCGTCCGGCCCGGTGCCCGAGGTACTGATCGAAGAGGTGACGATGCCGCCCACGCTGGCGGTCGGGGAGCGGCTGCCGGTGACGGTGACCATCCGCGCCACCGACGCGGCCGAAGCGACACTGCGCGTCCGCGGGAATGGGACCCTGCTGTTGTCGCGGGACCTGAACCTGCGTCCCGGACGCACCACCATCGAACTCGAACCGCAGGCCACGCAGCCCGGACTCCTGCGGGTGGACGCGACGATCGACGCGAACCCGGACACCGAACCCGCCAACAACCGGGCGTTTGCGCTGGCCTTCGTGCAGGGCAAACCCTTCATCCTCTACGCCGGCGAGCCCGCCGGGCCGCTGGTCACGGTGCTTGAGGCGCAAGGGCTGACCGTGCGGCGGGTGACACCATCACAACTGCCATCCTCGCCCGCCGCCTACCAGGGGATCGCCGCGGTCGTGCTGGACGACGTGCCCGCGTTTGCCCTCACCCCGCAGCAAATGGCGGCGCTGCGTGACTATGTCCGCGTCGGCGGTGGAGGCCTGCTGGCCATCGGCGGTAGCCACTCGTTCGGCATTGGCGGTTACGCCGGGACACCGATCGAAGACACCCTACCGGTCAGCATGGACGTCCGGCACCGGCTGGCCATTCCATCGATGGCGATCATCCTGGTCCTCGACGCCTCGGGGAGCATGGGCAGCTTCGGCCTCGAGCTGGCCAAGGTCGAGGTCGCCAAGGAGATCGCGCAGTCCACGATCGACTTCATGGGCGAGCGCGACCTGGTCGGGGTGATCGCGTTCGACCAGCAGCCGCGGTGGCTGATACCGCCCACACCGGTCTCGCAGCGGGTGCGGATCCTGGACGCCGTCAGCCGTATCAAGGCCGGCGGCGGAACGGTCATGTATCCCGCGCTGCAAGAGGCGCGCAACGCGCTTCGCCGGGTCGAGGCCAAGGTGAAGCACGTCATCGTCCTCTCCGACGGGCAGACGGATCCCGGCGACTTCAAGGGTCTGGCCACCGCGATGGCCGATGAGCGGATGACCATCAGTACCGTCGCGGTCGGCCGCGATGCCGACTTGGAGATCATGAAGAACATCGCCACGTGGGGCCGTGGCCGCTCGTACGTGGCCAAAGACCTCTACAGCATCCCTCAGATCCTGACCGCGGAGGCTCTCCTCGCGACCCGCGCCTATGTCATCGAAGAGCGGTTCGTGCCCAAGGCCACCGGCACATCGGCCCTGTTGGCTGATCTCGGCGCGATCCCCGCGCTGCGCGGGTACCTGGCCACGGCACCCAAGCCGGCGGCCGACGTCGCCCTGCTGTCCCATCAGGACGATCCCATCGTGGCCACGTGGACCTACGGGCTTGGTCGCGCCGCCGTCATCACGACCGACGCGCGCAACCGCTGGACGACCGAGTGGGCGGGCTGGCCTCACGCGGCGCGATTCTGGTCACAGGTCGTGCGCTGGACGATGAGCCGGGAGACCGGCCCGCTGGACGTGCACGCGGCGATCGAAGAGGACCACGTACGGGTCGTGCTCGACGCGCGCACGGCCGATGGATCGCCGATCGTCTCATGGACCGCGTCGGCCACGGTCGCCGGTGAGCGAACCGCGATGTCGCGGGTCAACTTGACCCAGACACGGCCCGGCTGGTACGAGGCGACCTTCCCGCTGCCGCCGGCCGGGGCGTACCTGATCACCATGGTCGCGACGGAGGGCGGCCGGCCGGTGGGCCGCTCGTCGCTCCCGCTGGCGGTGCCGTACTCCCCCGAACTTCGCCAGGTGGGGCTGAATCGTGCGCTGATCGCCTACCTGGTTGAAGCCGGAGGCGCCCGCGTAATTTCGAAACCTGCCGACGCCCTGGCGCCGCCCCTCAATCCTGTGCGTCGCTCCAGACCGGTCTGGCCACTGTTCACCAGCCTCGCCCTCGCGGGGTTCGTCGCCGAAGTGGTGCTGCGACGGATCCCGGCGATCGAGCACCAACTCGGCAGGCTTCCGGCCGCGGTCGTGGCCTTCATCAGGCGGCAGCCGCCGCCCGAGCAGGTGATGGAGGACGCGGAATACGCGGCCGCCGACCGCTGGCGGATCGAAGAGCCCGCCGAAGCGGCCGCCCGGGCGGCGTCAATGGAGGCGGCCGCCCGCCTCTACATCGCGAGGCTGCGGCGGACGCGGACCGACAACGATCACTCCCGAGGCTGATCATGCGGCCGGCGCTCTTCACGTACTCCCATCCGACGGAAGTCACCTTTGGGGCGGGGACGCTGGCACGCCTGCCGGAGGTGGTGGCTGCGCTGCCCGAGCGCACGCTCGTCGTCTCGGATTCGGGGGTGGCCGCGGCCGGCATCCTGGAGAGAGTAACGGCTCAGGTCGAGTTGAGCGGCCGTCGCGCCGAAGCCTTCACCGACGTCGAGCCCAACCCGAGTGTCGAGACGGTGGAACGCTGCCTCGGCGTGTTCCGGAAATCCGGCAGCGGGTGGGTGCTCGCGGTTGGCGGCGGGAGCGCGATGGACGTCGGCAAGGCGGTGGCGCTGCTGGCAGCCTATCCCGGTCCGATCCAGCAGTACGAAGGCGTGGGCAAAGTACCCGGACCGGTCACGCCGCTCGTCTGCATCCCCACGACGTCGGGCACCGGCAGCGAGGTGACGGTGTTCTCCGTCATCACCGATCGCCAGCGGAAGTTCAAGATGCCGGTCGGCAGTCAGCACCTGCTGCCTCGGGCGGCGGTGTGCGACCCTGAACTGACGATCAGTATGCCGCAGCCACTCACGGCGGCCACGGGCATGGACGCCCTGACGCACGCTGTCGAATGCTACACGAACACGTTCTACCATCCGCTCTCGAAGGCGCTGGCGCTCGAAGCGATCCGGCTGATCGGCGCAAACCTCCGCCGGGTCTACGCCAACGGCCGTGACCTCGAGCCCCGCACGCAGATGCTCCTCGCGAGCATGATGGCCGCGATGGCGTTCACCCGGACGAGACTGGGCAACGTGCATGCCATGTCTCATCCCGTCGGCGCCTACTTCAACGTGCCGCACGGCGTCGCGAACGCCCTGCTGCTGCCCTATATCATGGAGTGGAACCTCCCCGGGGGGCTCGACACCTTTCCCCAGGTGGCCGCCACGCTGGGTGAGCGGGTCGACGATCTCTCGCCGAGGGCGGCCGCGGTCGTCGCCGTCGACGCCATCCGGCAGCTGTGTCGGGATGTGGGCATCCCTGAGCGGCTCCGCGATGTTGGCGTCACGCGCGACGCGATCCCGGCGATGGCGGCCGACGCGATGAAGAGCGGGAACGTGCAGGTCAACCCCCGCGCGACCAAGTACGAGGAGATGGTCGCCCTCTTCGAACAGGCCTGGTAGCCGTGACCGCATGAGCGCGGACTGGTCCGCGGAGCTCGACGCGGCCGCCGCGCTGCTTGTGGCCGCCGGCCACGCCGTGGCGATGACCGGCGCGGGCGTCAGCACCGCTTCGGGCCTCCCGGACTTCCGCTCGCCCGGGGGGTTGTGGGCCGGGGTCGATCCCATGGCGGTCGCGTCGCGCTCCGCCTTCGAACAGCGTCCGGAGGAGTTCTATGCGTTCTACCGGAAGCGGATCGACGTCCTTGGTCTCGCCACGCCCAACCCGGCCCATTTCGCCCTGGCCGCCCTGGAGAAGGCCGGCCGGATGCACGGCGTGATCACCCAAAACGTTGACGGCCTGCACCAGGTTGCCGGCGCGCAGCAGGTGATCGAACTGCACGGCAACCTCCGTGAGGCGCTGTGTGTCGGCTGCCTCACCGTGCGTCCCATCGAGATCATTCGAGAGGCGCTCGAGGCGGGAGATTTGCCGCGGTGCCGGACCTGCGGGGCCATGCTCAAGCCCAACGTCGTGCTCTTCGAGGACCTTCTGCCCGAGCGTGCATGGACCGCCGCGACGCTGGCCGCCCGTGCGAGCGATGTGATGCTGGTGGCCGGATCGTCGCTGCAGGTCACGCCGGCCGGTTGGCTCCCGCAGGAGACGCTGGACCGGGGCGGCCGGCTCGTGATCGTTAACCAGGAGGCCACACCCTACGACCGTCGTGCCGCGGTCGTCCTCCATGGTCCTGCCGAACGGATACTGCCGGCTTTAGCAGCGGCGGTGGGCGCGCGAGTGGAGGAGGGGGTGCCGCGCTCGCAGAATGCCACACGATGAGCCCCTGATTTACCTTCGACCCCTGCTGAGGTGCCGAGTCGAGATGGCTGTCGCGGAGATCGGTGTGTTTGGCGGTTCGGGATTCTACTCGCTGCTCGAGGACGCTGAAGAACTGAAAGTGGAGACCCCATTCGGCCCGCCAAGCGATGTGATTACGGTCGGAGAGTTAGGCGGACGGCGCGTGGCCTTCTTGCCCCGGCACGGCCGGAGGCACCAGTTTCCGCCGCACACGATCAACTACCGCGCCAACGTCGCCGCGATGAAGAAGCTCGGGGTCACGAGGATCCTGGCGCCGGCGGCCGCCGGCAGCCTCCAGCCGCGCGTCAAACCCGGCGAGTTCGTGTTCTGCGACCAGCTGGTGGACCGCACCAGCGGCCGGAGGGATACCTTCCACGATGGGCCGGAGGTCTTTCATATCAGCATGGCCGAGCCGTACTGCCCGCAGCTGCGCGGCGTCGGCTGGGAGGTGGCACAACGGCAGAAACTGCCGGCTCACCGAACCGGCACCGTGGTCGTCATCCAGGGTCCACGGTTCTCCACGAAAGCTGAAAGCCGTTGGTTCGGGGCGGCCGGCTGGGAAGTCATCAACATGACGCAATACCCCGAAGCCGTACTGGCCCGCGAGGCCGAGCTGTGCTTCCTGAACATCTCGCTGATCACCGACTACGACGTCGGCGTCGAGGGGGACCCCAACGTCACGCCGGTCACCGCCGAAGACGTGCTGAACGCGTTCCGCGCCAACCTGGGCCGGCTCAGAGACCTGCTGGCCGGCATCATCGCCGCGACGCCCGCCGAGCGTACCTGTCCCTGCGGCTCTGCGCTCGCCGGCGCGCACGGGTAGACGAGCGCGAATTCACGGCAGGGAGGCACAGGATGCAGAACGTGCGGCCCGCGGACGACGCCACCGCCAAGTGGCTGGGGTTGGGCGTGTTCGTGCTGGGCATCGCTTTTCTCGTGGTGGTCTTCTTCATGGCCTTTCGTGACCTCGCGGCATCCGGGGTGATCGGGCAACTGGCCACCCCGTCCCCGTCGGTGGAGGCGAGCGCAGCGCTGCTCACCTTCGGGGTCAAGTTCGTGCTGTTCGTCGTCCTGGCATACGTGGGCTCCGCTGTCGCCGGCCGCGGGATCGGCCTCTACGCCGCCTCCAAGGCTGCCCATGAAGAGTGAGCCGACATTGAGTGCGACGAGCCGCGCAGGGGACGCCCGCACGATTGATCTTCGCAGCGACACCATCACCCTGCCGACTGAGGCGATGCGGGAGGCAATGGCCCGTGCGGAGGTCGGCGACGACGTGTACGGCGAGGATCCGACGATCAATGCGCTGGAGGCGCTGGCGGCCGGGCACGTAGGGAAGGCAGCCGCCCTGTTTGTCCCGACGGGTACCATGGCCAATATCCTGGCTGTCATGAGCCAGACCCAGAAAGGCGACGAGGTCATCACCGAGGCGCAGGCGCACATCTACAACCTCGAGGCGGGAGCGCTGGCCGCGGTCGCCGGGACGCTGCCGCGGCCGCTGGAGACCGAGTGGGGGCACATCAGCGGAGCCCAACTCGAATCGGTGCTGCGGCCGCCGGACCATCACGTCGCGCCCGCGCGGCTCGTCTGCCTGGAGAACACGCACAACCGCCACGGCGGAACGGTGGCGACGGTTGAGCAGGTCGATGACCTGGCGACCACCGCCCACCGGCGCGGCCTCCGGGTGCACGTCGACGGTGCGCGAATCTTCAACGCCGCGATCGCCCTCGGCGTGCCGGCCGCGAGGCTCGCCGCCTCCGCCGACACCTTCGCCTTCTGTCTGTCCATGGCGTTGTCGGCCCCAGTCGGATCGCTCCTGTGCGGCGACCGCGAGACGATGGGCCGCGCGCGGCACTTCCGCAAGATGCTGGGCGGCGGCATGCGTCAGGCCGGTGTGCTTGCGGCTGCCGGGATCGTGGCGCTGGAGCAGATGATCGACCGGCTGGCCGACGATCACCGCGTGGCCCGACTGTTGGCCGATGGGCTGGCGGCCGTCCCTGGGGTGCGCGTGGACCTGGCGCGCGTGCAGACGAACATGGTGCGGCTCGACCTCGAGCGCGACGCGCGAGCCTTCGCCGAGGCGTTGCGGGGTCGAGCGATCCGCGTGTCGGTGATCGGTCCGCGCCGGCTGCGGCTGGTGACTCACCGCCACATCACGCCGGAGGACGTCCCGGGTGTCGTCGCCGGCTTCCGCAGGGTGCTCGACGTCTAAGACAGTCGCGCATTGGGAAAGAATTTTCACGCAAGATCAAACCGAGTGGCAGGAAATTTGCGACGGTTCGCGAATAATATGATCCCGAACAACGGGAATGATTCGATCGGGTTCCCGACGGCGGGTTCGGAGAGGAGGCGATCAGCGTGGCGAAGAAGAAGGCGGCCAAGAAGAAGAGGTAAGCACAGGCCGTGCTTCATCTTGGGAGCACTGCGAATCGCAGTGCTCTCTTAGTTTTCTAGAAGCGGCGGAAGTATCCGATCCCGAGGATCGGGTTCTGGAGGATGCTGCTCGCCCGGAGCGAGATGCCGTAGTCGTTCTGCAGGAAGTAGTGAGCATAGAGGTTGAGCGTGATCTGGTTGAGGTTGTAGAGGTCCGCCGAGTAGATCGTGGATGGCGATGCCCGGTAGTCGAGCCCCACGCCCACCTGCGAGTCGATGAGCCCCCACCGCACGGTGAGGGCGGTGTTCAATTGGTTGCCGATCTGAAGGCCCAGCCGGTTGGTCTGCCCGATGTCCCTCCAGGAGAAGATGTACCGGCGCGGCGCGTCGGGCAGCAACGTGAAGGTCACGTCGTTCCCGACCCGTGAGGCATAGTAGATCTCGTACTCCAGACGATAGGAGCTGCGGATACCCGGCAGCTCGAGACGGTCGGGGAGCAGCCGGCCGACGCGATCGATCACGGTGTTCGCCCGGCTGATCAGGCCCCTGGCCTCGCCCACCGCCTGCCGCGCCTCGGTCACCGCCGACTGCGCCTCCGTGATCGATGAACGCACCGATCGAACCTCTTGCTCGTTGATCACGCCGGACAGATCGTTGGCCATCTTCTCGATCCGCTGGGTCGTGTGCTGGATGGCGCCGATCGTGTCGCGCACCTGGGCGGCGGTCCGGCCATCGGCGGCGACGTCATGAACCAGCGCACGGACCTCGCGGGCGGCTTCCGCCAGGTCGCCCGACATGCCCCGGAGCTCCTTCGCGATCGCCGGCACGTCACTGCTCACGGAGCGGTCGAGCACGCGGGTCGTCCGCTCGACGTTGATGGCGATTTCGCGGACATGCTCCGCGGCCTGGCGGACGACGTCGGTCGCCTCTTTCGCGTTGTGGACGGTCTCGCTCAGATCCCGGGCCAGCGCCGGGTCGCCGATCAGCCGGTTGAGGTTCGTCAGCGTCTCCTCTGCGCGGAGCGCGACCGCGGTCACCCGCGCGTACAAATCCTCGACCGTGAACGGGGGTTCGCCCGCGATGACCGATCCCGGCGGCATGGGCGGTGCACCCGGCGGCCCCGGCGAGATGGTCACGTATGGCTGGCCGAGGAGACCCTGGGTGGCCAGGGAGAAGCGGGAGCCGGTGGGGATAGACACGCCGGACCGGATGCGGAGGACAATCTCGGCTTGGTTGAATCGATTCAGCCGGAGATCGGTCACCCTGCCCACGTCGATGCCGGCCATCAGGACCTGGGCATCTTTGATCAAACCGCCGGCGTTCGTGACGCGGACGATGATTTCGTACCCCTGGTCGCGGACCAGCCCGCCCAAGAACGAGACCGCCACGAACAGCAGCACGAGTGCCCCGACAATGAACGCTCCGGTCTTCACCTCGGACGTCATGTCTGTCCGACCCCCACGTGTGAGGCGAGGAAGCGGCGGACGAACGGATGCGCCGATGCGCGGATCTCTTCGGGCGCGCCCGCGGCCAGCAGGTGGCCGGCGTCCATCACGGCCAGCCGGTCGGCCAGGCGAAACGCGCTGTCCAGATCATGGGTCACCACGATCGACGTCACTCCCAGGTCCTCGCGGAGGCGCAGGATCAGATCATCCACCGTCCGAGCCGTCAGCGGATCGAGTCCGGCCGTGGGTTCATCATACAGGATGAGGGATGGGTCCAGCGCCAGCGCGCGCGCGATGCCCACGCGCTTGCGCATGCCGCCGGACAACTCCGCGGGCATCTTGGATTCGGTGCCGGTCATCTCTACCTTGGCGAGCAACTCGGCCACCCGTGCGGCGATCTCGGTTCCGGACATGCGGCGGTGCCGGCGGAGCGGGAAGCCTACGTTGTCAGCCACCGTGAGGGAATCGAACAGCGCCGAGGCCTGGAACACCACACCCAGCCGGATGCGCAGCGCGTCGAGGTCGGCCTCACGCATGCGGTGAACCGCTTGGCCGAAGACAAAGATCTCGCCGCGGTCGGGGCGCACCAGGCCTACCAAGTGCTTCAGCAGCACGCTCTTGCCGCAGCCACTGGGACCCATGATCACCTGGATACTGCGACCGTGG
This sequence comes from bacterium, assembly GCA_041487495.1. Taxonomy (GTDB): domain Bacteria; phylum Sysuimicrobiota; class Sysuimicrobiia; order Sysuimicrobiales; family Humicultoraceae; genus JBGPNN01. The sequence continues at coordinate 8,711 of JBGPNN010000034.1, forward strand.
ACGGTCAGTGAAACACCGGCCAGCGCCACCGTGGCACCGAAACTCTTCCACAGGTCATGTACGGACACGACGGCATCCGCGACGGCCGCGGCCTCTGGGGAGGCCGGGACGGCGGGAAGGGGTGTGCGCGTCGCCATGGCGGTTCCTAGGTCCTGAAGAAGATCAGGTTCAAGAAGTAGTTGGTGACCAGGACCATGACGATGGCGGTGACCACGGCGCCAGTAGCCGCCCGGCCCACCCCATCGGCCCCTCCCGTCGCTTGTAGGCCGTAGTAGCATCCCACCGCGGTGATGATCATCCCGAAGACGCCGGCCTTCATCAGGCCGACAAAGATGTCGTAGGTATAGAGGAACTGCCGCAGGGACGCCGTGAACGTGCCCGGATGGATCCCCGCGCCGGTGGCCACAAGGTATCCGCCGATCCCGCCCACGATATTGGCCAGGATCGTGAGCGCCGGAAATGCCAGCGCCGCGGCGAGCACGCGGGGCACGACGAGAAACCGGACCGGATCCGTCGCGAGGACGCGTAGCGCATCGACCTGCTCCGTGACCGTCATCGTGCCGATCTCAGCCGCAATGCCCGCGCCCACCCGGCCGGCCAACGTGATCGCCGTGAAGATCGGTGCCGCCTCTCGGGCGAGTGACACGCCGACGAGACCCCCAACGTACCCTTGCGCGCCAAACTTGAGGAACGTACTGGACGTTTGGAAGGCGAGGACCATGCCGCTGAAGGTCCCAGTCACCAGGATGATCAACCCCGAGTCCCAGCCGATGCGTTTGATGTGCTCGATGGTCTCAGCGAGCTCGAGCCGACCACGGAGCATCCACCCGAAGGCCTGGCGCATCATTGCCGCGGCCCGGCCGATGTCGGCTAAACTCTTGAAGATGGTGGCGCTGATCGCCGTCAGCGCCGAGGCCGGCGCCTTGAGCACCGGCGGGCGTTCGCTCATACATTACACTCGTTCGGTGTCATCATGCCGATCCCCCTCTTGGGGTCTTCACACGGGCGTCCCCGTCGTTCGCATGATTGACGCTACTCGCCGCCCGGTGCTATACTCCGTCCGGTCGTGCAGGCGGAAGTAGAAGCCATCCGCTTCTCACCCGAGCGCCCTCCCGAACGGTTTGGTGCGTCTCGGGTTGCCGTGGTACCGGCGAGGCTGCGGGGATGGCTCATGCCGTCCCTGTTCTACTTTCCCCGTTGGCGGCCATATTTCCACTCCAGATTGTTGAGGAGGGCGAGAGGGCATCGAGCGCGAGACAAGGATCAACGATAGGATTCGGGTTCGGGAAGTGCGGTTGATCGGGCCAAACGGCGAGCAACTGGGCGTCGTCCCGACACGCGAGGCCCTGGCCAAGGCTCAGGAGCACTCGCTGGATCTGGTCGAGGTCGCCCCTACGGCCGCCCCACCGGTCTGTAAGATCATGGATTTCGGGCGGTACAAGTACGAACAGGCCAAGCGGGATCGCGAAGCCCACCGGAAAACCAAGGGCGGCGACCTGAAGGGTATGCGTCTGAGCCCGAAGATCGGCGAGCACGACTTCCAGGTCAAGACGAGGCAGGTGCGAGAGTTCCTGAAAGAGGGCAACAAGGTGCGCGTGGCGATGTGGTTCCGCGGCCGCGAGATGGCCCACCCCAAGGTGGGGGAGGCGTTCCTGGTGCGCATGGCCCAGGACCTCGTGGACGTCGGTGTCGTCGAGCGCATCCCGTTGCTGGAGGGCCGCAACATGATCATGATCATGACCCCGAAGAAGGGATAGCGAATGAAGATGAAGACGCATCAAGGCACCGCGAAGCGCATCGGCGTCACGGGGGGCGGGAAATTGACGCGGGGACGCCAGCATGGGGGCCACCTGAAGGTCAAGAAGCGGCCCAAGCGCCGGCGGTCGCTGCGCACCAGGACGCTGGTACACCCGGTGGACGAAAGGGCGATCCGGGAGTTGCTCCCCGGCACCTGATCACCCGCGCGCGCAGCGTTTTTCACACACGGAAGGTGGGACGGTCATGGCACGGATCAAACGCGGGGTCACCGTCAAGCGCCGGCACAAGAAAATTCTCCGTCTGGCCCGCGGGTACCGGGGCGCGAAGAGCCGCTGGTACAAACTCGCCAACCAGTACGTCACGCGGGCGCTGGCGAAGGCGCTGGCCGACCGGCGGTTGCGCAAGCGCCAGTTCCGGCGCCTGTGGGTGACGCGCATCAACGCGGCGGCGCGCGGCAGCGGCGTCTCCTACAGCCGGCTGATCAGCGGGCTGCGCCAGGCCGGGATCGCCATCAATCGAAAAATGCTGGCCGACCTCGCGATCCGCGATCGCGCCGCGTTTGACCAGCTCGTTGCCAGGGCCAAGGAGCGTCTACACTCGTAGCCGCGGAGTTCTTCGCGGCGAGCGGTCGGGCCGGGGATGAACCGGCCCTGACTTCTTGAGGGAGTCGCCCTGCCACAGCGTCTGAATCCGGCCCGGCTGAGGCTCAGCCCCGCCCAGACAATCATCCTTGGGTTTGCCGCGCTCATCCTGGCGGGCGGCGTGCTGCTGAGCCTGCCGGTCGCCTCCGAATCCGGCCGCCCAACGCCATTCCTCACCGCGCTCTTCACCGCCAACTCGGCCACGTGCGTGACCGGTCTGGTCGTCGTCGATACCGCGGACCACTACTCCGCCTTTGGCGAACTGGTGATCCTGCTGCTGATCCAGCTCGGCGGATTTGGGTACATGACCTCATGGGCGCTGCTGGCCATGCTGCTTGGGTGGCGGATCGGGCTGCGGGAACGGATCGTCCTGACGGAAGCCCACAGCCTCTATCAGACCGGCGGCGTCGTCAGGTTCACCAAACGCATTGTCCTGGTCGCGCTGACGATCGAGGCGACCGGTGCCGCAATCCTGGCCCTGCGCTGGGTGCGCGAGGTGCCGGTGGGGCGGGCCATGTATTTGGGGATCTTTCACAGCATCTCGGCGTTCAACAACGCGGGCTTCGACCTGATGGGACAATTTCGCAGCCTGACCGCATACGCAGCCGATCCGGTGATCTCGCTCACGATTGCCGGTCTGATCATTGTGGGGGGTCTGGGGTTTAGCGTGCTGCTCGACCTGCGGTCGCGGCGCATGACGCTGCACTCCAGGACCGTCCTGCTGACGACCGCTGTCCTCATCGGCGGCGGCGCGCTGCTGATCTGGCTGCTGGAGTTCCACAACGCCAAGACCCTGGCCGCGCTGCCGGTGCCGGCGCAGGCGCTGGCGGCCTTCTTCCAGGCGGTGACGCCGCGCACGGCCGGGTTCAACACGGTCCAGATTGGCGCCCTGACACAGCCGACGCTCATGCTGATGGTCGCGTTGATGTTCATCGGCGCCTCGCCCGGGGGTACGGGCGGCGGCATCAAGACCACGACCTTCATCGCGCCGCTGGCCGTCATCTGGAGCACGATCCGCGGAACCAGCGATCCGGTGCTCTTCCGCCGGCGGTTGCCGGTGGTCGTGGTCTACAGGGCCGTCACGATCGCGCTGGTCTCGGTGGCCTTCGTCGCCACGATGACGGTGCTGTTGGTCCAGGTCGAGGGCCGGGACTTTCTGTCGAGCCTGTTCGAGGTCACCTCGGCCTTCGGCACGGTGGGCCTCTCGACCGGGATCACACCCGAACTCTCGACCTGGGGCCGGTTAATCGTGATGGCGACGATGTTCAGTGGCCGCGTCGGCCTGCTGACCATGGCGTTCGGGTTGACGCGACGGCAGCACCAGCCGCACGTCCGGTATCCGGAAGAGCGAGTGTACCTCGGATAACACAGGAGATATCCCGCCACGCGCGGAGCGATGGGAGTTCATCGATGAGTGAGTATGCCGTCATCGGAATGGGACGCTTCGGCCGGAGCGTCGCTGCTACGCTGACACAGCTCGGGCATCAGGTCATGGCCATCGACAAAGACGAGGAAGCGCTGCGCCATGTGGCCGACGAAGTCACCCACGCCGTGCAGATCGATACGACGGACGCGGACGCGCTGCGCAGCGTGGGGATCGCGAACTTTGACGCGGTCGTCGTCGCGATCGGCGACTTCATCCAGGAAAGCATTCTCACCACGCTCCTCCTCAAGGAGCTGGGATGCAAGAGGATCATCACCAAAGCTGTGGATGACCTGCAGGCGAAAGTGTTGGAGCGCGTCGGTGCTGATCTGATCGTCCGTCCCGAGCGCGAGATGGGCGCGCGGATCGCGCACCTGCTGGCGTCGCCCGGCGTGATCGACGTCATGGAAGTGTCGCCGACGTTTTCGATCGAGGAACTCAGCGTACCTGACCGGCTATCCGGCCGCTCGCTCAAGGATCTCGACCTTCGGGTCAAATACGGCGTCAGCGTGCTGCTGATCCGCCGCGACGGGCAGCTGCTCATCTCCCCCGACGGCGAGACGCAGCTCCGCGCCGGCGATGTGCTCGTGGTTGTCGGTGAGAACCGGCAACTGTCCAAGCTGGAGAGTTCGCTGTAATCACCTCTACACGTCACCCGCTCGTCGCGACCTTCCGGCGCGTGGCCGCACCCCGCCACCGCGATCCGGAAGGTCGCATGCTATTAGACGGGTACCGCTTGATCGAAGAGGCGCTCGAGGCCGGCGTCACCATCGACGAGGCGCTGGCTGCTGGCGATACAGCCGACGCGCGCGGCGCCGCGCTGGTCGCGCGACTGAAGGCGTCCGGCGCGCGCGTACACGCCGCAACGCCACGCGTGGTCCAGGCCGCCGCCCAGGTAGATACCAGTCAGGGGATCGTGGCCATCGCCCGGAGAACCCCGCCGGTCTCCAACGCGCTCCTGGCGGCGCCCGACCTGTTCTTGTTGATCGCCGATCAGGTGACCGATCCCGGCAACCTGGGCACCATGATGCGTACCGCCCTGGCGGCCGGCGCGACCGCGATCGCCATCACCACCGGCAGTGTCGATCCGTTCAATCCCAAAGTGCTGCGCGCGACGATGGGCGCGGCATTCCGTCTTCCAGTACTATCGATGGACGCGGCGTCCCTGGCCGGCGCGTTGTCGCAGCGCGGTGTCCGCGTCCTCGTCGCCGACGCCCACGGGTCGCTCGACTATCGCGAGGCGCCGGTGGCGCGTCCGGTTGCCATCGTCGTCGGGAGCGAAGCCCGCGGACCGGATCCGGTCTGGTCCGGCGCCGGGGTGCGTGTGAGGATCCCCTTGCTCGGACCGGTCGAATCGCTCAACGTTGCCGTCGCCGCCGCGCTGCTCCTGTATGAAGTCGCCCACCGGGCTCGTGCGTGATGCGCGCAGCGACGCAACGTCGTTGTGTCCGCGGACCGCGAGTCGTCCGAGTTTTTCTTGCGAGAATTTCCCCGCGTGTGCTATACTCGCGCCAACACGTCGACGGTCTGAAGCGCTGATCTGCTGCGGGTTTCCGGCAGCGTCGGGTCGTCGGGAGGAGCGCAGTGGAACCGGGCTGGTCTGCCGAGCTGTGCTGGCGGCTGTTCGAAGCGACCGGATCGGTCTGGGCCTACCTCGGCTACAGACGGCGTGTGAAGGCGATGCAGATGGTCTGGCTATCGATGAACTGACGCACGCAGGACGTTGACGGAGAGAAGTACCGCGGGACCGGCTCGCCTTGTGCCGCGCGCACGGGGGAAGGGAGTGGGGGCCGGCGACTGCAAGCCCCCTCGAGTGTGGTCGCGGGAAATTCGCTCCTGAGTCGCCGGGTCGAACGCACAGTGCGCGCCACTAGACCCGGCCGGTATCCCGCCGATATCCGGGAACGAGCGGATCGGATACAGCCGATCCATGAGGGTGGTACCGCGGAAGCGCAGCGCTTTCGTCCCTGAGACGAAAGCGCTGTAGTATTTTGGGGAGGCGTGAGGTGGCCGATGATGTCGATCGGCTAATCGCAGAGACCACAGCCGCGTTGCGCGGTGCGGCGACACCCGAGGATCTCGAGGGCGTGCGCCGTCTTGCCCTCGGTCGCCGCGGGACACTGCCCGGTTTGATGGCGGGCCTGCCCGGTCTGCCCGAGACGGAGCGCGCGGCCTTGGGTGCGCGGCTCAACGCGGCGCGCGCCGCCATCGAGGAGGCGCTGGCCACGCGGGCGGCCGAACTTGCGACTTCGGTGACCGCGGCGCGCCTCGCAGCCGAACACATCGACGTCACGTTACCCGGTCTCCGCGGCCCGGTGGGCCGGCGCCACGTGCTGCGCCGGACGCTCGAAGAAGTCGAGCGCATCTTCATGGGGCTTGGGTTTGAAGTCGTCGAGGGGCGCGAGGTGGAGACCGAGGAGTTCAACTTCGAGCGCCTCAACATGCCCATCGATCATCCGGCCCGCGACACGCAAGATACTTTCTATCTGGGCGACGACCTGTTGTTGCGCACGCAGTCGACAGCCGTCGACACGCGCGTGATGGTGGGGCGGCGGCCGCCGATGCGCGTCGTCAGCAGCGGCCGGTGCTACCGGCGTGACACGGTGGACGCCACGCACATGCCGGTCTTCCATCAGGTGGACGGGTTCATGGTGGGTGCGGGCATCACGTTTGCCGACCTCAAGGGCGTGCTGGCCACATTTGCGCGCGAGATGTTTGGCCCGCAGACGCGGACACGGTTCCAGCCGAGTTACTTCCCCTTCACCGAACCCAGCGCCGAGCTGGCTGTGACGTTCGAAGGTCGGTGGCTGGAGCTCGGCGGGTGCGGCATGTTTCACCCACGGGTGCTGGAGATGGCCGGTATCGACCCGGAGCGATATACGGCGTTCGCATTCGGCCTGGGGGTGGATCGTCCGGCCATGGTCCGCTACGGCATCCCCGATATCCGGCTATTCTGGGAAAATGACCTGCGCTTGCTGGAGCAATTCTGATGAAGGCCCCACTGTCGTGGCTCCGGGAGTACGTCGCGGTGCCCGAAGCCGCTGAGGCGCTGGTCGAGCAGCTCCCGATGCTGGGGCTGGGCGTGGAGTCCGTGGAGCACGTTGGTGGCGACGCCGTCGTGGATCTGGAGATCGCGTCCAACCGTCCCGACCTGCTCAGCCTGATCGGGATCGCCCGTGAGCTGGCCGCCGCTCACCGGCGAGACGTGCGGCTACCCGAAGATCGTCTGGACGAGCACGACCCTCCGGCGGCCACCGTCACGTCGGTGGAGATCACGGATCCGGACCTCTGCGCCCGGTACATCGCGCACGTGATCAGCGGTGTCTCGGTGCAGCCGTCGCCCGCGTGGCTGGCCACTCGCCTGGAGGCCGTGGGGGTCCGGCCCGTGAACAACATCGTTGATGCGACAAACTATGTGATGTTCGAATGGGGGCAACCGCTGCACGCCTTCGACATGGACACGCTGGCCGAGCGGCGGATCGTCGTGCGGCCGGGGGGCCCGGGGGAGTGCCTGGTGACGCTCGACGGGGTCAGCCGCGACCTCGACCGCCAGATGCTGGTCATCGCTGATGCGCGCCGTCCCGTCGCCCTGGCCGGCATCATGGGCGGCGGGGAGACCGAGATCAGCGCGACCACGCGCACGATCCTGCTGGAGGCGGCGTCGTTCGCGCCGGCGAGTGTCCGGCGCACCAGCCGGCGCCTGGGCCTGCGCACGGAGGCGAGCGCGCGGTTCGAGCGAGGCGTCGATCCTGAGGGCACCGCCCGCGCGGCGCGTCGCTGCGCGCAATTGATCGCCACGCTCACCGGCGGCCGTGTGCAGCGAGCCGCCGTGGACGCGTACCCGAAGCGGGTGCCGAGGCCGACGATCGTGCTGCGCCTGCCGCGGCTGCAGCGGGTCCTGGGGATGACCGTCCCGGCCGCCGATGCCGAAGCGATCCTCACGCGGCTGGGGGTCGAACTGCGCCGCGAGGGCGACGTCATCCACGCGGTCCCTCCGGTCGGCCGCCGTGACCTGGAGCGCGAGGAGGACCTGATCGAGGAAGTGGTGCGCCACTACGGATACGAGCGGATCCCCGAAGCGTTGCCGGTCGAGGTCATGTCGCAGGGCCGTCGCGCGCCGCGCCTGGAGGGCGAGGCCTCTGCCCGCGACGCGCTCATCCGGGCAGGGCTGACCGAGGCGTTCACCATCTCGCTGTTGAACCCTCGTTTGTTGGAGCGCCTCGGCCTCGGTGACGCCGATCCCTGGCGGCAGCCGGTCCCGCTGCGCAACCCGCTGACGAGCGACCACACGCACCTGCGGCCGTGCCTGCTGCCCGGCCTCCTCGAGGCCGTGCGGGTGAACGTCAGCCGGCGCGTGGACGCCGTCCATCTTTTCGAGATCGGAAGGGTGTTCAGTCCCGCGTCGAAGGGCGGCATCGACGAACGGCGCTCGCTCGCCCTGGCCATCCGCGGCCGGTGGGTGACGGGTGGGTGGGGTCAAACCGCGGAGGATCGCGACGTCACCTTCTATCATCTCAAGGGGGCGCTGCAAACCCTGTTCGACGAACTGCGGGCCGGGCTGCTGAGCATCGTGCCGGCCCGCCGGTCATGGCTGCACCCGCATCGGGCCGGCGAGATCTGGATGGACGACCAGGTGATTGGCGCTGCCGGCGAACTCCACCCCGAGGTGGCCGCCCACTTCGACCTGCCGGGCCACTCGTTCGTGGCGGAACTCGCCCTGGACCCGGTCCTCGACCGCGCCGTGATGCAGCCGCGTTTTACCGGGCTGCCGCGCTTTCCCGCTGTTCGCCGCGACGTGGCCGTGGTGGGACCCCAGACGCTGCCCCACGCCGACGTCGAGGCCGCCATTCGCGACGTTGTGGGAATCTTACTGGAGGCCGTCGAACTCTTTGATGTCTACGCTGGGCCGCCCCTGGCGCCGGGGCAGCGCAACCTGGCGTACACGGTGATCTTGCGGGCCCCGGATCGAACGCTCACGGGGGAAGAAGTGGAAGGCATCATCCAGCGGGTCCATGAGGCGTTGCCGGAGCGCCTCCCGGTGACGATTCGGCTCTGATGGTCGGTACGTGACGCCATCTGGGTATGGGAATGAGTGAAGGGGGGCGCGGGCGATGACGTGGCTGGACTGGGTCATGGTGGCTCTGGCCATCTGGTTTGTCCTGCAAGGCTTGCTAAAAGGGTTCACGGTGGCGGCGCTCGGGGCCGTGGCAGTGCTCGTGGCCTACGTGGGATCCGCGGTCGCGATGCCGTCGGTTGGAGATCCCCTCGGCAAGTGGGTGAATAATCTCATCAGTTCCGCCGAGTTCACCACCGAGTGGGCGAGGACCGTCGGGTTCTCAATGGTGTTCGTCTTCCTCTACGCGCTCATCGTCCTGTTGATCGGCTTCCTCCCCGGCGCCAAGCGGCCCGAAATGACCGGGCAGTTGCTTGGGGCGGGCATGGGGTTGGTCAAGGCCCTGTTTGCGTCGGCGGCCCTGGTCGGGATCCTGCTGGCCTCGCCGCTCTCCAAAGGCGTGGCGGACGACTTGACCCGGTCGCTGTTTGCCGGTCACGTGGCGGCGATCCAGCGGGAGGGCATTCAAACCTTGCGTAACGCGATCCCGGTGTCGTTCGAGCCGTACGGACCCGACAAGAAGTTCTGACGCCGTCTCGATGCAGAACCGGTCCGTCGCGGCGCGATTCGCCCAGATCGCCGACATGCTGGAGGTCAAGGGCGAATCGATCTTCCGCATCAATGCCTACCGCCGCGCAGCCCGCACCCTGGAGGCCATGACCGAGGACGTCGCCGCGGTCGCCGCACGGGGCGAGTTGACCGCGATCCCCGGCATCGGCCGCGCCACCGCCGAAAAGATCGAGGAGTTCCTCAAGACCGGGACGATGATGTATTACGAGGAACTGGCCGCATCACTGCCGCCCGGGCTCACGACACTGATGCAGGTCCCGGAGGTCGGCCCCAAGACGGCGCTGATCCTCTCCGAGAAACTCGGCATCACGTCAATCGATGAACTCGACGCCGCGGCGAAGGCCGGCCGCATTCGCGACCTGCCGCGGATGGGGGAGCGAACCGAGGAGAACATCCTCAAGGGCATCGCGATGCTCCGGCGCAGCGGCACGCGCCGGCCGCTCGGGGTGGTCTGGCCTGTGGCCACCGAACTGGTCGATCGCCTGCGGGCCGTCACCGGCGTGCAGCAGATCAGCGTCGCCGGCAGCCTCCGCCGCATGCAGGAGACCGTCGGCGACATCGACATCCTCGTGACCAGCATGAAGCCAGACGCCGTGATGACGGCATTCGTGAACGCGCCGGAAGTGGCGCAGGTGCTCTCGCACGGGACGACCCGGTCGAGTGTCATCCTCGACGTGAGCCTGCAGGCCGACGTGCGTGTGGTGGAGCCTGCGGCCTACGGCGCCGCGCTGCAGTACTTCACGGGGAGCAAAGAGCACAACGTGAAGCTGCGCGAGCGCGCCATCAAGAAGGGCTTGAAACTCAACGAGTACGGCGTGTGGCGGGTTGACGACGGCCGGCGCGTGGCCGGCAAGACGGAGGAGGATGTCTACAAGGCGGTTGGGCTGCCCTGGATTCCACCCGAACTGCGCGAAGACGCCGGGGAGATCGACGCGGCGGCCGGCGGCCGGTTACCCGCCTTGATCGAGGGGAAGGACATCCGTGGCGATCTCCACATCCACACACGCTGGAGCGACGGGTCCGAGACCGCTGAGGCCATGGCCGGCACGGCAAAGACCCTCGGGTACGAGTACATCTGCATTACGGATCACTCGCAATCGCTCAAGATGGCCGGCGGCGTCACCGTGGCCGAGCTGCGTGAGCACATCGCGCACATCCGCCGCCTGTCCGAGACGGCCGGGCTGGCCGTGTTGATCGGTACGGAGTGCGACATAGCCGCTGACGGGTCGCTGGATTATCCCGACGAGGTGCTCGCGGACCTCGATGTGGTCATCGCCTCGGTGCACACGCGGTTCAAGATGAGCCGTGAGGCCATGACGACGCGCATCAGGCGTGCGATGGAGAGCGAGCATGTCGACATCCTGGGGCACCCCACGGGCCGGATGCTGACCCAGCGCGATCCCTACGACCTCGATATCGAAGCGATCGTCGACACCGCGGTGAAGACGGGGACCGCCCTCGAAGTCAACGGGTCGCCAGAGCGGCTCGACCTGAAGGACACCCACGTGCGCCTGGCCAAAGAGCGCGGCGCGCGGCTGGCCATCGGGACCGACGCGCACACCCGCGCGCACATGCAGCACATGCCGCTGGGCGTCGCCGTGGCGCGGCGCGGATGGGTGGAGGCGACGGACGTGATCAATACGTTACCCCTTCGTGAGTTGCTGGGACGGCTGAAGGGAGCCGCCGGCGGGTCGCGCCGACGGAAGTGAGCGCGGCACGTGAGAGGCTACCGGCCGCTGGCACGGCGGTTCTTCGCGCGCGATACGCTCGTGGTGGCGCGCGCGCTGCTGGGACACCTGCTCGTGCACGAAACACCAAATGGCCGCCGCGTGGGTCGCATCGTGGAAGTCGAAGCGTACCGTGGACCCCGTGACCCTGCGAGTCATGCCTACCGCCGGACCGCCCGGAGCGCCATCATGTATGGCCGGCCTGGAGCAGCCTACGTGTACTTTACGTACGGGATGCACTACTGCGCCAACGTGGTCACGGAAGCGCAGGGGCGAGCGGGGGCGGTCCTGCTGCGGGCCGTCGAACCGGTCGAG